>NZ_JBBKVV010000125.1:0-15444 GCF_037968635.1 Phenylobacterium sp.
ACGTGGGGGCGAAGTTCGCTCTCGGCGCCCACCGTCGCCCTTCCCGCCTCGCCTACGCGAACACCCCCATCCCAACCCTTCCCCCATCGAGGGGGAAGGGCTCGGAGTTTGACCAATGAAGTTCACCCTCTCCTGGCTGCGCGAGCACCTCGACACTTCCGCTTCGACCGCCGAACTGGTGGACGCCATGACCATGGCCGGCCTCGAGGTCGAGCACGTCGCCGATCCGGCCACGAAGCTCGCCGCCTTCACGGTCGCCAGGATCGTCGAGGCGGTTCAGCACCCCAACGCCGACCGCCTGCGGGTCTGTCAGGTGGACACCATCGACGGCCGCAAGGAGATCGTCTGCGGGGCCCCCAATGCGCGGGCGGGCCTGACCACCATCTACGCCCCCATCGGCGCCTATGTGCCGGGCCTGGGCGTGACGCTCGTCGAGAAGCCGGTGCGCGGCGTGGTGTCCAACGGCATGCTCTGCTCGGCCTCCGAGCTGGAGGCCGCCAGCGAGTCCGACGGCATCATGGATTTGCCCGACAGCCTGGCCGTGGGCACGCCCGCCGCCACGGCGCTCGGCCTGGAGGCGGTGATCGACTTCGAGGTCACCCCCAACCGCCCCGACTGGCTGGGCGTGGTGGGCATCGCCCGCGACCTGGCCGCCGCCGGTCTGGGCGACCTGAAGGACATCGCCATCGCCCCGGTCACCGGGACCTTCGCCAATCCCATCGAGATCAGGCTGCCAGAGCCGCAGGCCTGCCCGGCCTTCTCCGGCCGGCTGATCCGCGGCGTGAAGAACGGGCCGTCCCCGGCCTGGTTGGCCCAGCGCCTGACCTCCATCGGCCTGCGCTCCATCAACACCCTGGTGGATATCACCAACCTGATCACCTACGACCGCGCCCGGCCGCTGCACGTCTATGACGCCGCCAAACTCACCGGTGGCTTCGTCGAGGCCCGCATGGGCCGTCAGGGCGAGGAGGTCGCGGCCCTGGACGGCAAGACCTACGCCGTCACCCCCGACATCTGCGTCATCGCCGACGGCTCAGGCGCCATCGGCCTGGGCGGGGTCATGGGCGGCGAGAGCACCGGCTGTTCGGAGACCACCACCGACGTCTTCCTGGAGAGCGCCTGGTTCGACCCGATCCTCACCGCCCAGACCGGCCGTTCGACCGGCATCAATTCCGACGCCCAGTACCGCTTCGCCCGCACTGTCGATCCGCAGTCGCTGGCGCCCGGCCTGGAGCTGGCGACGAAGCTGATCCTGGAGCTCTGCGGCGGCGAGGCCTCCGAGGTCACCCTGGCCGGCGAGGCGCCCGCCCCGCCCGTGGCCATGACCTTCGACCGGTCCTATGTGAAGCAGTTGTCGGGCCTCGACATCGGCGATACCCGGATCGACGAGATCCTCACCAAGCTCGGCTTCGCGATCGCCGGCGACCAGGTCACTCCGCCGTCCTGGCGCCGCGATGTGGAGGGAAAAGCCGACCTCGTCGAGGAAGTCGCCCGCATCCAGGGCTACGACGCTCTGCCGGCCACCCCGCTGCCGCAGATCGCCCCGGCCGCCGGCGGCGTGCTCACCGTGCGCCAGGGCCGGGTCCGCGTGGCCCGCCGCGCCATGGCCGCCCGCGGCTATGCCGAGACCATCACCTGGAGCTTCACGGCCCAGGCGACGGCCAAGCTGTTCGGCGGCGGCGACCCCAGGCTGGTGGTGACCAACCCCATCGCCTCGGACCTGGACTGCATGCGCCCCTCCATCCTGCCCAACCTCATCGAGGCGGCGGGCCGCAACGCCCGGCGCGGCTTCCCTGACCTGGCGACCTTCGAGATCGGCCCGCTCTATCGCGGCGACGAGCCGGAGGATCAGGTGACGGTCGTGGCCGCCCTGGTAGCGCCGCATCCGCCCCGCCGCTGGGACGGCGCCAAGTCCGACCCGCTGTTCGACCTCAAGGCCGACCTGATGGCCATCCTGGAGGAGATCGGCGCGCCGAACCTGCAGCTGGTCCAGGGCGCCACCTCCGACTGGTGGCATCCCGGCCGCTCGGCCCGCCTGCAGCTCGGCCCCAAGACCGTGGTGGCCGAGTTCGGCGAACTGCATCCCCGCGTGCTGAAGGCCCTCGACGTCGACGGCCCGCTGGTGGCCTTCGAGCTGAACCTCGACGCAATCCCTGAGGGCAAGAAGAAGGCGACCAAGACCCGGCCCGCCCTCGACATCTCGGCCCTCATGCCGCTCAGCCGTGACTTCGCCTTCGTGGTCGCCGCCGACGTGGCGGCCGGCGATCTGGTGCGTCCAATCCTGGGGGCCGACAAGGCCCTGATCGCCGACGCCCGCGTGTTCGATGTCTATTCGGGCCCTGGCGTGCCGGAGGGCTCCAAGTCGGTGGCCGTCGAGGTTCTGGTCCAGCCCCGCGAGAAGACCCTCACCGAGCCGGAGATCGAGGCCCTGTCGGCCAGGATCGTGGCGGCGGCGGATAAGGCGGTGGGCGCCAAGCTGCGCAGCTAATCGCCCTTGTCGCGGCCCGGCGCCTGACGGTCCCGGGCCTCCTGCTCCACGTCGGCGACCAGGGCGTCGGCGGCGTCGTTGGTGGTCTCGGCAGGCGCGTGCGGGCGATGGGCCTTGGCGCGCGCCGTCTCCAGGCCGACCGCCTTGAAAGCCTCCGAACCCTCCTGCCCGAACAGGCTCCGCACCCGCAGGTCCACCTGCGGGAAGGGGATCTCGATTTCCGCAGACCGCAGGGCGTCCTCGATCGCCCAGGTATAGGCCGCGTGCATGGCGGCGGGACGCTTCACCGCCTCGAAGGTCGGCCAGACCACCAGCTCGAAGTTCAGGGCCGAGTCGCCGAAGCCCGTCAGCCAGACCTGGGTCTTGTGACGCTCCGATTCCGGCAGGGTGAAGGACGTCGCCTGGGCCGCCTTGATGACCACGTCGCGCACCAGCGCCTTGTCGACGCCATAGGCCACGGAGAAGGGCACATGGATCCGGCGGGTGCCGCCCTTCAGGGTCCAGTTGATCACCTGACTTTCAATCAGCTTGGAGTTGGGGATCACCACGTTCAGGCCGTCATTGGTCCGCACGCGGGAGGCCCGGGGCCCGACCTCGGCGATGATGCCGCGGACACCGTTCTCCAGTTCGATGAAATCGCCCACCTGGACGTTCGGATCGAAGATCAACACCAGGCCCGACACGAACTCCCGCACGACGCCCTGCAGGCCGAGACCGACGCCGACGCCCACCGCGCCCGCGAACACCGCCAGGGATGTCAGGTTGATGCCCAGGGTCGACAGGGCGACGAACAGGCCGGTGAGGACCAGCGCGTAGCCCGACAGCTTTTCGACGATATAGATGATCGGCCGGCCGGTCTTGACGCGGTCGCGCCAACGGCTCAGCGCCATCGAGACCAGCCGCGCGGCGAGAAAGCCCGCGACGATGATCCCCGCCGAAACCGCGATATGGCGGGCCGGGACAAGCCATTGACCGGTGGCGACCCACGCCCACGCCGCGTCGCTCAATTTTTCCAAGCCGACGTCTCCCGTCCAGTCGGTGGCGGCCAGGTCCGGCCGAATCCCATCTCGAACACGCCCGGCCTAGGCTACGCTGTTAGGACCGACAGGTTCCCAGCAAAATTGATGCGGCCGCCCCGCCGAGGCGCTGATCGCTTGAAACGCGGGTGGGTCCATCCCATACCTTGGCGATGACCACGCCCCCGACCTCCGCCAAACCCTACCACGCCAAGCCGGTTCTCGAACGCTGGCTTGAGACGGCCCTGTTCCGGTCGCGCTGGCTGATGGCGCCCTTCTATGTCGGTCTGATCCTGGCCCTGGCCGGCCTGGTTATCGTCTTCTTCAACGAGGCCTGGCACGAGCTCAGCCAGATCACCACCATGAGCCCTGAGGAAGCCATCCTCATGGCGCTCTCCCTCATCGACCTGTCCCTGGCGGGCAACCTGCTGCTGATCGTCACCTTCTCGGGCTACGAGAACTTCGTCTCCAAGATCGACACCGGCGACGACGAGGACCGCCCGTCCTGGATGGGCACGGTGGACTTCTCAGGCCTGAAGATGAAGCTGATCGCCTCCATCGTGGCGATCTCCGGCATCGCCCTGCTGCGGGCCTTCATGCGCCTGTCGGAGAACGAGCCGATCCCGGACCGGACGCTGGCCTGGCTGGTGGGCATCCACCTGACCTTCGTGGTCTCCGGGGTCATGCTGGCGCTGATGGACCTGCTGGCCTCCAAGACCGACAAACACTAGAGCGCGCCTGCAGGCGAAGTGGGAGCCGGTTCACGGGCCGGAAGGCGCGGCGCGCAACGGCGTCAGGCGAAGTGGGAGCCGGCTCACGGCCCGGAAGGCGCGGCGCGCAACGGCGTCAGGCGCGCCCTAGAACGGCCAGACGCGGCGTTTCCGGCTGAAGCCGAGATAGCCGATATTGGCGCCCAGCCGCAGGCCGACACCGGCGCGGATCGGGGCAAGGATCACGTCGTCGGACCGCAGATAGTTCACCCCCACGCCCCCCACCAGATAGGCCGAGCCCTCGACACCGGGGAAGCGCTGGAAGAGAATTTCCGGATACTGGAGATTGTAGCAGAGGGTGAAGACGCGGCTGGCGTTGCCCCCCAGGTCCCAGCCCACCGACGGACCCTGCCAGAAGACCTCCAGCGGCTCGCGGTTCTTCATGTACAGCAGGCCCTTGCCGTATCGGGCGCCGACCGAGATCGCCCCAGAGGCCTCCTGCCCGGCGATATAGGCGGTGGGTCGGCCGTTCTCGCGGAACACCCGCTCGATGGCCCCGCCGGCGGCCTCGGCGGTCACACCCAGGAAGTCTGAGACGTTGTTGACGATCTCTTCGCTGGTGAAGGGCTCGGCCGGAGCCGCGCCGGGATAGTTGGGATTTTGGCCCTGATAGTTGGGGCTCTGGCCCGGATAGGGCGCCGGCGCCGCCGGATAGTTGGGCGTCTGGTAGGGCCCTGGCTGGCCCTGCGTCTGGGCCTTTGCGGCCCCCGCTGCGCCTAGCGTGGCCAGGCCCGAAACGATCAGTGTGCGGCGATCCATGGAACGTCCCCGAGTGAAGGCGAAGCAGCCTCCCATCCCCTGGCGCCATCAATGCGGCGGCCGAGCTTAACGCCCGATTAAGCATGATGGCGCGCCACGGGCCGCTCCACCCTCGCAGGAGCGCCGGAATGTGATAGAGGCTGGCGCACCATGAGCACCCCTCTCTCCAAAATCCGCAACTTTTCCATCGTCGCCCACATCGACCACGGCAAGTCGACCCTGTCCGATCGCCTGATCCAGGAGACCGGCGGCCTCACCAAGCGTGAGATGACCGAACAGGTGCTGGACAACATGGAGATCGAGCGCGAGCGCGGCATCACCATCAAGGCCCAGACCGTGCGCCTCGACTACAAGGCCCGGGACGGCGAAACCTACGTCCTGAACCTGATGGACACCCCCGGCCACGTCGACTTCGCCTATGAGGTCAGCCGCAGCCTGGCCGCCTGCGAAGGCTCCATCCTGGTGGTGGACTCCAGCCAGGGCGTCGAGGCCCAGACCCTGGCCAACGTCTACCAGGCCATCGACAACAACCACGAGATCGTGCCGGTCCTCAACAAGATCGACCTGCCCGCCGCCGAGCCCGAACGGGTGCGCCAGCAGATCGAGGACGTCATCGGCATCGACGCCTCGGACGCGGTGCTCTGCTCGGCCAAGACCGGCGAAGGCATCGCCGATGTCCTGGAGGCGGTGATCACCCGCCTGCCGCCCCCCAAGGGCGACCGCGACGCCCCCCTGAAGGCCCTGCTGGTGGACGCCTGGTACGACCCCTATCTCGGCGTCGTCGTGCTGGTCCGCGTCCTCGACGGGGTGCTGAAGGCCGGGATGAAGGTGCGCATGATGAATGCGGGCGTCACTCACCAGATCGACCGCATCGGGGTCTTCACCCCCAAGCAGACCGAGACCGGCGAGCTGGGTCCCGGCGAGATCGGCTACATCACCGCCCAGATCAAGCAGGTGGCCGACGCCGCCGTCGGCGACACCATCACCGATGAAAAGCGCCAGACCGCGACGGCCCTGCCCGGCTTCCGGGTCGCCCAGTCGGTGGTGTTCTGCGGGCTGTTCCCCGTGGACGCCGCCGACTTCGAGGACCTGCGCGCCGCCATCGGTCGCCTGCGTCTGAACGACGCCTCCTTCACCTACGAGATGGAAACCAGCGCGGCGCTCGGATTCGGCTTCCGCTGCGGGTTCCTGGGGCTGTTGCACCTGGAGATCATCCAGGAGCGCCTCAGCCGCGAGTTCGACCTCGACCTGATCGCGACGGCGCCCAGCGTGGTCTACAAGATCGGCCTGAACGACGGCTCGGAGATGGAGCTGCACAACCCGGCCGACCTGCCCGATCCGGTGAAGATCGCCACCATCGCCGAGCCCTGGATCAAGGCCACCATCCTGACCCCGGACGAGTATCTCGGCTCGGTGATCAAGCTCTGCCAGGACCGCCGCGGCGAACAGCGCGAACTCAGCTATGTCGGGTCCCGCGCCCTGGTGGTCTACGACCTGCCCCTCAACGAGGTGGTGTTCGACTTCTATGACCGGCTGAAGAGCGTCTCCAAGGGCTACGCCTCCTTCGACTACGCCATCGAGGGCTATCGGGTCGGCAACCTGGTGAAGATGACCATCCTGGTGAACGCCGAGCCGGTGGACGCGCTGTCCATGCTGGTCCACGCCGACCGCGCCGAGGCCCGTGGCCGGGGCATGGTGGAGAAGATGAAGGACCTCATCAGTCCCCACATGTTCCAGATCCCGATCCAGGCGGCCATCGGCGGCCGGATCATCGCGCGTGAGACCGTCCGCGCACTGCGCAAGGACGTGACAGCCAAGTGCTACGGCGGCGACATGAGCCGCAAGCGCAAGCTGCTGGACAAGCAGAAGGCCGGCAAAAAGCGCATGCGCCAGTTCGGCAAGGTCGAGATCCCGCAAGAAGCCTTCATCGCCGCGCTCAAGATGGACGCCGACTAGCCCGGCTCATCCGGCTTGCCGGACGGCGGCGGTGTCGCCTAGAAAACGCCCTCAAGCTTGGCTATGACGCCGGCCTCTCCTTGAGGAATTCTCGAATGCGCAAGATCCTGGTTCTCGCCGTCGCCGCCACCGCCCTGCTGACGGCTGCCTGCAACACCATCTCCGGCGCGGGCCGCGACGTTCAGGCCGCCGGCCGCGCGGTCAGCGACGCGGCCAACGACGCCAAGCGCTAGACGTCAGGCGTCCTCCTCGCGGGACGCCGCTCGCGCGATCTTGGCCTTGTCACCCGGCGGCGCGGCCGTCGGGCCGGCGTCCCGCATCTTGTCCTCGGCCGGGGTCGTCGGTCCGGTGTGGCCGTGGATCGGTCGGCCCGACGGCGCCGTATCGGGGGCGGGCTGGGCGGCGACCGGCTTGGCTGGATCGGAATTCATGAATCTTCTCCGCGTCTTGCTCACCAATGGGTTGCGGGGGTGATACGTTCCCGTTGGCGCGGTGGGACCTAACGACGCGCCCTGCCAGGGGAACCCCAAGCCCCGTCTGGGATTGCGACGATCATGTTCCCCATGCGACCGCCCGTCACCTTGGACTCCCAGGGGCCTGATACACATATGGCGAGCATGTCCCCCCACGTGCGTCCCACCCTGATCCAAGCCATGACCCGCGGTCTTCGCGGCCGCTGCCCCCACTGCGAGCGGGGCGCGCTCTATTGGAAGTACCTGAAGGTCGAGCCGCGCTGCCAGGTCTGCGGCCATGACATCGCCCAGTACCCCGCCGACGATGGCCCGGCCTATTTCACGATCCTGATCGTCGGCCACCTGCTGGTGGCGCCGCTGCTGTTGTTCCCGATCATCTGGCAGGCGCCGGCGGCGATCATGCTGCCGGCCACCTTGATCCCGCTGGCGGTGGCGACCCTGACCCTGCTGCCCCGGGTCAAGGGCGCCTTCATCGGCCTGCTCTACGCGCTCAAGGTGAAAGAGGCCGACGCCCATCTGCACACCGCCGACATGGCCGAATAGGCTCCGGCGGCAACCTTCCCGGGCGACGCTCGTTTTCCGGCCTTACCGCCTGGCAGATCGTCGGGCTCAAGGGAGGCTACCCCATGTCGCTCGGCTTGATTCTGCTGATCATCCTCGTCCTCGCCCTTGTCGGCGCCCTGCCCACCTGGGGCCACTCGCGCTCCTGGGGCTACCTGCCCTCCGGCGGCCTGGGCCTGGTGCTGGTGATCGTGCTGATCCTGGTCCTGATGGGCCGGATATAGCGCAAGCGCCCTTCGCGTAGGGACGAAGACCCTCTAGCATTCCCCCGATCCAGTTGCGTCGGGGGAATGCATGACGGTTACCGAGAGCGGCGGCGAACTTCCGCCTGAGGCCATGGCGCCGGGGCTCACGCCCATGCAGCGGGCCAAGGCCATTCTGGGCGGCTCGGCCGGCAACTTCGTCGAATGGTACGACTGGTTCGTCTACTCCTCCTTCGCCCTCTATTTCGCCAAGCACTTCTTCCCCAAGGGCGACGAGACCGCCCAGCTTCTGCAGGCCGCCGCGGTGTTCGCCGTGGGCTTCCTGGCCCGGCCCATCGGCGCCTGGTTCATGGGTCTCTACGCCGACCGCGCGGGGCGCAAGGCCGCCCTGACCGTCTCGGTGGCCATGATGTGCGCCGGCTCCTTCGCCATCGCCATCATCCCCGACTATTCGATGATCGGAACCGCCGCCCCGGTGGCCCTCGTCCTGGCCCGTCTGGTCCAGGGGCTGTCCCTGGGCGGCGAGTACGGCGCCAGCGCCACCTACATGTCGGAGATGGCCGGCCGGAAACGCCGGGGCTTCTGGTCGAGCTTCCTGTTCGTCACCCTGATCCTGGGCCAGCTCACCGCGCTTGCCGTGCTCATCCTGCTGCAGAACGTGTTGTCGCCCGAGGACCTGGACGACTGGGGCTGGCGCATCCCCTTCGCCATCGGCGGGGTCCTGGCCGTCGTGGTGTTCTGGATCCGCACCGGGCTCGAGGAGAGTCAGTCCTACCTGACCGCCCAGGCCGAGGGCGCGGAACGCTCGCGGACCATGCTGCTGTTCGTGAAGTTCCCCAAGGAGACGGCGACCATCTTCGCCCTGACCTCGGCGGGCTCCTTGGCCTTCTACGCCTACACGACCTACATGCAGAAATTCCTGGTCAACACCTCTGGCTTCACCAAGGACGTGGCCACGGCGATCACCGCCGCGGCCCTGCTGGTCTACATGTTCGCCCAGCCGGCGTTCGGAGCCCTCTCAGACATCGTCGGCCGCAAGGCCACGCTGACGGCGGCGTTCCTGCTGGGAACCATCTTCACCTATCCCATCTTCGCGAAGATCGCGGTGACCTCCGACGCCACCATGGCCTTCGCCCTGATGTGCGCCCTGGTGCTGATCCTGTCGGGCTACACAGCCGTCAACGCCGTGCTGAAGGCCGAGCTGTTCCCGGCCCACGTTCGGGCCCTGGGCGTCGCCCTGCCCTACGCCACGGCCAACGCCATCTTCGGCGGCACGGCGGAATATGTGGCCCTGTGGTTCAAGAAGGAGGGCATGGAGAGCGGCTTCTACGTCTATGTCGCCTCGATCATGGCCATCGCCTTCCTGGTGGCGCTCACCCTGCGCGACACCAACAAGCACAGCCTGATCACGGAGGACTGAGCATGTCAGGCGCAAGTGAGAGCCGGTTCGCCGCCCGGACATGCTCCAACTTCAAGAGGGCCCAGCCTTGCCCCTGACGCTCTCGCCCCTGGACCTGGCCGCGCTCATCGTCTTTGCGGTGGCGTGGCTGGCCTATGAGCCCCTGCTGAAGGCCGCGGCCCGGGGCAAGGGCGCCATCAACACCGACATGACCGTCATCCGGCTGGGCTGGATGAAGAACATGGCCGGGCGCGAGAACCGGTTCATGGACGGCCAGCTGTTCGGCCACGTCCTGAACTCCGCATCCTTCTTCGCCTCCTCCAACCTGATCCTGATCGCCGCCGCCGCCGGGGTGCTGTTCGGCGGCGAAAGCACCTTCCGGTCGGCCTCAAGCCTGGTGGTGATCAAGACCTCCACCCGCCTGCTGTTCGAGTTCCAGATCGCCCTGGTCCTGATCGCGCTCGCCCGAGGCCTGCTCGACTTCATCTGGGCCATCCGCCAGATGAACTACTGCATCGCCGTGGTGGGGGCGGCGCCCGACACGCAGGACCAGGCCTTCAAGGACGCCTATGGCGAGGCCGCCGCGCGGGTCTTGAACCCGGCGCTCTCGGCCTTCAACGCCGGGGTGCGGGGCTATTACTTCTCGCTTGCGGCGGCGGCCTGGATATTCGGACCCATCGCCTTCCTCGTCACCACGCTTGGCGCCGTCAGTCTGCTGATCTGGCGCCAGCGCCGCTCAAAGACCGCCGACGCGATCCGCGAGATCCGCAGGATGCTGGACGGCTAGAGCGCCAGTTCGGCCCGTTGTTTTCGGGTGAGCTTGGCGGCCACCAGCCCGTGGGCGGTCCTCAGCCAGTCGGACACCTCGCCCGCGTCCAGCGCCGCCAGGTCATCGAAGGACACCCACTTGGCGCGCGCCAGATAGGGCGCCGGCTTGGCCATGCCGCTCTGCGTCATCACCTCGTAGGCCAGGTCGGTGACCTTGAACATAAGGCCGCCCGCCAGCCCGGCGATGGCGAAGATCTTGCCGCCCACCTTGTAGACATCGCTGCCGCCCCACTGGACCACCCGGGTCGCCGCGGGCAGGGCCAGGCAGGCTTCGTCCAACTGGGCGGGGGTCATGAGGGTCCTTGCGGCACGGGCGCTCAATATACGGTGAGCGCGCGCCGTTTGCCCACCGCCGCCGCTGACGCCGCGCGCGGAACATGACACTGTTATGTGGGATTCCAGGGAGGCGACGATGAATGAGGCTTTGCGCAGGGCGCTGCTACTGGGCGCGGTGATCAGCCTCTCGGCGACGGGCGCGGCCTGGAGTTCCGGCGGCGGCGGCGGCGGTGGCGGCGAAATGCCGAGCGCCTCGGCCCCGGCCTACGATCCGGCCGCCGAATATGTGAAGGCCATCCAGGCCCTCAACGACAAGAAGTACAAGGACGCCGAGCGGGCCCTGACCCACGTGGTGAACGCCCTACCCAAGAACGCCGAGGCCTGGCGTCTGCTGGGGACCGCCAACGCCGGCCAGAACGACATGAAGGGCGCCCGGCGCGCCTATGAAAAGGCCGTGAAGTTGGAGCCGGACAACATCGAGGCCCATCGCGGCCTCGGCATGGCCCTGGGGGGCCTGAAGGACGCCAAGGCCCAGAGCGAGCTGGAGTGGCTGAAAGCCCGCGCCCAGGCCTGCGGGACCTGTGCCGACGCCCCCTCGATCGCCGCGGCGGTCAAGGCGGTGGAGACCGCCATCGCCGGATCGGCGACCGCGGCCTCGGGATCGCTGCTGTTCGCCGGCCCCGCCGCCGGCGACCGCGCCTATGTCGCCGCCGTCAGCCTGATCAACGAGCATCGCTATGACGAGGCCCTGACCTCGCTGGCCGCCGCCCGTGAGGCCCTGGGCCCCCACCCCGACATCCTCACCTACCAGGGCTACATCTGGCGCAAGAAGGGCCAGTTCGACCGGGCCGAGACCTACTACCGCCAGGCCCTGGCCATCGCCCCCGAGCACCGCGGCGCCACGGAATATTACGGCGAGCTGAAGGTGGAGCGCGGCGACCTGGCCGGCGCCCGGGTCATGCTGGCCCGGCTCGACCGCATCTGCGCCTATGGCTGCGCCGAGGCCGAGGAGCTGCGCCGTTGGGTCGACGCCGGTCACGAACCCTCCACCTAGCCGCCGGCTTCCTCCTGATCACCGGGATCGCGGTGGCCCAGGATACGCCTCTGCGCGCCCAGCGCTGGCTGGCGCCGGGGGCCGATGTCGTGCGCGTGCTGACCACGGCCCCGCCGGAGTGCCTGTCGCTCGCCCCTGACCCTGAGATCCGTCTGTTGGTGGAGATCGGCCGTGCCGCCTTCCGCACGCCTACGCTGCTGGGCGGCCAGGCGGCCCGCGCCGGGGTCGCCTGCGAGACCTGCCACCGGTCGGGGCGGAACAATCCCGACTTCCTGTTCCCCGGCCTCTCCGGCGCGCCGGGCACGGCCGACGTCACCTCTTCCCTGTTCAGCTCCCATCGCGGCGACGGCGTCGATGATCCACGCCCGATCCCCGACCTCAGCGGCTCGCGGGCCGGCCTCAAGATCGCGCCCGACGACCTGACCCCCTTTATCCACGGCCTGATCACCCAGGAGTTCGACGGACCCGAGCCGACGCCCGCCGTGCTGGCCGGCCTCGTCACCTATGTCCGCGCGCTGTCGCCCGCCGCCTGTCCCCGCGCCGATTCCGACCCTCTCACCGTGAAGGCCGTGATGTCGGACACCCGCAGGGCTCTGGCCGCCGCCGACGCCCTCGCCCGGCGCGGCGACCGCCCCGCCGCCCTAGTCATGGTCGCCGCCGCCCGCGCCCACCTCTTCCTGATCGACGAGCGCTACGCCGCCCTACCCGGCGATCGCGCCCGCCTGCGGGCCGCCGACACCCGACTCGGCGCCCTGGCCCAGGCCCTGCGCGAGGCCCGGCCTAACGCCCGCCAGGACCTCGCCCAATGGTCCGTCGACAGCGTGAAACTGGAGACCGCGCTCACCCGCCGCGAGGCCCGTTCGCTGTTCGATCCCAACCATCTTGCCGCCGCGACCCGACGCCGCTTGCCCGGGCGAGCTTCATGAGTATATTGCGCGCCTTCGCGACGGCCCAAGGGTTGCTCGTGACGGCCGGTGAGGTGGCGGAGTGGTCGATCGCGCACGCTTGGAAAGCGTGTTTAGGTGAAAGCCTAACGAGGGTTCGAATCCCTCTCTCACCGCCAAAATTCCCCGCAAGGTGGTCTCTGGCGTCCCTCCCCCTCATGGGCTTGAGCCTGGCTGGGGTTGCGGAAATTGCGCCAAACTGGCGACCACGCGCCGTTGGGCTGACAGCGCCGAAATCAATGCGGACCTAACGCGTCGCCAGGAAGGCGTACCGATTGACGCTGAAAAAGAAGGCGTCGGCCGCGATCAGGGCTTCCTGATCGGACCACCAGGCCTCCAGTTCCGCGGCCGCCAAGCCGAACTGCTGACCGTTGGCGCGAACGAAATTGCGGATGGCGCCGATCATGCCGCCCGCATAGCTGACCGGCTGCCAGCGCGGCGAGAACATCGCGACGATCTCGACCCGTCGGACTTCGAAACCCGCCGCTCGAAGCATCGGCCCCAGTTTCGCGGGCAGGTGCGGATCGACGAGGTGGCCATCCCAGCAGGCCAACATCCGGTCCATGCGGGCGGAGTCCGATGAGTGCCAGACGATACTTCGCCAGTCGGTGTCCAGGATCAATGCCCGCCCGCCGGGGCGAAGCACGCGATGGAGTTCGTTGAGCGCGCGCGGCATGTCGGCGACGTATTCGTAGACCTGGGTTGAGACGGCCAGATCGAAGGCCGCGTCGGGCAGGTCCAGGTCCGTGGCGTCGCCGAGCCTTACCTCTGCCTGAGGCAGCGCCGCCAGCCTGGCAGTGGCCGTTGCGACCATGGCGGGCGCCAGGTCAAGCCCGACCATCCGTCCGGACTCTCCCACCAGGCGCGCCAGGTCCAGGGCCAGCAAGCCGGGTCCGACGCCGACGTCCAGCACCCGCTCGCCGGGCGATGGCGCCAACAGGTCAAGCACGCGCGCCCTCTGCGCAACCACGTCCGGCGTGAGGTAGATCGCTTCCATCGCCTTGGCCGCCGCATCGTCGAAAGCAAACTGGCTCATACTGGAGACTCCACGCGCAGGCTTGGCGAAGCCTAGCCCCGGCCGAAAGCAATCAACAAGCACCGACGGAGGCTTTGTCACCCGCCTGGAGCCGGATGGGCGCGGTCCACACCTGAAGTGGGTTGGGCCCGCGGACCGTCATCGCCCAAGGCTAGGCCGACGCGTCGAAAACCCGCCTGCGGCCGAGCCTAAAGCACAGCCTCGCTGCGGAAGACCACCTCATCCAGCTCGCCCTCGCTCTTGGCCACCACCACGGCGACGGTGATGTCCCCCGTCACATTGGTCAGGGTGCGCATCATGTCCATCAGGCGGTCGAAGGGCAGCAGGAACCCGACCATCAGGGCGATCTGTTCTCCCGTGGCGCCGATGGCGCCCAGGACCGTGGCCAGCAGGAACAGCGACGCTGAGGGAATACCGGCCGTCCCGATCGAGGCCAGGGTCGCGGTGGCCGCGATCACCAGATAGTCGGCGCCCGACAAGGGAATGCCGAACGCCTGCGCCGCGAAGAGCGCCAGGACCCCAAGATAGAGCGAGGTGCCGTCCATGTTGATGGTCGCGCCCAGGGGAATGACCGAGGAGGCGACAGCCTTGCTGACCCCCAGATTGAACCGCGTGCACGACAGCGTGACCGGCATGGTCGCCGAGGACGAGGAGGTGGAATAGGCCACCGCCTGGGCGTCCAGCACCCCGCGCCAGAACCGCATCAAGGGCAGCCTCAGGAGGCCGCCGATAATGCCGAAATAGACCAGCACGATCTGCAGGAAGCAGCCGAGATAGACGCACAGCGCCAGCATCGCCACCGCGGTGAAGGTCGACAGTCCCTTCTCGCCGGTGACGGTGGCGATCAGGAAGAAGACGCCGAACGGCGCCAGCTCCATCACCCACTGGGTGATCTTCGTCGTCACCTCGGCGCCGGCCTCCAGCACCGCGCCCACCGGCCGGGCCTTTTCTCCCATGACCAGCACGGCCACCCCCAGCAGGATGGCGAAGAATATCACCGCCAGGATGTCGCCCGAGGCCAGGGCCTGGAAGGGGTTGGCGGGTATGATCGCGATCAGGCGTTGCGCGATGGATGGCGCCTCGCTCTGCAGTTCCCCAGGCGTCACCCCGGCGAAATCCACGCCCGCGCCGGGCTGCAGGACATAGCCAAGGACCATGCCGATGCTGACGGCGAACAGGGTGGTGAGCATATAGAGCGCCACCGACTTCAAGCCGACCGAACCCAGCTTGGCCGGATCGCCCATGGCCATCACACCCGACGCCAGGCTGGTGAAGATCAACGGGACCACCAACATCCGGATGAGCTGGACGAAGGCCTCTCCCAGCGGGCTCAGCCAGGCCCCGGTGAAGGCGCCGGCCGCCTCGCCGCCGAGGCCGTAGTGCAGGCTTAGCCCCACGACAGAGCCGAGCAACAGGCCCAGCATCACCCGCTTCCACAGGGTGATGGCGTTCCACCGCGCCCACGCCCCGGGCTTGCCGCCGGTTTCGGGGTGTTCTTGATCCTCAGCCATGCCGAACCCTTGTTCTCAAAGCGCAGACCCCGGGGCCGACGAGCCAGGTCCACCGGGGCGGCTTTGACAGGCTAACCGGTGTCGGGGCGCTGAGCGAGGGGCTGGCGACGTGTTCGGCGGCGACAGCCGATTCGTTGGCGCCTGGCTGAGCGACCTGACCCACGATCCCC
>NZ_JBBKVV010000126.1:0-31220 GCF_037968635.1 Phenylobacterium sp.
GTCGGCGGCATGGTCGGCGGAGCTGGCGGCGGAGTGATGGGTTCCGGCTCACTCGGAGGCTCGTTGGATACCAGCGGGGTCGGCTCCACGGTTCGCGGCGCCGGCGGCTATGCCCGCGACACCGCCAGCAGCACGGCCGACTATGCTCGCGACACCGCGGCCCAGACTGCCCGCCAGGCCCGCGCCGAAGCCCGCGCCGCCAAGCGCGCTGCATTGCGTACGGCCAGGTCCGTCAACGCGAACGCCGACGCCGATGCCTCGGCCAAAACGTCGGCCAACGCCTCGCGGGACGGGGCTGACGCGTCGGTCGGCGTCAACGCATCTGCTCAGGGTTCCGTCTCGCGCCCCCGCTGAGGCCTCCCTTCGAGCGGACGCTGCAGACCTTAGGCGTGCCTGGAGAGGCTTGCGAGAGCCGCGCCGGGTCTGACAGTGGAAAGGCCGCCGGGCGCCCCCGGCGGCCTTTCGCATGTCTGGAGATCAGCCGGGTGTGAAGTCCAGGAACCCGGTGACATTGGCGAAACGGCCATCCGTGACCACCGCGAAGTCGGTTCCACCAGCGACCGGCGCCGCGCCGGCCGGACCCAGGTCCCAACTAAAACGGACTCGGTCGCCGAAGGCGTCCAGCGTCCCGCGTCGAGAGAAGGTCATGCCGGGGAACTGGCCTTGGGCCGCGCCGATCATGGCGTCGATGCCGTCGTGACCCTGCCCCGACGTCATGGGGTCAATATAGCGGGCGTCCGGCTCCCAGATCTTTGTCACCAGGGCGTAGCGGGCGGCGCCGTCAGTCTCGTTCCAGACGGCGATGTAGCTGTCGATCAACGCTTCAAGCACGGGCAGGTCTCCTTAAGACCGCGAACCGTCGCGGCATGGGGAGAGACTGACGACGTCCGGGAAACCGCGCGATTACCTGCCAGGTCATGGAGCCCGCGCCGGCTCGGAGCTATCCTCGCGTCATGATCGGAACAGCAACCGCGGTGGGCGACCATCTTCGTGACTGGCGCCAGCGGCGTCGGATGAGCCAGCTCGACCTCGCCCTGGAGGCCGATATCTCGACCCGACACCTGAGTTTTGTGGAGACCGGCCGCGCTCAGCCGAGCCGCGACATGCTGCTGCGCCTGACCGACCAGCTCGAAATCCCGTTGCGAGACCGCAATGTGATCCTGGTGGCGGCGGGCTTCGCGCCGGTCTTTCCGCAACGGTCGCTCGACGACCCCGCCTTGGCGGCGGCCCGGCGTGCGGTGGGCCTGATCCTTACGGGTCATGAGCCGTTCCCGGCCATGGCGGTGGACCGACAGTGGAACCTGGTCAGTGCGAATCGAATGGTCGCGGCGCTGCTGACGGGCATCGACGCTGATCTGCTGGCGCCACCGCTGAATGTCATCCGACTGAGCCTGCATCCGCGCGGCTTGGCGCGGAGCACGGACAACTTCCACGAATGGCGCGCCCACATCCTGGATCGGTTGCGGCGGGAGGTGGAACTGACGGCCGATCAGGGGCTGGCCGACCTGCTGACCGAGGTCAGAGCCTATCCGATCCCTGGCGGACAGGCGCCGCGCACGCCTACAGACGCGCTCGCGGGGGTGGCGATCCCGTTCCAGTTGAGGACGGCGGAAGGCGGTGTTCTATCGTTCCTATCGACGACCACGGTGTTCGGCACTCCGGTGGACGTGACCTTGTCTGAACTGACGTTGGAAGCCTTCTTCCCGGCCGACGCCGCGACGGCCATGGCTCTGAGAGCCATGGCCGTCGGGCTCGACTAGAGGGTGTTAGCGACGCGGGGTCGTGGCCGCGCCGGCGACACCGCCGATGGCGGCGCCCGCGAGCGCGCCCTTGGCGTCGCCGCTGACCACCGCCCCGACGGCCGCGCCGCCCAGAGCGCCGGTGGCGGCGCGTTCAGTGACAGTGGTGCCGCAGGCCGCCAGGGTCATGGCGATGATGGCGGCGGGGGCTAGCATGAGGATCTTACGCATGGGGTTCTTCTCCTGAGTTCGGGAGATCAAACCCCTGGGCGGCGAGTCGGGTTCCGGACTTAAAACGACACGCAAGCCCGCTGACTGATCATCATCACGCTGTCCTGGTGGAAACGCTGGATATAGGCCTGCCGCACCTCGCCCAGCTTGCGTTGGGTGTCGCCGCGTTCCTTGGGTAGCACCAGCACCACCACCTTGGCCGCCTCGCGGATCAATTTGTTCTCGGCCCCAGTCCACTGGCCACCGCCATCAAGGACCGTCAGGCCCTCCGGAAAGCGCGGGGTCAGGACCTCGTCGGTGAACTTGCGGAAGTCGACATCCGAGACGCCAGGCTTGTCGCCAATGTTCTGGCCAAAGAACAGCTGGGCGGTGCGCATGGGCTCCTCCCCGGGCGCGCAGGCGCGCCGGGGTTCCAGACTGGCGCAACTCGCAAGCAGCAGCAGCGGCAGCAGGCCGAGGGCGGTTCGCATCGTTCTCACCTCCGCCCCCCGGCGCGGTCTGCCTATCTAAGGTGAATCGCCGGTGTAGAAACCGTTGACGTGGCTTGTCCTAGGCGCCGATCAGTTCGCGCCCGATCAGATAGCGGCGGATTTCGTTGGTGCCGGCGCCGATGTCGTAGAGCTTGGCGTCCCGCAGCAGGCGCTCGGCCGAATAGTCCTTGGTGTAGCCCGCCCCGCCCAGGGCCTGGATAGCCTCCAGGCTGACCTTCACGGCGTTCTCTGACGCCATCAGGATGGCGCCGGCCGCATCAAACCGCGTGGTCCTCCCGGCGTCGCAGGCCTTGGCCACCGCATAGACGTAGGCCCGCGCGGAGTTCAAGGCGACGTACATGTCGGCCACCTTGCCCTGCATCAGTTGAAAAGAACCGATGGGCTTTCCGAACTGCTTGCGCTCACGGACATAGGGCAGGACCACGTCCAGGCAGGCCTGCATGATCCCCAGCGGCCCGCCCGAGAGCACGGTGCGTTCATAGTCCAGGCCACTCATCAGCACGCCGACGCCGCCGTTCACGGGCCCCATGACGTTCTCTTCCGGAACCTCGCAGTCCTCGAACACCAGTTCCCCGGTGTCAGAGCCGCGCATGCCCATCTTGTCCAGCTTCTGGCCGACCGAAAAACCCTTGAAGTCCCTCTCGATCAGGAAGGCGCTGATGCCCTTGCTACTCTCGCCTGGCGCGGTCTTCGCGTAGACCACCAGAACGTCGGCATGCGGCGCGTTGGTGATCCAAAACTTGGTTCCGTTCAGGACGTAGCGGTCACCGCGCTGCTCGGCCTTGAGGCTCATGGAGACCACGTCGGACCCCGAGCCGCTCTCGCTCATGGCCAGGGAGCCAACGTGCTCACCGGAGATCAGGCCCGGCAGGTAGCGGCGCTTCTGGTCCTCCGAGCCCCAGCGGCGGATCTGGTTCACGCAGAGGTTGGAGTGGGCGCCGTAGGAGAGGCCAACCGAGGCGGAGGCGCGGCTCACCTCCTCCATGGCCACCACGTGCTCGAGGTAGCCGAGGCCAAGGCCCCCGAACTCTTCCTCGACCGTGATGCCGTGCAGGCCAAGCTGCCCCATCTGCGGCCAGAGCAGGCGCGGGAAGGTGTTTGTCGCGTCGATTTCGGCGGCCAGGGGCGCGATGCGATCAGCGGCGAAGCGCTGGGTAGTATCGCGGATAGCCTCGGCGGTCTCGCCAAGTCCGAAATCCAGCGAAGGTCCATGGTTCGGGATCATGGGGCGGTGTTAGCACGCAGCCCGCTTCGCCGCGAGCGCGCCCGAAACGAGAAAGGGGCCCGGCGGTACGCGCCAGGCCCCTTCCCACTCAATCCCCCCCCGGGAAGTGGTCACTCGGCGTCGAGGTCGTCTTCTTCGTCGATGTCGCCCCGGCCGAGCCGGTCGAGCATCAGATAGACCGCCACACCGAAGAAGCCGATGCCGGCGAGCGCCGCCATCCAGCCCACGGTCATAGGGTTGAACAGGCCGCCGTCGCTGTCGGGGCTGACGCTGGCCGCCCAGAACAGGCCCCCGGCGAAGAAGGCCAGGCCCACCACCGTCAGGCCGATCAGCAGCGGCAAGCTCAGCTTGGGTTGTTCCGGCTCCAGCAGATCGAAGGCGGGGTCGTATTCCAGCGTGTCGTCGATATAGACCCGGCGCTCTTCGCGCGGCGGCGACGGCAGGCCCAGTTGATCGTTGGCCGCAGAGGTCTGGCGGTCGAACAGGGTCGGATGCGATTCATTGGCCGCAACGGGCAGTTCCAGACGGGGCCGTTCGGCGACCTCGGGCTGATAGGTCTCTTCCGGCGGCGTCAGGATGAAGGCGCGGTCGCCTGCGGCCATTGCGACCGGCGCGGCGGGAGGTGGCGCGGTCGGCTCCACATATGAGGGCTGCGGCGCCACCGGCTGCGGCGCCTCCTCGACCGGCGCGGCGGCTTCAGCTTCCGGCGCGGCCTGACTCACGGGCGCTGGCTCGAAGGGCGCTTGGACCGTCGGTTCCTCGGCCGTGGTGTCGCGGAAGATGGTGGAGAGGCGCGAGGTGACGCTGGCTGCGGCGGTCTGAGTCGGGCTCGGCAGCTCTTCGTCCGGCACGACGGGCACGATGGGCGGAGCAGGCTGGGGCGTCGCAAGGGCGACGGGCGCCATGGCTTCGACGGGCAGCACCGGTGCGGCATGCGGAGCCACGACGTCGGTTTCACGCTCGACGATGGCGCGCGGGCCGTCCATCGGCGCCTTCAGCGCGGTGGGGGTTTCGCGCGGCACGGCGCCGGCGGCGTCCATATCCACATTGGGACGAAGGATCGGCGACGGGGCCGGGACCCAGCCGTGAGTCGGGGTTAGAAACAGGGTCTTCTCAGCCGAGCGGCGGCGGACCAGGGCATCGATGACGATGCGTTCGCCCTCGAAGTCGGCCTTGCGCCACAGCTCCATGGCGCAGGCGGCCTGCAACAGTTGCCCCTCGTTCACACGGCGCAGGACCGAGGAGCGACGGAAGTTGTCGACGCCGATGTTGAAGGCGAAGGCGCACAGCGAATCGAACTGGTTCTGAGTCAGCGGGGTGTAGGTCCACTCGTTGACCGAATGGGCGACCGCGATCAGGTCGTAGAGCAGCAGCGCCTCGGCGTCCTGTTCCGAGACTTCCGCGCCTTCGCGGGCGGTGAGCGTGTGGCCATAGCCAATGGTCCAGCGGCTGTCGGCGAGCTGTGCGGACTTGCGGCGGTAACCTTCGAACCGCTTGATCAGGTCGATCGCAGTTCGGGAAACTTGATGACGCGGCTTCATGACCAGTTGACCCAGTTTGAGACAGGCGCCGGAGCGCTTGGGTCTCAACGGGCAAGATAGAGGCCGCTTACAACAGGATCACAGCCGCCAGGCCCAGGAAGGACAGGAAACCCATGAAGTCGGTCACGAATGTGACGAACACCGACGAGGAGACCGCCGGATCGCGTCCAAGGCGATCAAGGGTCAAGGGCACGAGGGTTCCTACCACCGCAGCGATGGACACATTCACGATCAGGGCCAGTCCCACCGTGACCGACAGACGCGGGTCGTGGAACCAGAAGAAGACGGCCACCGACATGATGGCGGCCAGGGTCGCACCATTGAGAACGCCGACACTGATCTCGCGCAGGAAGATACGCATGGCGTTCGACGCGTTCAGCTCGCGGTTAGCTAGGGCGCGGACGGCCACCGCCAACGTCTGGGTGCCGGCGTTACCTCCCAGGGAGGCCACGATCGGCATGATGACCGCCAGGGTGACCAGCTTGGTGATCTCTGCCTGGAAGGCGGCGATGACGCTGACGGCGACGGTGGCGGTAAGCAGGTTGAGGACCAGCCAGGGCAGGCGCGAGCGCACGATGCCCAGGACGCCGGCGTCGCGGCCGGCGTCGGAAACCCCCGCCAGGGCGAGGATGTCCTCTTCGCTCTCGTCCTGGATGACGCCCACAATGTCGTCGACGGTGATCTGACCCACCAGCCGACCGCCCGGCTCCACGACGGGGGCGGAGATCAGGTGGTATTTGTCGAAGATGTAGGCCACCTCCTCCTGGTCCATCTGGACCGGGATCTCGGTGATCGGTTCCATGACCTGGGCGAGCGGCGCGTCACGACGGGTTCGCAGCAGATGGCTGACGGGAACCGCGCCGACGGGCTTGTGGGCCGGATCAACGACATAGACGTCGAAGAACAGTTCAGGCAGTTCGTCGCCTTCCTTCAGGAAGTGCTCGATGGTCTGGCCGACGGTCCAGAACTGCGGAGCCCAGACCACCTCGCGTTGCATCAGGCGGCCGGCGGTCTCGTCCTCATAGGCCAGGCTGCTCTCGATGGCCGAGCGTTCCATCTCGGGCAATGCCGCCAGCACCTGGGCGCGCTTGTCGTCCTCCAGGTCATCGACGACGTCCACCGCGTCGTCGGAGTCCATCTCGCCAAGGGCCTTTGCGAGAATCTCGGAGGGCACGTGCTCCAGCACGTCCTCGCGGATCTCGGTGTCCAGTTCGGAGAGGATTTCTGCGAGCGCTTCGGGATCGAGGTGAGCCACGACCTCGGAGCGGTAGTCGGACGGTAGAAAGCCCATCAGGTCGGCGACGTCGGCCGGATGCAGCGCCGCAAGCAGTTCGCGCAGGCGCTCGGCGTCGCCACGGTCGATCGCATCGACGACCATGGCTACGAAGTCAGGGTTTAGGGCGTAGTCCTCGCCAAGGGCGAGATCCTCGAGGTCCTCGACCTCGGCGGACGTCAGGCTCCCTCTCGAAGCCCGCAGGTCCAGAACGTCGTCCTGCGTAGGATGTTCGGTGTCGCGACTCATGCGGACCTCCCCTCCTGACGTATGACGATGCTCTAGCTCTGCAGCTGCGAAAGACCCTGATTCACTGGTGCGGTCGAGAAGACTCGAACTTCCACGGGTTGCCCCACAGCGACCTCAACGCTGCGCGTCTACCAATTCCGCCACGACCGCTCGTGGTGAGGCGCGGCAGGTAGCAAACCCCCGCGCGTTTGTGAAGCGTTCTGGCTAGCCGCCGGCCATATAGTCGTAAACATCGGCCGCGCGGGTGACGGCGATGGAGATGCGATCCTCGTTAATCTGGATCTCGCCGCGGGCCACGGGGTGGTTATTGGCCAGGATCCACACCTCTTCGTTGACACCAGCGTCCAGCGGGATCACCGCCCCTCGACCCATCCGCAGCAATTGCTGCATAGGCAGGGTGGAACGACCCAGCACGACCGATATCTCGACGTTGACGGCGTTAACCTGACCCAAAACCCCACCCATCAAAAAACACTAAGAAATCAAAGGGGGCTTTGCGCCCCCTGTTCCTTAGGCCCACATTGGCGCTGACATGCTTGACCGGTCGTTAAATGCTGAAGTCTCCGCGTCCTATTTCGGAAGGGCCGATAGCGCGCCCGTGGAATGGGCGGTTTCGACCGGCTATGTCGGCTACGAGGCCGCCGTCGCGGCCATGGAGGCCCGCGCCGCCGCCATCGCCGAGGGCTCCGCTGGCGAAATGGTGTGGCTTTTGGAGCATCCGCCGCTCTACACCGCCGGAATCTCCGCGAAATCGGCCGATTTGCTGGAACCGGACCGGTTTCCGGTCTTCCCGACGGCGCGCGGCGGACAGTTCACCTATCACGGGCCCGGTCAGCGGGTGGCCTATGTGATGCTGGATTTGAGCGCCCGGCGGCGCGACGTGCGCGCTTTCGTCGCTGGCCTGGAGACCTGGATCATCGAGGCGCTGGCTCGATTCAATGTGACCGGAGAGATTCGCGACGGCCGGGTCGGGGTCTGGGTCGAACGGCGGGTGTCCGGCGCGCCGATTCGCGAGGACAAGATCGCCGCCGTCGGCGTGAAGCTGCGCCGCTGGGTGTCGTTCCACGGCGTCTCGCTGAACGTGGAGCCCGACCTCAGCCACTTCTCGGGCATCATCCCCTGCGGCCAGAGCGAGCACGGCGTCACCAGCCTGGTGGACCTGGGCCTGCCGGTGACCATGGACGAGGCCGACGCCGCCCTGATGAAAAGCTTCGCTCAGGTGTTCGGGCCGGTGACGCGGGCCGACGCGCCGATCTAGCCGGTCAGGCGCCCTTGGGCTTCATCTTCGAGCTCTTCTCGGTGTTCAGCGCCACGGCGGCGCGGATCACCGCCTTGAAGGCCGCCTCGTCTATCTTTGCACCCTCGGGGATGTCGATGGCCCGGCGGGTATTGCCCTCGAGGCTGGAGTTGAAGAGGACTGCAGGATCCTCCAGCGCCGCGCCCTTGGCGAAGGTCAGCTTCACCACAGCCTTGTAGGTTTCGCCGGTGCAGATGATTCCGTCATGCTCCCACACGGGCACCCCGCGCCACTTCCAGGTCTCGACCACCTCCGGATCGGCCTGCCGGATGAGACTCCGGACATGCGCCAGGGTCTCGCCTCGCCAGTCCGCCAGGCCCTTGATCCTGGCGTCGATGAGCTTGGAAGGAGAAGCCCCAGCCTCGGTTTCTGCGTCGGTCGCCTGCACGGTCATATTCGCTCGCTCACATGTGTTCGCCGGGCAGCGCGCTGGCCTGCTTCACCCAGTCGGTGAACTGGGCTTCGTCGAGCGGCTCGGTCTCGCGGATGTTCAGGTAGCGGGTGTCCCGGCTCTTGGACGGCTCGGGTGGCACAGGCTCCAGCGATCTGCCGCGGAAGAAGGCTACCTTGATGTAGTGTGTGTAGACATGCAGGCTGAGGAACCAGCCATCGCCGTCCACGCCGTAGAAGGGCGAGTTCCACTTCACGGCCTTGCGAACGCCCGGGACGGCCTCGACGATGAGCCCGTCGATGCGGCGTCCGACCGAGCTCTTCCAGTCCGGCATGGCGGCGATGTAGGCCTGCACGGGAGCGTCGCTCTCCCCCTTCGGGATTTGCGGGTTGCCGCCCGAGAGCAGCTTCGGTTCGTGGCTCATAGCTGCACCTATCGCCCGGCGCGCCGCCCTTTGGCGACATAGGGCAGCACGAACATGTAGATGCCCGTCAGCAGCAGCATGATCAGTGGGATCAGGGCCAGCAGCCCAACCCAGAAGGCGGGCGTCTGCTGCTTCAGGACGAAGATGGCCACAATGTTGGCGATGACGCCCAGCATGAAGGCGATGCACACCCAACGGTGAACCTGCCGGATCAAGATGTTCAAGGAAGCCTCCTCAGGAAGATGGACCGCGCCGGCGGGGCTTAGTCGCCCCGTGCCAGCACCTTCTCCAAATTGTCAAAGAAACGGGGCCACCCGGCTGTGGCGCCGCGGTAGGCCAGCTGCTGATCGGGGCGGAAGCCCACCTGCTCCATGCGCAGACGCGTGCCCGTGCTGGTGGGGGTTAGCGTCCAGGTGACGACGCTCTCAAGGCCCTTGCCGTCCCAAGTGTAGGACAGAATCTTGTTGGACTCGACGGTCTTGACCAGGCATTCGACGCCGCCCCACTCGGCGCTAAGCCTGAAGCTCTCGCCTACGACGGCCTTGAAATCGTTCTTCATGAGCCACGCCTCGATGAGGTGCGGCTGGGTGAGAGCCCGCCAGACTTTTTCCGGCGGATAGGCGATCTCGCGCTCGACGACGACGGAGAGTGTCTCACTGGCGGTTCTGCTCATTGGTCCATCCTCTTCAGGAGATCTTCGAGGGCGTCGAACCGACTCTGCCAGTACCCCGCCATCTCGTCGGCCCAGCCCGTCAGGGGCGTCAGGGCGCCGGGCTGGGCGCTGTAGTGGGTCTGTCGGCCTTCGTGACGGTCCCGCACCAGACCGGCCTGCTTCAACACCCCGAGGTGCTTGGAGACCGCGGGCTGCGAGACCCCGGCCTGCGCCGTCAGCGCGCCAACCGTCTGCTCGCCCTCGCGGCACAGGCGCTCGAAGATCCCACGGCGGGTGGGGTCTGCGAGGGTTCTGAAGAGCACGTCGTGGGCGTCGGGCATTGGGATCGATAACCTGCGGGCTATTGATTCACCTATAACCACAGAGGAATGCGTTCGTCAAACGTCGGGTCTCAGGCCGCCACGGTCCTGAGCGGATTGGCGCCGTAGCGATTAGTGCCTTGCTCGCCGCCCATGACGCCGAGTTCCACCACCGCCCAGACCAGCAGCAGCGACAGCAGGACATCGGCGGGGTTCATCGGCGGCTGCCAGACGGCCACAAGGCAGAACAGGATCACCGCCGCCCACCAGCCGGACTTGCCGCGGTCGTGCAGGCGCTTGGACAGCACACAGGCGCCGCCGTAGATCAACGCCGGATAGACGAACCAGCCCGTCAGCCAATGGATCGTGACACCCGCGGCCGCCTCGTAGAGGGCGCCCAGGGCGATGAGCACCGCCGCGCCGACCAGGAACGGCGTACGTCCCAACCGGCCGTTGGCGGTCAGAAACAGCGCCGCCCAATCGGTCTGCATCAGGCGAACTCCACCAGCACCTCGTCGGCGGCGACCGAGTCACCGGCCTTGGCGCCGACGGTCTTCACGGTGCCGTCCCGTTCGGCGCGGATGATGTTCTGCATCTTCATGGCCTCAACCACGCAGACCGCCTCCCCGGCCCGCACCAGCTGGCCCGGGATCACGTCCAGGGTCACCACTAGGCCCGGCATGGGCGAGAGGATCATCTTCGACGTGTCAGCGGCCTTCTTGGGTGGCAGCTTCTCATGCAGTTCGGCGGAGCGGGGGGTCAGGACAAGGACGTTCAGCGTCGTGGCCCGGTGACGGATCACGAAGCCTTCCGGGGCGGGCTTCACCGCCACGGTGAAGGCCTTGCCGTCGAGCACACCGCGGAACACGTGTTTTCCCGGCCGCCAGTCGACCTCCGACAGAGTCAGGGCGCGGCTCTCGTTGAGATACTCCACCCGGTAGGCCGCCCCGCCGTTGGAGAGGCGCACCAGGCGCTTGTCCTGGCCGGCGATGACGATCCACTCGTCGCGCAGCAATTGGGGGGCGGAGCGGGCCGTGACGATGCGATGCATGGCGCAGGCCACGGCCGACACCAGATCGCGCTGCCAATCGGTAGGCGCGGTCCCCAGGAAACCCTCGGGGAACTCATCCTTGATATAGTTGGTGGACAGCTTGCCCGAGCGGAACCGCTCCTGGTCCATGACCGCCGCCAGGAACGGGATGTTCTGGCCCAGGCCCTCGATGTGAAAGTCCTCCAGGGCCCGGCCCATGGCGTCGATGGCGGCCAGACGCGTGGGCGCCCAGGTCGACAGCTTGGAGATCATGGGATCGTAGTACATCGAGATCTCGTCGCCCTCGCGGACGCCGGCGTCGTTGCGCACGATCTGGTCGCCCGCCTTGCCCTCTTCCGGTGGATAGTAGCGCACCAGGCGGCCGATGGAGGGCAAGAAGCCGCGATAGGGGTCCTCGGCATAGATGCGGCTCTCGATGGACCAGCCATTGATCGCCAAGTCCTCCTGCGCGAAGGCCAGCGTCTCGCCATAGGCCGAGCGGATCATCTGCTCCACGAGATCGACCCCAGTGATCAGTTCGGTGACCGGGTGCTCCACCTGCAGGCGGGTGTTCATCTCCAGGAAGAAGAAGCTCTTGTCCTGGCCGGCCACGAACTCGACGGTGCCGGCGGAGTCGTAGTTCACGGCCTTGGCCAGGGCCACGGCCTGGGCGCCCATGGCGGCGCGGGTTTCCTCGTCCAGCAGAGGCGACGGGGCCTCTTCGATGACCTTCTGATTGCGGCGCTGGATGGAGCACTCGCGCTCGAACAGGTGGACGACATTGCCATGCTTGTCGCCGAGCACCTGGATCTCGATGTGGCGAGGGCTCTCGATGAACTTCTCGTTGAAGATGCGGTCGTCGCCGAAGCTGGACTTGGCCTCCGCCTTCACGGCTGGAAAGCCCTCCTCCACGTCCTTCTGATTCCAGGCGACGCGGATGCCCTTGCCGCCGCCGCCGGCAGAGGCCTTGATCATCACCGGATAGCCGATGTCCTCGGAGATCTTGATGGCGTGGGCGGTGTCGTCAATCTCGCCCACGTGGCCGGGGACCACGGAGATGTTGGCCTTGGTGGCGAACTTCTTACTCTCGATCTTGTCGCCCATGGCCTCGATGGCGTGGGGATTGGGACCGATGAAAACGATCCCCTCCTTCTCCAGCCGTCTGGCGAAGCCGGCGTTCTCGGAGAGGAAGCCGAATCCGGGATGGATGGCCTCCGCGCCAGTTTGCCGGGCCGCGGCGACGATCTTGTCGGCCACCAGGTAGCTTTCAGAGGCCGGCGCGGCGCCGATGAACACTGTCTCGTCGGCCATCTCTACGGCCATCGAGTCGGCGTCGGCCTCGGAATAGACCACCACGGTGGCGATCCCCATGCGGCGGCAGGTCTTGATGATGCGGACCGCGATTTCGCCGCGGTTGGCGATCAGAATCTTTGAGAACATGTCTGACGTCTTAGCGCAGTTTCGAGGGTGCGTGACGGAAGCCACGATTTCTCTGGCCGATCATGAACGTAACCTCCCCTGAAGCGCTTCCGTACTGCGAGGAGAGACCTTAGATTGGACCCCATGAGCACGCCAGAAGCCACCCTCTCCCCGTCCGGTTTCGACCTGACACCTCCCGACGCAGCGGAACGCAAGCGCCTCGAGGCCGACCTCACGCGCGAGGAGGCCGAGGTGCTGCTGCACCACGGCACCGAAGCGGCCTTCTGCGGCGGTCTGTTGGATAACAAGCAGGACGGCGCCTATTGCTGCCGCCTCTGCGGATTGCCGTTGTTCCAGGCCAGGACCAAGTTCGAGAGCGGCACGGGCTGGCCCAGCTTCTTCGCCCCCATCGACGAGGCCCACGTCCTGGCGATCAAGGACACCAGCTACGGCATGATCCGCATCGAAACCCGTTGCGCCCGCTGTGACAGCCACCAGGGTCACGTCTTCCCCGACGGTCCGGCCCCGACGAGGCTGCGCTACTGCATCAACTCGATCTCGCTTGAGTTCGCGCAGCATGGCCAGCCTCTGCGCGATCCGCTGCAACGGGGCGATAACGAGCACCTAGCGACCGTCTAGACGCCCAGCTCCGCCGCTGCGATCTCGGCGATCTGCATCGCGCCGACGGCGCTCTCGCCGTCCGACAGGGTCCAGGAGGCCGAAAGACCGGCGTAGGCCAGCAGCCACCGCATCATGCGCAGGGGTTCCAGCCTGGCGGCCTCTGACGCCACCAAGACCTGCCTCGCGATGCGGCCTGGGGTGACGGCTGTGGCCAGGTCCGGGTTGCAGAGCAGGTTTGCGTAGTCGAAGCCGCGGTCGCCGATCAGGCCCTTGGGGTCGATGGCCAGCCAGCCAAGTTCGTCAAAATCCAGGAAATTGCCGTGGTGGGCGTCGCCGTGCAGGACGCAGACCTCACGCGGATCGGCCAGCAGCGCCTTCGACATGGCCAGCGACTTTGCCAGCACGCCGCCGTGGCGGTTGGCGGCCGGCTCCAATTGCCGGAACCAGTCCGGCAACGGTTTGAGGCTGGAGGGCAGTCTACCGACGCGAGGTGCGTGCAGGCCGTCCAAGGCCGTGCAGATGATCCGGCTGGCCTCATCGTCCTGGCCGGATCTGGCCATCTCAGCGAGCGATCCCACGCCGGTGGCGCGGATCATGAGCAGAGCCTCGCCTTCGTGGGCCAGCACGGGTGCGGCCCCCTGCCCCGCCCACCAGGCCATCAGCAGGCCACCTGCGATCTCTTCCGGCTCATGGCTGACCTTAAGCATGGCGGCGACCCCGTCCTGCCGCACAGGCAGGAGCCGCCCCCCAAGGCTGGTGAACGGCTCCCCGTCGGGCGTCAGGCCCCAACGGTCGATCCAGGTTGTGAACGTGTCCTCCACGCCGCCAACCTAGAGCCGGCGACATGAGGAGTCTTCACCCTTAGCTTTTGCCCTCGGCCTGATCGCGCAGGACGGTGTTTTCCCCCATCGGGGCAGGAGCGCGGGTCGTGGCGGACGCGTCCACCCGCAGATTGTTCTGGACGTGCTTCACGCCGCCGATGTGCTCGATGATCGCCTCGGCATGGTGCTTGGCGCGACGGTCGCGGATCACGCCCGACAGGGTGACCTCGCCGTCCTGCACGGCCACGACAATGCCCGAGGCGTCGATGTGATCATCGTCGGTCAGGCGGTCGTGGACATCCTCGTTGATGCGCTGGTCGCTGCGTGTGTAGCCTTGGGGGCCAAGGCCGCGATGGCCGGGATCGCGATAGGTGCGATACTCGCCCGGATGGTCCTGGCGCGGCGCGCTGTCATAGCGTCCGCCCCCATGGCGCCCGCCATCCCCGCGATAGACGCGATCGCCATAGGGCGAGACCCGTTCGCCGGGGTCGGTCCCGTTCTGACCGTAGCCGCCGGTGTAGCCCCGCCCCGTGTATCCAGTGTAGCCGCCAGCGCCATAGCGAGGCCCGACATAGCCCCTGTCGAAGCTGCGTCCCTCGCCCGGACGATCTTCCTCTCCAGCCTGGTAATCGGCGGCGGCTTCGTCCCAATCCCGGCCATAGGGGTTCCCGCGCCAGTGTTCCCGGTCGTTCCGTCCCTTGCTGTGATCGGCCATTTGAAGTTCTCCCGGATTTGAGGATGTCGTGGTTCCTCAACCCGGTGTGGACGGGCTTGTTCCCGCTAAGCGCGTCAGTACCCGGGCGGCCGCTGGAAACCGCCGAAGGCCTTCTCCAGCAAACCCGCGAAGCCGATCGTGGTGCGATCTTCCAGATAGGCCCCGATGATCTGGACGCCGATGGGCAGGCCTTCCTTGGTCAGGCCGACGGGGGCCACGGTGGCGGGTAGATTTGGCAGGGTCGCCAGCCCAGCCCATGCCATCTGCGCGAAATAGGGCGTGTGGCGGCCGTTGATCATCAGGGTCCGGGCGCCGGCGTTCTCGCTGAGGTCGTGCGGGAAGGCCACACAGCCGAACGCCGGCGCCAGCACGACATCGAACCGTTCGAACAGGGTCTCCCACTGGCGACGAAGGGCGAGCTGGCCGTCCTGCAGTCCCATCCACTCATGGGCCGAGATCGCGCCTGGCTGGGGCGGGCCGCCCCGCGACATCGCGGTTCCCAGCATCTGGCCATAGAGCTCATGCTGATGGGCCAGGTTCGGCAGCAGGTCGCTGGCGTAGGCGATCTCCGCCCCCTCCCCGTCGAGCCGCTCGGCCAGGGCGTGCAGGGCCGCCTTGATCTCCTCGTCCAGTTCGGCGGCGGGGTGGCGGTCGATCACCAGAACGCGATAGTCGGCGAGCTTGGCGTGGCGCGCGGGCGGCAGGTCCAGCCGGTATCCCTTGGCCTCCAGGCCCGACGGGCCGGCCAGGACGGTGAGCGCCAGATCAAGATCATCGGTGGTGCGCGCCAGGGGGCCGACCACGGCAAGTTCCACCCCGCCGCCATCGACGCCGGGCGGCGCGTGCCCTTGCTGGGGGATGAGGTTGAAGCTCGGCTTGTGGCCGTAGATGCCGCAGAAGGCAGCCGGGATGCGGATCGAGCCGCCGATATCGGAGCCAAACTCCAGCGGGACCATGCCCGAGGCGACGGCAGCCGCCGCGCCGCCGGAAGAGCCGCCCGGCGACCGTTCCAGGTTCCAGGGGTTGCGGGTTTGGCCATAGATCGGATTGGCCGACTGCCAGTCGCTGAGGAAGGGTGGGATATTGGTCTTGCCCAGGACGACCGCGCCGGCCGCCTTCAGCCTCGCGACCCCAACAGAGTCCTCGGGCGCAATCCAGTTGACGAAGGCGGGTGATCCCCACGTGGTCGCCAGACCGCCGACATTGTGGGACTCCTTGACCGTCATAGGCACGCCCAGCAGGGGCCGCCGTTCGCCCTTGGCCAGAGCAGCGTCCGCCGCCTTGGCCGCGAGTCGCGCTTCGGCGAAGTCGCGCACCACCACGGCGTTGATCGGGCCGTCGCGGGCCTCGATGCGGGCGATGGCGGCTTCGGTCAGGTCGACGGCGCTCGCCCGGCCGGCCCCCATGGCTGCCCCCAGCTCACCGGCCGACGCCCAGCTCAGATCCGTGGTCAGAGTTTCGGACACCTGCGTCTCCTCCATCTTGTTGGAGGCAGGTCATCATCCACAGCGGCGCCTGTCGAGGGGGGCGCGCCAAGTCCGCAAGCCAGGTCAAGCCGCTACAGCGGAATGTTGTCGTGCTTCTTCCAAGGGTTGGTCAGCTGCTTGCCCCGCAGATTCTTCAGCGAACGGGCGATGCGCTTGCGGGTGTTGTGGGGTTTGATGACGTCGTCGATGTAACCCCGCGAGGCGGCGATGAACGGGTTGGCGAACCGGGCCTTGTACTCGGCTTCGCGAGCGGCGATGGCGTCGGGGTCGCCGATCTCGGCGCGGAAGATGATCTCCACGGCGCCCTTTGAACCCATCACGGCGATCTCGGCGGTGGGCCAGGCGTAGTTCACGTCGCCGCGAATGTGCTTGGAGCTCATCACATCATAGGCGCCGCCATAGGCCTTGCGGGTGATCAGGGTCACCTTGGGCACGGTGGCCTCGGCATAGGCGAACAGCAGCTTGGCGCCGTGGCGGATCAGGCCGCCCTGCTCCTGCTTGGTGCCCGGCATGAAGCCCGGAACATCCACCAGCGTCACCAGCGGGATTTCGAAGGCGTCGCAGAAGCGCACAAAGCGGGCGCCCTTGCGGCTGGAGTCGATGTCCAGCACCCCGGCCAACACCTGGGGCTGATTGGCGACGATGCCGATGGTGCGGCCGTCCATTCGCGCGAAACCGCAGATGATGTTCTTGGCGAAGTCCGGCGCGATCTCGAAGAAATCGGCCTCGTCCACGACCTTCAGGATCAATTCCTTCATGTCGTAGGGCTTGTTGGGATTGGCCGGCACCAGGGTGTCGAGGCTCATCTCGTCGCGCTCGACATTGTCGAAGCTCTCGCGAACGGGTGGCTTCTCGCGGTTGGAGAGCGGCAGGAAGTCCACCAGGCGGCGCACTTGGGTCAGCGCTTCCAGGTCGTTCTCGAAGGCGCCGTCGGCGACGCCGGACTTCATGGCGTGGACGCGGTAGCCGCCCAGTTCCTCGTGGGTGACCTCCTCGTGCGTCACCGTTCGGACCACATCGGGGCCAGTGACGTACATGTAGGAGGTATCCTTCACCATGAAGATGAAGTCGGTGATGGCCGGCGAATAGACGTCGCCCCCGGCGCAGGGGCCCATGATCACGCTGATCTGCGGGATGACACCGCTGGCCAGGGTGTTCTGCAGGAAGATGTCGGCATATCCGGCCAGGCCGTCGACGCCTTCCTGGATGCGCGCGCCGCCGGCGTCGAACAGGCCGATGATCGGCGCGCCGACCTTCAGGGCCTGCTGCTGCACCTTGACGATCTTCTGAGCGTGGGCATTAGAAAGAGATCCGCCGAAGACCGTGAAATCCTTGGAGAATACGAACACCAAACGCCCGTTGATATTGCCCCAACCGGTGACCACGCCGTCGCCGGGCACGCGGTTGTCAGCCATGCCGAAGTCAGTGGCGCGGTGCTCGACGAACATGTCGAACTCCTCGAAGGAGCCTTCGTCCAGCAGCAGGTCCAGACGTTCGCGGGCGGTGAGCTTGCCCTTGCCGTGCTGGCTCTGGATGCGGCGCTCGCCGCCGCCCATGCGGGCTTCCTCGCGACGCTTCTCAAGCTCCTCGATGATATGCTTCAAGGCCGGCCCCTCTTAACGCTCTGTGCTGGGATCAAGCCCTAGTCGCGCCCGGAAGGCTGCGCAAGTTCACCGCACGTCAGCTAGAGCGCCTTGAACCAGCGCTCCAGCATCTGGGCTTCCACCATGTGACGCGCGGTGCGTTCGGCGGCTTCGTCGTCGATGCCCCACTTCTCCTCCTGGAAGATCTCGTCCAGGCGGGAAAGTTCCAGGGCCTGGAGCCCCTCCATCCACCCGCGCGCCAGGCCAAAGGCCAGGACAGCCGAGCCGAACAGGGCGGTGCCGAAGGCCACGCCGGCCAGGCCGAAGTCGTCGAGGGCCAGGGCCATGGCCTTCACCTTGGCCAGGGTCTCGTCGGGTTGGGTGCGGTGGACGATGCCGGCCGCACGGACGAAGGCCACCTCGAACTCCCGCTCGGCACGCTCGAGCAGCGGGCTCCAGTGGCGCTGCTGGCGATCCACCAGGCCGGCCGGATCCTCGGCGAAGTAGCACAGCAAATCCGAGCCGGCATAGTCGGCGATCTGGCCGGCCGTGCCGTCGCGGGCCTGGGGGATGGCGTCCAGGGCGGTGTTGGCCAGGCGGGTGGCGTGCATCAAGGCCATCTCGATGTGCTCGCCCTGCGACGCCCACTCCTCGGCCACGAGATCCGCCAGGGCTTGAGTCGGCAGGACCATCAGGGCGGCGCGGGGGCTGCGCAGGCTGCGGCTGTCCAGCTTCACCGCGAAGCCGCCCTCGACGGCCTCCACTGACACCGCCTTGTAGAAGCGGCGAGGCTTCTCGCCGGCTTCCTTGAATCCCTTGGCCACACGTCTCTCCAGTCGCGTCGGCGGATACGCCGACCGTCCGCGTGCAAATGAGCGCTGACGCCGATTTGCGCAAGGCTGGCCTCATGGTCGCGGCTCGGCGATGCTGCACGGATGGCCGACGAAACCCTCACCATCCGCGACCTGAACCGCGCCCTGCTGGCCCGACAGATGCTTCTGGCGCGCCAGAAAATGGCGCCTTTGGCCGCGCTGAGCCGACTGCTGGCCATCCAGGCTCAACTGCCGCGCACGCCATTCATCGGCCTTTGGTCGCGGCTGTCGGGGTTCGAGCCCGAGGTTCTGCGCAAAGCCATCGAGAACCGCGAGATGGTCCGGGCCACCGCCATGCGCGGGACCCTGCACCTGATGACCACCACCGACTTCCTGGCCTATCGCGGCAGCCTGCGAACCGGCGAAGCCGTGGCCCTGCCCGGCGGAACCAAGACGACCGTGAGCGAACTTGAGCCGGTGCTCGCCCTGGCCCGCGACCATTTCGCCCAACCGAGGGCGTTTGAGAGCTTTCGAGAAACTCTGGAAAAGGCCGGATATTCCGATGTCCGGGTCATGGCCTACGCCGCCCGCCAACTCCTGCCTCTGGTCCAGGCGACATCGGACACCGCTTACGGATTCGCCCCCGGCGGCGAGTTCGTGATGGCGAAGACCTATCTGGGCGAGGACATCGCCGCCCAGCCCGCCCCCGTCGACCTGCTGCGCGGCTACCTAGCCGCCTGGGGTCCCGCCACCCCCGCCGACTTCAGTGGGTGGTCAGGGCTGAGGGGCGTCGCGCCGTTGTTCGAGGACCTGGGCAAGGACCTCGTCACCTTCCGTGATGAGCGAAAAAGGGCGCTCTACGACCTGAAGGACGCGCCACGACCGAGCGGCGACACCCCCGCCCCGCCTCGCTTTGTCCCGGACTTCGACGCCGCGACCCAAGGCCACCAGGACCGCGCCCGCATCGTGCCCGCCGAGCACGCCCCCAAGATCGCCAGCAAGAACCTTCAGGTGCCGCCGATGCTGCTGGTGGACGGCTTCGTGGCCGGGACCTGGAAGCTGGAAGTCAAGCGCAAGGTCGCGACCGTAAGCGTCACAGCCTTTGAGACCTTCAGCTCAAGAGACCGCAAGGCCATCGAGACCGAGGCCCTGAGCCTGGCCAAGGTCTTCGAGCCGGAGGCCGAGCCCGCCGTCGTCCTCGCCTAGGTGTTGGCGGCCTTGGCGAAATATATCTCGGCGGGCCCGGGGAAGTTCCGCTGACGCACGTCATCGGCATAGCCCGCGATGGCCTTGGAGATCTCCCCGCGCAGGTCGGCATAGCGGCGCACGAACTTCGGCGTCCAGTCGAACAGGCCCAGCATGTCGTCAGTGACCAGGATCTGGCCGTCGCACCCGGCCGAGGCGCCGATGCCGATGGTGGGAACGGCGATGGTCTCGGTGATCTCGCGGGCCAGTCCTTCGGCCACGCCCTCGACCACCACGGCGAAGGCGCCGGCCGCAGCGGTGGCCTTGGCCTCCTCCAGGATACGGGCGCGTTCCTCACCGGCCCGGCCCTTCGCCTTGAAGCCGCCGTCCACCAGAACCGCCTGAGGCCGCAGGCCGACGTGGCCCATGACCGGGACACCGCGCTTGACGAGATATTCGATGGTTTCGACAACCGTGGATCCGCTCTCGACCTTCACGGCTGAGGCGCCAGTCTCCTTCATGATCCGCACGGCGTTGGCATAGGCCACCTCGGGTGCGCCCTCGTAGGACCCGAAGGGCATGTCCACGACCACCATGGCCTTGCGCGAGGTGCGCATGACCGCCTGGCCGTGCAGGATCATCATCTCCATCGTAACGCCCACGGTATTGGGCAGGCCGTGGACCACCATGCCCACACTGTCGCCCACCAGCAGCAGGTCACAGTGGTCGTCCAGCAGTTCGGCCATCGGCGCGGTGTAGGCCGTCAGGCAGACGATGGGCACGCCGCCCTTGCGCGCGGTGATATCCGGCGCGGCGAGGCGCCGGACGCTCTCCTGACGTTGAGCCGACATGGAGTCAGATCTCCTCAATCACGCGGGTGAGCACGAAGCCCATGGCCAGAACGGCCAGGCCGCTGGCGATCCATACGACAGTCCAGTCCGACTGGACCATGGCGAACAGGTCCACACCCGGGCGCACCTGGGCGATCCCGGCCTGCAGGACGCGCGAAGAGCCCTCCGAGGCGTCCTCCACCCGCTGGACGAAGTTGGACATGATTAGCTGACTGGCGCCGACGACACCCCCGGCCAAGCCCGCGGCGCCGATGAACCAGCGACGCATGTTCCAACCGCGATTGAGGCGCTGCTCCACACGCGCGGCGAAGGCGCTCTCGTCGGAGAACGCCGGCGCATCGGAGAAGAGCCGTTCCAGTCGGCGTTCGAAATCGATCTCAGCCATTGCCACGCCTCCCTTCCAATTCCGCACCCTCAGGCGCCAGTCGCGTTCTGAGCTTCTCCAGACCACGTTTGACATGGGATTTGACCGTTCCAAGCGGCAGATTCAAGGCATCCGCGGCCTCGGCGTGGGACAGGCCCGCGCCATAGCACATGGTCACGCAGAGTCGTTCGGCCGCGCCTAAACACTTCATGGCTTCATCCAGGTCGATGCGGCCGGCGGCGTCGGGGTTGTGGGCGCTCTGCGCGCCCTCCTCGGCTTCGACGGCCAGGCTCGCCAGACGCCGTTCCCGCTGCAGGCGCTTCAGATACTGACGGGCGGCGATGCGCTTGACCCAACCGGCGAAGGTTCCCTCGCCCCGGAACTCCGTGATGCCTTCGAACGCGGCCAGGAACGCGTCCTGCGCGGTGTCGTCGGCTTCGGCGGAGCCTGCCCCCATCCGGCGCAGAAGCCCGCGCACGGCCGAGCCGTGCCGGCGGACCAGCTCGCCGAAGGCGCGCCGTTCTCCCGTCGCCGCGAGGGTCGCCAGTTCCACGTCGTGGAGGCTCGCGTACCGGAGTTGTTGTGAGCCCGACATTGGGCTTGCTCCCCCTGGAACCGGCCTACTTGCCGCGCCCGAAGAATGAGATGACGATAAAGGCAAGGCCGATGAAGCCTGGGAAGGCGGCCATGCCGATCAGCGGATATAGGGCGTCCGGCTCCTCGAAGCTGATGGCGAAGCCGAATGCGGCCAGACCCACCGCGACGCCAAGCCAGATGATGCCGACCCGCAGGTCCCGCATCGGCGAGGACGGCGCCTTGATCTTCACATCGCTGGTGATGGCTTCGATGACCTCGGCCGGGATCGGCTGACCGTGCTCGATTGAGGCCTTGAGGGTGTCGTGCAGACGCGAGCGTTCGCGGCTCTTCAGGTAGCTTGGCACCAAAAACAATGAGGCGATCGAACCGAAAACGATGAAGACGATAAGGACGGCTTCCATGACATGGTCTCTCCAGTTTTGGGGCGTGTCAGCCCGCTTCTGTGAGGAAAGAGGCCCGTGCCGCGCCGTACAGATGCAAGCGCGGCCATGAAATCTTTGTCATCATCTCAACCCCAAGTCAGCACCCGGCCGCCAGGAGGCCAGGATCACCACGATCGCCGCCGCCACGATCGCCAGCCCTGCGGGAGCCAGACCCTGCGCTAGGGCGTTCACGGCCGGCTGTAGTGCAGGCCAGAGCGCGGCCAGCACCGCGGCGCCGACAAAGCTTGCCGCGGTGATGAACACCATCTCACGCTGGAACCGCCGGCGCGCCACCGCCTCCAACACTGAGGTCGCGAAGACCGGGTCGCGACCGGGCGGCAGATCTTGCGCGAACAGGGCGGCGAGGTGATCGTCAGGCCGGATCATCGGCAGTCCCCAAGGCTTGCAACAGACGGGCGCGGCCGCGCGTCACGTGCGATTTCACTGTGCCCAGCGGTAGGGCCAGAATCTGGGCGGCCTCCGCGTGACTGAAGTCTCCGGCGAGGCAGAGGGCGACGGCGGCCCGCTGTTCAACCGGAAGGTCGGCCATGGCCCGGTCCAGGGCCATCTTCTCGGCCGGATGCGGCGCGCCGACCCCGGGCGCTGCATCCTGGTAGTCCGCCTCCCGCCGCCGAGCCCGCCGAGCTGAGCGCAGGGCGGTGAGGCTCTTGTTGTATCCGATCGTGCAAAGCCACGCCCGGACATTGGCGTCAGGCCCCAGTTCCCCAATCTTTTCCCAAGCGGTCAGGAAGGTCTCCTGGGCCAGATCGTCGGCCAGGGCCCAGTCGCCGCAGGCCCGGCGCAGGAAGGCTCGCAGCGCCTGCTGGTGGCGCTCGACCAGCCGAGCGATGTCCTGGCTCGGGACATGGCCGCCATCGAACGCCATCGGCGTCATTTCTTGCGAAAGGCCGACGAGAGCAGGGCCAGGGCCAGGTTTGCGGCGGCGACGCAGGTCAGGATGACCGCCACCACGCGGAACGGTCCGACCGTACCCGGCACGAAGGCGTATTCCGATGCTACCCAGAAGGCCGCGGCGATGGCGCCGGTGTAGATCGCCGCCCGGAACTGCCAGTAGCCGCCATGACGGTAGTAGCGGCGGGCGGCGCGGCGGCCGCGGCGGCCGCTATAACCGTCGTCCTCGTCGTCCCAGGCGTCTTCCTCGACCTGGCGCAACAGCTGCGGCGGCACCTCCTTACCCTGGGCGGAATAGGTCTTGATCAGGTCCAGCGCGTCGCGGCTGCGCTGATAGCTCAGCCAACGGTCCCAAGCCGCGAAGACAAAGCCCCCGATCGGAAAAATCAGCCACCAGTAGCTGCGAAAGAGGTCCTGCACGTCGTTCGTATCCATCAGCCTGAGCCCCAAAATAAATTCCAGGGCGGCAATTCCTCTGTCCGCCCGTTTGTCCCTAGTCGCCGCCGTGGCGGCTGTTGGATGCGCCGGGCGTAGGAAAATTCGCTTAGGACGCGGGGTAGGCCCGGGCCATGTGGTCGAGGCAATCGGCGATAACCTGTTCCAGGGCGACCTGGTCCACGTCCGAGAGCTTGTTCAGATAGAGGCAGGACTTGCCCGTCTTGTACTTGCCCAGGCGGGCCATCAGACCCGCGTTCTGGTGGCCGGGCATGATGTAGAGGGTGAGGGCGGCCTTTCGCGGCGAGAAGCCGACCAGCGGCGCGTCACCTTCCCGGCCGCTGTCGTAGCGATAGTGGTAGCTGCCGAAGCCGACGATGGCCGTCCCCCACATCTTTGCGGGCTGGCCGCTGACCTTGGCCATCAGCGCGCAGACGGCCCGCGCGTCGGCCTGACGGGCGTCAGGCTCGATGGCGGCAAGGAAGGCCTCGACGCTGGCGTCGGTCTCCTGAGTCTTGTTCGGTGTCCCCGCCATGTCCGCCTCTCCAGCCTTGGCGCCGGGAGACTAGCGCATTTTCGCCGCGTATGCCTCGGGCTTGAAACCCACCAGCAGCTCGCCGCCGAGGTCGAGGACCGGGCGCTTGATCATGGAGGGCTGGGCCAGCATCAGGCCGATGGCCTTGGCCTCGTCGATCCCGGACTTGTCGCCGTCGGGGAGCTTGCGGAAGGTCGTGCCGGCGCGGTTGAGCAACACCTCCCAGCCTACCTTGGCCGCCCATGCCTGCAGGGTGGCGCGGTCCACTCCTGCGGTCTTGTAGTCGTGGAAGGCGTAGGTGACACCGTGGCCGTCCAGCCAGTCGCGGGCCTTCTTCATCGTGTCACAGGCCTTGATGCCGTAGATCGTCACCGGCGCCGTCTGGGCCATCTCGTCGCTCCGCTCAGAATCAGGAGCCGAGCCTAGCCCGAAACGCTGCGTCAGACGGCGGCGGCCATCGCGTTCTCATGCACGCCGATCCGCTTCCAGTAGAAGGCCGTGCCGCTAAGGCCGCCATGGGGTTTGTAGGCGTAGTCAGGAATGACCCCGGCAAGGTTGAAGCCGACCGCCTCATAGAGCGGGGCCGCGCCGCCGTCGGTGGCGGTGTCGAGGACCAGGAGGGTACGGGACCGTTGAACGGCCAAGCGCTCGGCCTCCCGCAGCAGGGCCGTGGCGATCCCCCTGCCCCGGTGACTGAGACGGGTGATCATCTTGGCGATCTCGGCGCGGTGGGGCTGGTTGTCGGCGCAGTCGAGCAGCAGGGTCACCGTGCCCACCAGAGCCTGACCGTCGAAGGCGCCCAGGATGACGCGCTCGTCCCGCGCGGCGGCCGCCAGGGCGCGATCCCAGAAGCCGTCGGCGGTCTCCCGGCTGACGGGGTGCATGAAGCTGACCGAGGCGCCGCGGGTCACGGCCTCGATGAGCATGTCGCCAAGGGGGTCGCGATGGGCGGCGCCCAGGCTGGTGATCGTGATCATGGTCAGCTCCGGGCGAGGATGACGACATAGGCGCAGGGAACGGCGGTCTCGTTGGCGATGGTCACCTCGCCGGGCGGGCCGAAGCCGAGGCAGTCGCCGGGCGCCAGTTCGTGGCGGTCGCCGCCTTCATGGATGACGAGATCGCCTGACCGCACCCAGACCACCTGGCGGATATGGGCGTAGGACGAGGCCGGCAGGGTCACGCGCTGGCCAGGGGGCAGTTCCACTTCGACAGTCTCAACAGGGTGGTCGGGGCGGCTGAACACCTGGCGGCGGCGGTAGCCTGTCGCCGGATCGCGCCAGACCGGCTGGTCGGCGGCCCGCGTCAGGCGCTCGCCGCCGCCCTCGGCGCGGAGCAGGAGGCCGGCCAGGGTGAGGTCGAAGGCGCCGGCCAGCCGGACCAGGATCACGGCGGTGGGGCTGACCTCCTGGCGCTCGATCTTGCTGATGGTGGCCTTGGAGACCCCGGAGCGCTCGGCGAGGTCAGCGAGCGACCAGCCGCGCATGTCGCGCTCCAGCCTGAGGCGGTTGGCGAGAAGCGCTCCGGAGTCGTCCACTAAAGTATCCATACGTCTTGAATATGAGACGACGAGGGTGAGATCAACCCAATAGCGGGCCTTGCGGCCCACAGGCCGGCAAAAGCTCACCCCAAAGCATGGACATCATGGGATGATCACGCCATGTGCATTTCTTCGCCGAAAGCTCCGAGACCGTCATGCCCGCCTACCGCTCCCGCACCTCCACCCATGGCCGCAACATGGCCGGCGCCCGCGGGCTGTGGCGCGCCACGGGGATGAAGGACTCCGACTTCGGCAAACCGATCGTCGCGGTCGTGAACTCTTTCACCCAGTTCGTTCCGGGCCACGTGCACCTGAAGGACCTGGGCCAGTTGGTGGCGCGCGAGATCGAGCGGGCCGGCGGGGTGGCCAAGGAGTTCAACACCATCGCGGTGGATGACGGCATCGCCATGGGCCACGACGGCATGCTCTACAGCCTGCCGTCCCGCGAACTGATCGCCGACAGCGTCGAGTACATGGCCAACGCCCACTGCGTGGACGCCATGGTCTGCATCTCCAATTGCGACAAGATCACGCCCGGCATGCTGATGGCGTCCCTGCGCCTGAACATCCCCACGGTCTTTGTCTCCGGCGGGCCGATGGAGGCCGGCAAGGTGATCCTGAAGGGCAAGGAAGTGGCGCTGGACCTGGTGGACGCCATGGTCGCCGCCGCCGACGAAAGCATCTCCGACGAGGAGGTGGCTGTCATCGAGCGCTCAGCCTGCCCCACCTGCGGCTCCTGCTCGGGAATGTTCACCGCCAACTCGATGAACTGCCTGACCGAGGCGCTCGGCCTGTCCCTGCCCGGCAACGGCTCGGTCCTGGCCACCCACGCCGACCGCGAGCGGCTGTTCCTGGAGGCCGGCCATACGGTGGTCGACATCACCCGCCGGTTCTATGAGCAGGACGACGCCAGCGTCCTGCCGCGCTCGGTGGCCAATTTTGCCGCCTTTGAGAACGCCATGAGCCTGGACATCGCCATGGGCGGCTCCACCAACACCGTCCTGCACCTGCTGGCCGCCGCCCATGAGGCGGAGGTCGACTTCACCATGGACGACATCGATCGGCTGTCGCGCCGGGTGCCCTGCCTGTCCAAGGTGGCGCCCGCCAAGGCCGACGTGCACATGGAGGATGTCCACCGGGCCGGCGGGGTCATGGCCCTGCTGGGGGAGCTGGAGCGCGGCGGCCTGCTGCACACCGACACCCCCACGGTGCACAGCGCCACGATGGGCGAGGCCCTGGACCGCTGGGATATCGCGCGGACCAACAGCGAGAGCGTCCACACCTTCTTCAAGGCCGCGCCCGGCGGCGTGCCGACCCAGACCGCCTTCAGCCAGAGCCGCCGATGGGACGCTCTCGATCTGGACCGCGCCGGTGGCGTGATCCGCAATGTCGAGAACGCCTTTTCCAAGGACGGCGGCCTGGCGGTGCTGAAGGGCAACCTGGCCCTGGACGGCTGCATCGTGAAGACGGCGGGCGTGGACGACAGCATCCTGGTGTTCACCGGAACCGCGCGGGTGTTCGAGAGCCAGGACGCCTCGGTCAGCGCCATCCTGACCGGCAAGATCAAGGCCGGCGACGTGGTGGTGATCCGCTATGAAGGACCGCGCGGCGGACCGGGCATGCAGGAGATGCTCTATCCGACCAGCTACCTGAAATCGAAGGGCCTGGGGAAGGCCTGCGCCCTGATCACCGACGGCCGGTTCTCCGGCGGCACCTCGGGCCTCTCCATCGGTCACGCCTCGCCGGAAGCCGCCGAGGGCGGGCTGATCGGCCTGGTGCAGGATGGCGACATCATCGAGATCAACATCCCCGCACGCAGCATCCACTTGGCAGTGAGCGAGGCGGTGATCGCCGAACGCCGCGCCGCACAGCTGGCCCGGGGCGCGGAAGCCTGGACGCCGGCCGCCCAGCGCGAGCGCAAGGTCTCCATGGCCCTGCGCGCCTACGCCGCCTTCACCACCAGCGCCGCGCGGGGCGCGGTGCGGGACGTGGATCAGTTCAGGGGCTGACACCCAAGGCGGGCCCTGAAGGTGGAGCAGATGCCTACCGATCTTGTGTGGCCGCACGGCTGGGCCCCGGTTGAGGATGCCCAGGAGCGTGGAGTGTTGGAGGCGGAATTGGCCCGTGAGTGCTCCAGCGCTCATGTGCTCCATAAAGCGACCGCGGCGCTAATCGCTCGACATCAGAAGACGGATGATTGTCTGTTTGCGCTCGAAGATGGACGGGTGGCGCAGGTTCATCTGACCTGGTCGACCGAGACCAAGCCAGATTTCCCGTGGACGGAAATCTACCCCAGCTTCTCCGTCTGGGCGCGACATCCTGCCAACGACGCTTAGCGTCCGGACTCAATTGCGTGCCAAACCATGCGCACCCTTCTCCCCTTGCGGGAGAAGGTGGCCGGTCGGAGACCGGTCGGATGAGGGGTCGCGTTCCGCTAACTTTGTTCGTCATCCTCGGGCTTGTCCCGAGGATCCATAAACACCGTAGCGCAGTTGGCCCGCACCGCGACGCTCGCGCCTTTTCGGATAGGCGGAGATCATGGCTCCTCGGGACAAGCCCGAGGATGACGGTGTGTTTTGTGGATAGGTCTATCGACCCCTCATCCGGCCCTGCTCCGCAGGGCCACCTTCTCCCGCAAGGGGAGAAGGAAACCCAAAGCCCACTTGGCACAGCCCGTAGCGCTCAATGCCGAGCCAAGCCGCCCAGCATGCGGTAGACGATGCGCACCATGCGGGGCCGCTGCGCCTCGAACACCGCACCAGGGCTGTCACTCGGCCGCCTCCACCGCGTGGGCGGCGCGTAGGCCCACCTGCAGTCGGTTCCAGAGGTTGATGGCGCCGATGGCCAGGGTGAGGTTCACCTGCTCGACTTCGCTGAACTGCCCCTTGACCAACTCGAAGTCCGCGTCCGGCGCGCCGGTGGCCGCAAGCAGGGTCAGGGCCTCAGTCCAGGCGAGCGCGGCCCGCTCGCGGTCGCTGTAGAGTGGAGACTCCCGCCAGGCATTGAGCATGTGCAGCCGCATTTCGGTCTCGCCGTGGGCGCGGGCGTCGGTGACGTGCATGTGGATGCAGAAGGCGCAACCGTTGATCTGCGACGCCCGCAGCTTCACCAGTTCGACGAGGCTGTGCTCCAGGCTGCTGGCCGCGACGCTGGCCTCGACCGCCATCATCGCCTTGAGGCCGTCGGGAATGTGTTTGAAGGGGTTTTTCACGCGAGGGGTCATGTTGCGCTCCTTGAAAGTCTGGTCCCGCCACTGAGACGAGATAGCCGGACGCGACGTGACACGGCGCCCCAAATTAGTTCCAGCACCGGGCGTTGCCTTTGCCTTGGGCGCCGTCGAGACTGCGCCGATGTCCATTGAAACGTCCATCGCCCGCGACGGAGAAATCTTCCCCGTCCGCGCCAATGGTGTTGGCTGGCGCGCGGCGTGGAGTCCGCCAGCCGACGTGCCGCAGGGCACGCCTCACGGGTCATGTGGCTTCTGCGTCACCGGCGAGCGCGAGGTCGTGCTGATCAGCCAGGACGGCACGCAGTGGGAGTGGCCGGGTGGCCGTCCCGAAGGCGACGAGACCTGGGAGGCGACCTTCCGGCGGGAAATGCTGGAGGAGACCTGCTGTGCTGTCGGCGACGCGCGGCTGCTGGGCTTCTGCCGCTCGGAGTGCCTCGACGGCCCCGAGACCGGGCTGGTCCTGGTCCGGTCGGTCTGGCGCGGTGAGGTCGAGGTGCTGCCCTGGGACCCGCAGTTCGAGATCGGCCATCGGCGGATGGTGGCTGCTGAAGCGCTGATGTCGGCCCTGGATATCGAGCCGGGTTGGGAGCCAATCTATCGCCGCGCAGTGTTCGAGGCCGGGCTGGGTTAGCATCCGAGACTCGGTCGACACTGGTCCCTTATCCCCTTGCGGGAGAAGGTGCGGGTGCGCGAATGATCGCTAACCCAGGAACTCATCCAGCCGCTCAACCAGCCCCTCACTCGGCGGCGTCATCGGCAGGCGGAGGTCTGGGGTGTCGATTTCGCCGAGGCGCCACAGGGCGTGCTTGAGAGCTGACGGGCTGGGCTCGGCGAACAGCAGGTCGGGGATCGCGGCGATTGTCGTCCAGAGGCGTTCGGCCTCGGTCCAGCGGCGATCCTGGGCCAGGCGATAGAGGATGCGGAAGACCTCGGGTCGCAGGTGAGCCGATGCCACGACGCCGCCGTCGGCGCCGTCGCGCAGGGCGGTCAGGAAGCTCGCATCCTCGCTGCAGAGCACCGAGAAGCCGTCGGGCTTGCGGGCGATCAGGTCGCGGGACTGGGCGGGGTCGGCGCAGCAGTCCTTCACGCCGACGATGTTGGGCCGCTCGGCCAGGCGCAGCAGGGTGTCGTTCGTCATGTTCACCCCGGTCCGGTAGGGGATGTTGTAGACCAGGATATCGCGCGCCGTGGCCTCGGCGATGGCCTCGAAGTGCAGGCGCAGGCCCTCCTGGGTGGGGCGGACATAGTAGGGGCAGGCGATCAGGTAGCCCGCGGCGGGCAGGTCTTCCGCGCCGCCGACCGCCTCGACGACGTTGGCCGTGACCGCGCCGCAGAGGCCGATCAGCACCGGTGTCGCCCTCCCCTGCGCTGCCAGTTCCTCCGCCGTCCATTCGGCGAGGTTTCGCGTTTCGTCGCGAGAGAGGGCCATCCCCTCCCCGGTCGTGGCGGCCAGGATGATGCCGTCCACCTGGCCGGCATAGTGGGCCACCATGCGGCGGACCGAGGTCTCGTCCAGGGCGTCGTCCTTGAACGGGCTGACCAGGGGCAGCCAGACGCCCTGGTATCGCGGATGGGGATTGGTCATGGGTCGTCTCCTTGTGAAGGCCGGAGACGGAAGCGTTGGACCCCGTCGCACCGGCGGGGTCTCTCTGATGGTTTCGGCGGCCCCCTAGGGGACGCGCACAGACCGGCTCAGACCCCGATATAGGGCCTGTTTTTTGGCGCTGAAGCTGGGGGCGCGGCGGGTCATGCCTGCGAGATGAGACATCGGCGCGGAGGCGTCAAGCTGAAGCTCTGAGGCCGTGACTCGCGGCGCGCCTTGACCGAACAGCGCTCCGCCAGATCGCGCTTGCCGGACCTGGAATATCGCAGTCCTAATCCCACCCTGTTCAGGCATGGAGTGATTGGGATGTCGGACCTGGGAACCGTCGCCACGGATCGTCGCGCGCTGCTGGCCGGAGGCGCGGCCGCGGCCCTGTTCACCCCCAGCCTGGCCTTCGCCGCCAGCGGGGACATGGCCGCCATCCGCAAGGCCGCCGACGCGGGCTATGCGGCTTCCGTGAAGCGCATCCAGGATTGGATCGCCCTGCCCTCCATCGCCGCCGAGAACCTGGATATGGAGAAGGGCGCCGACTACATGGCGGCCCTGGCCAAGGACGCCGGCTTCCAGCACGTCGAGAAGGTCCCCACCGACGGCGCGCCGGGCGTGTTCGCGACGCTCGACGTCGGCGCCAAGCGCTGGATGGGCATCTACTTCATGTACGACGTGAAGCAGTACGACCCAGCCGAATGGTCCTCCCCGCCCCTGGAGGCGCGCATTGTCGAGAAGCCGGGCTTCGGCAAGGTGATCGTCGGACGGGGGGCGGTGAACCAGAAGGGCCCGCAGGCGGCCTTCCTCGCCGGGCTGCACGCCATCCACGCGGCGGGCAAGAAATCGCCGGTGAACCTCGTCCTGATCTGCGAGGGCGAGGAGGAGATCGGCAGCCCGCACTTCCGCCAGATCGTCACCAAGCCGCACGTGTTGGCCGCGCTCAGGAAATGCGAGGGCGTGATCATCCCGGCCGGTTGGCAGAGCCCCAGCGACGGCGGCGTCACCGTCAACCTGGGCGCCAAGGGCATCGTCGAGCTGGAACTGGTGGCCAGCGGCGACAAGTGGGGCCGTGGCCCCAAGACCGACATCCATTCCAGCGAGAAGGCCCGGGTCGACAGCCCCGCCTGGCGGCTGGTCCAGGCGCTGACCACCCTGGTGACTCCGGACGGCAATACGCCGGCCATAGACAACTATTTCGAGAAGGTCCGCCCCCTCACCGCCCGCGAGAAGGAGCTGATCGC
>NZ_JBBKVV010000127.1:0-21365 GCF_037968635.1 Phenylobacterium sp.
CGCTTCACCCGCCGCAACGGGCCGCGCGCCTTCATGGACTATACCCGCCTGACCCAGAACGTGCGCTGCACCGGCTGGATCGAGGTGGACGGCCAGCGGGTCACCCTGGCCGACGGCAGCGTCGGCACTCGCGACCGCTCCTGGGGCATCCGGCCGATCGGCGCCCCCGACCCGCAGCCGGCCGTGCCCCAGACCATCACCGGCTTCTTCTGGCAGTGGACCCCGCTGAACTTCGCCGACCGCAGCGTCTTCTTCCATGTCAACGCCGACTCCGACGGGACGCCGTGGAACACTCGGGCGGTGATCCTGCCCGATGGCGCCGGCGAGGGCGGCGGCTATCACAGCGAGCACGCCAGGATCGACGACGTCTCGATGATTCCCGGCACTCGACACGCCCAGGGCGGCACACTGAACATCCCGTTGGCGCAGGGCTCGGCGTCGGTGAAGTTCGAGCCCTTCCTGACCTTCCTGATGCGCGGCATCGGCTACGGTCATCCGGAATGGCGGCATGGCGCCTACAAGGGCGACCTGGTCGTCGCCCGCGAGGACATCGATTTGGGAAAGGTCAGCATGGCCAGCCCTGAGAACTGGCACATCCAGGCGCTGAGTCGCGTGACCTTCACCACGCCGGGAGAAGACTCCCTGCAGGGCATGGGGGTCTTCGAGCAACTGATCGCCGGGCCTTATCGGCCTTACGGGCTCTGACCACAGGCCGCCGAAACGAAAAGGCCCGGGTGTTCGCCCGGACCCTTCTTGTATCTGGACCTAGCCCTTAGCGCGTGACGACGTCGCGCTTCATGGGCGCCAGCTTGGCCAGCAGCTGGTTCTGGTAGCGGTAGGCGACGCCTTCCTTGTCCATGGCCAGTTGCATGTGCTCGACCAGGATGTTGAACTCAGCGGTGTTGATCCCCTGGTCCTTGTGGGTCGTCTTCATGTCGCGGCCGCTATAGGCGACCGGCGCCCCCAGCAGATAGGCGACCTGTTCCTTCAGGGTGCGGCGCAGGCGTTCCATATCGGTGGCGTGGAAAATCTCCTCCAGCTTCGGATCGGCGACGCCGCGGTCCAGCGTGTCGTCGACGATGCGGGCCACGCCCTCAGGTCCGTGGAAAGCCGCCAGCATCTGCTCGCCCGTGAACGGGGTCGCCCCGGCGTTGGCGTTGGACGGCGTATAGGGATCGACCGGCCTCTCCTCGGCGAGGGCCGGCGCGGCGGAGACAGCCAGGGCGGCGGCGACGATCAGGGTGCGAAGGTTCGACATCAGAAGCCTGCCTGGATGGAGAGGTAGAGACCGCGCTGGTCCTTGAAGGTGGCGATGGTCCCGAGGTCCGCATAGGCCGCGGTGACCGAGAGGTTCTTGTTGAAGGCGTAGGCGGCGAACACGTCGATCCAGTCGTCCTCCTTCAGCCCCGCCAGGTTGTCGGGCTTGGTGCGGTACTCCGCGCCGATCAGCAGGCGCTTGGAGACCAGGTAGCCGGCCGAGCCCTCGAACTGGACCTGGTAGTCGTCGTTCTTGCCGCCGCCGAAGCCCAGCAGGCCGGTCTGGTTGGCCTTGGTGGCGCGCAGCGTCCCGTCCAGCACCAGGCTCTGATTCAGCAGCACCTTGGTGGCGGCGACATAGTAGTCGACGCCTGAATCATCCTTGCCGCCGATGGCCTTGATGATGGCGTCCTTGTCGTTCTTCTTCCACTGGACGCCGACGGCGACCTGCGGGACCCAGCTGTCCTGGCTATAGACGGCGTCCCCCAGGACCCGGACCTTCGCGCCCACGACGTCCTGATTGAAGGTGAAGCCCTGGCCCAGGCCGAGCTTGGCGCCGGTGTCCCCGGTGTCGAAGGACTGGAGGGTGTAGGAGATCTCGACCCGGTCATGAAAACCCACCGAAACCCCGCCGGCGCGGAACTGGTAGTCGGGCAGTTGAACCAGGGTGGCGTGAGCGTTCGCGCCCCACTCGTCCACGGTCTCGTAGCCGGTGATGGTGGCCCAGGTGGCCAGGCCGCCGCCGCCGGCGCCCTCGATATTGGTGACGCCGCTGGTCAGCAGCAGCTTGCCGCTGGTTTCACGATCCTCCGCCTGGGCCAGACTCCCCGCCATCGCCAGACCGAGGGCGAGCGAAATGAGCCCCGCTTTGCTTGTCATGACTTCGATCCCCGCGCCCTCGGCGCGGGACCCCTGCCGCGGTCCGCCGAACCTGTTACGGGGTGTCATGCCCCAGACCTTCTTAAGGAAGGTTCATCAGCGGTCTGGAAACCCGCGCGGCCCCTGTACAGGTTCGCCCCGGAGAGGCGTTAACCCAAAGGCCATGGGCGCGGGGGATGCTGGCGCCATGCGCGCACTGATCCTTTCGGCCCTGGCCGCCCTGACCCTTGCCTCCCCGGCCCTGGCCGGAGACCTCTCCGTGATCGTGCGCAATGTGCAGGGTCAGCCGGTGAAAGACGCCGTTGTCACCCTCAAGCCCGCGTCCGGCGGGGCGGCGGGCGCGCCGATCAGTTTCACCTGGCCCTATTCGGTGGCCCAGCAGAACATCAGCTTCAATCCCTTCGTTCTCATCGTGCCGGTGGGCAGCAACGTCACCTTCCCCAACAAGGACAACGTCCGCCACCACGTCTATTCGTTCTCGCCCACCAAGAAGTTCGAGCTGAAACTGTACGGCCGCGACGAGAGCCGCAGCGTGGTGTTCGACAAGGCCGGGGTCGTGGCCCTGGGCTGCAACATCCACGACCAGATGATCGCCTATGTGGTGGTGGTGGACACCGCCTACGCCGCCAAGACCGGCGCCGACGGCGTGGCCCTGATCCGCAACGCGCCGGCCGGAAACACCGCCATGACCGTCTGGCAGCCCTACATGAAGACCGCCAGGAACCAGGTCGTGAAGACCATCGCCGTCCCCGCGGCCGGCGGCCGTCAGGAGATCAGTGTCGACCTGCGCCCCGCGCCGGGCGCGATGAACATGATCCATTAGAAGCCCTGCGCGGGCGGGGGCGTCCGACGTCAGCCGAAGCTGCGCATCCTCTCGTGGTCGTCGCGCATGAAGACCAGAAGCTCATTGAGCGGCTGAGGCTTGGCGATCAGGTAGCCCTGGATGGAGTCACAACCCATCGCCGCCAGCAGTTGGAAGGCGTCGGGCTTCTCCACCCCCTCGGCGGTGACTTTCAGCCCCAGGCTGTGGGCCAGGTCGATGGTGGAGCGCACGATCAGGGCGTCTCGCTGGCTCTCGGTGACGTCCATGATCAGCGAGCGGTCGATCTTCAGTTCCTGCCCGCGGATCTGCTTCAGATAGGCGAGCGACGAGAGGCCGGTGCCGAAGTCGTCGATGGAGATCGAGACCCCCGCCGCGCGGAACCGGTCCAGCACCTGCAGGGCGACCTCGGGATTATCGATGACCGCCGTCTCGGTGATCTCGAAACATAGCTGTCCCACCGCTGTCGGCGCCATCCGGTCCACCAGGTCGGCGAAGTCGAGGTCTCCCAACAGGCGGCCCGAGATGTTCACCGACATCTCCAGCACATGGCCATGCTGGGCGAGCTTGGCCTGGTCCTCGATGGCCTGGCGCAACACCCAGTCGGTCAGGGTGCGGATGTGGCCGGTCTCCTCGGCCATGGGAATGAACAGGTCCGGACGCAGCAGGCCCCGCGTCGGATGCCGCCAGCGGACCAGACCCTCGACGGCGTTCACGGTGCGCGAGCGCAGGTCGAACTTGGGCTGGTGATAGAGTTCGATATGGCCTGAGCGGATCGCCCACAGCATGCCGCTCATCAGGGCGAGGTTGGAGGACGGGTCGCCATAGGACTCAGCGTCGAAGAAGGCGATCTTGCGCCGGCTGGCCCGCGCCTGGTCGAAGCCGATATTGGCCCGCTCGATGGTCGCGCCGGGCGCATCGCCAGGCAGGACGGGCGCCAGGCCGACGGTCAGCGCCACGTCGATGGCGTCGCCGCCGATGTGCAGGGGCTGCTCCAGGTCTCCCAGCAGATGCAGCAGCAGCGCCTCGGCCGCGCTTTCGCTGGCGGCCTCGAAAGCCAGCGCCAGGACATCGGTGGAGAGCCTGGCCACCAGACCGCTCGGCTGCAGGCCCGCCAGCCGTTCGCCGACCTCGCGGATCACCTGGGCGGCCGGCGCGTAGCCGATGGCGCCGCGTACATGGGCGAAGCGGTCGATCCCCAGGACGGCGACGAACAATCCCTCGTCGCCCGGCGCGCGCAGGAGATCCAGCCCCATTTCCAGGGACAGCCGGTTGGGCAGGCCGGTCTCGGCGTCGTGGTGGGCCAGGTGGGTGATCCGACGCTCGCGCTCGCGGATCTCGGTGGCCATGATGTTGAAGCTCTCGGCCAGCCGGCCGATCTCGTCATGGCTCTCGACTGGCACATGGGCGTCCTCGCCCCGCTGCAGGCGCCGTGCGCCCTCATCCAGAGCCGAGATCGGGCGGGTGACGCTCTTGGCCAGGGTCCAGCTTCCGTAGATCACCATCGCCAGGCCCAGCAGGCCAGACCCGGCGATGATCGCCAGCAGCGGGCGATAGGGGCCAAAGGCGCGGGAGAGCGGATAGCTCAGCACCAGGTGCGCGCTCTCGCCCCCGGTCAGGACCGGCAGGGGTTTGACCAGAGCGATGGCCTTGCCCGCCGAGGTCTTCAGGGTGCGTGGCGCGGTGATCTTGGCCGCCGTAGCCTTCCCGATGAAGGCGGCGAGATCGGCCAGATCGGCCTTGCTGATCTTCTCGCTGGAGACCCAGCCGTCCTTGGTGTGATGGGCGACGCTAGCGTCCAGCGGGATGGCGGCCAGCCGTTCCAGGGCCGACATCTCGGTCTGGTCCAGGCGGGCGGCGAAGACCATCCAGCCGATCAGGTCAGGCGACATCACCGGCGCGGCGATCATCTGGTAGGGCACGCCGTCCAGCACGAAGATGCCCGAGGGCGCCTCCGACTCGTACATGGCCGCCACCAGGTCGTCCGCACGCGGGACGAGCCGGCTGGTGTTCGCCGCCGTGACCTGGCCGTCGACGCCGACGATGAAGGCCAGGTCGATCCGCAGGCGCGCCCGCAGGTTCTCCATGGCCGAGACGATGGTCGCCCGGTCGCGCGTGGCGACCGCCTCGCGGAAGCCGAAGTCGCGGCTGAGCAGGGCCGCGCCTTGCCGTAGCTGCTCCGACCGCAGCGACCACACCCGGTCGAACACGGCGCCCGCCCCGATCAGCTCGCCGCGCACCTGGCGCTGGGCCGCCCCGGATATGGCCGAGAACACCGCCACGGAAATCAGGATCAGCGTCACGCAGAACAGCGCCGCATAGAGCAGGGTCAGCTTGGTGCGCAGGAACTTGAACATCGCCAGCCGGCGCAGCACGAACTCCACCTCAGTCGCCCCCGCGCGTCATGGGGGCGGCGGACATGACAAGAAGCTCCGCCACCGGCTTGCCGGAGGGAGGGTTCAGGCTGACCGCCAGGTCGCCGACCCAGGCCGGGCCTGCCACCAGCGGCCCGAGGAGGAGGGCCGGGAGTAGGCGCATGGGATTATGTTTGCCCAGATGGGTGTGAAGCCCAGGTAAAGCGGCGGCGGACTCGCCCGCGACGACGCGAAGGGTTGCACAAGGGGCGCGCGGCTTGGCACACTGGGGCCATTGACGTTCTCTCCGGCGTGCTTTGCGCCAATTTTTGAAAGCTACGACTTTGACCCTTTCAGCTACGGCGGCATATTCGGCCGCTGCCAGCAGCCCCATGGCCTCGGTGGACGCCCTGATCGAAGGGCTGGCCGGCGTCGGCTACATCGCCTCGCGTCGCATCGCCACCGCCCTCTACATGGCCGTGCACCTGCAAAAGCCCATCCTGGTGGAAGGCTCGGCCGGGGTCGGCAAGACCGAACTGGCGCTCTCCACCGCCGCCCTGCTGGGCCTGCCGCTGATCCGCATGCAGTGCTACGAGGGCCTGGACGAGTCCAAGGCCCTGTACGAGTGGAAGTACGGCAAGCAGCTCCTCTACACCCAGATCCTCAAGGACCGCATGGGCGCCCAGCTGGCGGAGGCCGGCGGCAGCATGGACGAGGCCATGGATCGCCTGCACGGCATCGGCGACCTGTTCTTCTCCGAGCCCTTCCTGGAACCGCGCCCCCTGATGAAGGCGTTGCGGGAAGACGACGGCTGCGTCCTGCTGATCGACGAGATCGACAAGTCCGACGAGGCCTTCGAGGCCTTCCTGCTGGAAGTGCTGTCGGCCTATCAGGTCTCGATCCCCGAGCTCGGCGTCCTGAAGGCCAAGACCCCGCCGATCGTCTTCCTGACCTCCAACAACGTGCGCGACCTGGGCGACGCCCTGAAGCGCCGCTGCCTGCACCTGCACATCCCCCTGCCCGACGCCGGCCTGGAGCGGAAGATCGTCGCCAGCCGGGTCCCCGGCATCGAGGCCAAGCTGACCCACGAACTGGTGAGCTTCGTGCAGTCTCTGCGCACCCTGGACCTGCGCAAGTCGCCCTCGATCTCCGAGACCGTGGACTGGGCCCGCGCGCTCATCCTGCTCAACGCCGAGAGCCTGGACGGCGAGGTCGTGCGTGACAGTCTCAACGTGCTGCTCAAGTTCGAACAGGACATCGCCGCCGTGGAGCCGCAGATCGTCGAGCTGATCCGCCGGCCCCTGGCTTAAGGATCCCGCCATGCAAGGCGCGATGGAAGACTTCCTCCGGGCCCTGCGGGCCGCGGACGTCAAGGTCTCGCCCGTCGAGGCGATCGATGCGCACCTGACGGTGGCCACGGTGGGCTTCGCCGACCGGGAGCTGTTCAAGGACGCGCTATGCGCGACCCTGGCCAAGACCGCGGACGAGGTCACCCGGTTCGACGAGACCTTCGAGACCTTCTTCGCCCGCGAGACCTTCCAGATGGAAGGTCCGCCGCCTGCCGGCCAGGACGGCGAGCCCGAGGGCCTGCCGCCCGAAGTCCAGGGCTCCGAGCTGGCCCAGATGCTGCTGAACGGCGACGTCTCGGCCCTGGCCCAGGCCATGGAGGCCGCCGCCGAGCGGGCCCAGGTCTCCTCGATCCGGCTCTCCACCCAGCGCAGCCGCCTGACCCGGCGGATGTTGGAGGAGATGGGGCTCTCGCAGATCGAGCAGATCATCGCCGCGGCCAAGAAGCTGGAGGACGCCCGCAGCCAGGCCCTGGTCGCCCGACTGGAGTCCGGCAAGAAGGCCCTGACCGAGGAGGCCCAGCGCTTCGTCGACCGGCAGCACGAACTCTACGCCGCCGAGAGCGGCAAGAACCTCCGCGAGGAGCTGCTGGCCCGCAAGGCGCTCAACGCCGAGGGCGGCATCGATCCGGCCGACCTGGTGATGATGCAGGCCCTGGTGAAGAAGATGGCCAAGCGGCTGGCCGACCGCTACTCGCGCCGCCGCAGCAAGGCCCAGCTCGGCCACCTTGACGTCCGCCGCACCCTGCGCCGGTCCATGGCCTATGGCGGCATGCCTTTCGAGATCGTCTGGAAGACCAAGAAGGTCGAGAAGCCGAACATCGTGGCGATCTGTGACGTCTCGAAATCCGTCGCCGCCGCCGCCCAGTTCCTGCTGACCTTCCTCTATAGCCTCAACGAGGTTGTCGACAGGATGGAGGCCTTCGCCTTCTCCGGTCGGATGATCAGCGTCAACGACGTCATGGACGAGCACAAGGTCGAGACCGCCATCGTCGAGGTCCTGAAGAAGATCGGCTTCCAGCAGACCGACTACGGCAAGAGCCTGGAAGACTTCTGCGACCTGCACCTGGACCAGATCGACCGCCACACCACGGTGATCTTCCTGGGCGACGCGCGGTCAAACTACGCCGATCCGCGCGTGGACCTGTTCGCCACCATCCAGAAGCGCTGCCGCGCCATGATCTGGCTGAACCCCGAACCCGAGAGCTACTGGGGCCAGGGCGACAGCGTCATGCAGCGCTATCAGCCGTTCTGCCACGTGGCCAAGCCCTGCAACACCCTGGGCCAGCTCGAGCGGATCATCGAGGACGTGCTGCGGACCTACATCCCGCACTAGACCTCAGTAGCCGTTCAGCCCCACGGTCCCGGCCGGGAAATCGCGGCCGGTGCGGATCATCCCATCGTTGTAATAGACCGGGCGCCCAGAGGGCGTGTAGCGGCTGACGGCGGCGGCCTTGCGGCGGAGCTTGCGCCGCGGCGCGGGGCGATAGGCGTCCTGCCGATAGGCGCCCTGAGCGCCATAGGCTTCCTGCGGCGCTTCCTGATAGCCGTAGCCGCCGCCGGGCGCCGCGCCGCGCCCATCATAGGCCTGGTCGCCCCGGTCATAGGACTGCGGCGCCTGACGCTCGTCATGGCGGCTGTCGCGCCGATCATCCTGTCGGTCGTCATACTGCGAGGTCGCGTGGGCGTAGGACTGGGCCAGGACCGGGGTGGCGCCGGCCAGGGCCAGCAGGGTCGCGGAAATCAACAGGTTGCGCATGGCAGGTCTCGATCAGGGCCGGTAGCTGCGGGGAATGGGGATGACGCAGGCCTGGCGGGCGGTATTGGGGACCCGGCCACGCGGACAGGGCGCGCAGCCACCCGGGGATCGGCTGTCATGGATCAGGTTCGGGGCCTGGGCCGTGCAGTCGCCGTTCGGCTCGCCTGCCGCGATGGTGACCGGCGCAGGCAGCTTGGCGTAGGCTGGCGTGGGCGCCGGTTTCGCGGCGAGGATCGGCGCGGCGGCGATCGCCTTGACCGGCTTGGCGGCGGGCGGCGGCGCGGCGACCGGTACCGCAACGGCCGTGCGGACGCCATTGACGGTCTGGTAGACGGTCGGCGTCTCGGCGGTCGCGGGCTTCGCGGCAGCCACACACTTGCCGGCGGCGTCCTTGGCCTGGCCGGGCGGGCACGAGGGCACGGCCGGCGCGGGACCGGCCGCCATGGCGGGCGGCGGCATGGACGACTGCGCGGCCGCGCTCTGGCCCGCCAGCAGAACCATGACGCTCAGAAGTGCTGTGATGGATCGATACATGCGTCAGCCCCCTGGCCTAGCCTGGCTAGCCTCGCCTCACAGTCATTCGGACGGCCCGCGCGGTCAAGCTGGCCGCGGTTCTAGCCCGGCCGATAGGACATGTTCGCGCGCTTGGGGGGCACGACCCGGAACGAGGCGCGCTTGCAGATACAGCTCTTGTCGGCCTGCACAGTCCACTTGCAGCCCATCCGCTGGGCGAAGCCGGGATCCACCTGGGCGATCTCCGGAACATCCTTGCGCCCGCAGTACCAGCGGCCGCAGGCGTCGCGGCGGGTGACGGCGGCGCGGTTGTCGGTGCGTCGCTTGCAGGCGTCGCCCATCACGATCACCCGCTGTCCGGGCTCCGGCGTCGCGCGCCGGACCTGCTGGGCGTCCGCCGGCTGCGAGACGCCGAGGGTCGCGGCCATGGCCAGGACTCCGAGGGCGGTCTTCAGGATCATCTCAAGCCTCCTCATGGGCCCCGCCTGACCGGCGGCGGCGCGACGCGCAGGGGCGTGTCGTTGAACATCGGAGGCGCGACGCAATTGTCGCGCGCGGCGTTGGCCACGAGCCCGTCAGGGCAGGCCGCGCAGCCGCCGGGCGCCGGGCTCTTGATGTCGTTGGCCCCGCGCGTCGAACAGTCGACCGACCGCAGCACGGCGCCTGGCGGCAGGCGCTGGACCGGAGGCGCCGCCCGCCCGCTCGGCTGCACCGGCCGGAAGGCGATGCAGGCGCCCTGGGCGTTGCGGGTGGTCCCGGGTGGGCAGGACCCGGGCTGCGGCTGGAACCCGCCGCCGGGGGCGACGACGGGGGGCGAGGTCCCGCCGCCGTTCGGCTGGGCCGGGCTCATGCGGAAGGGCATGCAGGCGCCCTGGGGACTGCGCACGGTCCCCGGCGGGCAGGAGGTGACGCCCCGCTGCGGGAACCCGCCCGGCCCGGGGATCAGGACCGGCGGCTTGACGTCCCCGCCGTTCGGCTGGCCCAGAGGCGCGGTCGAGACGCACAGGTTGCCCTGCTGGGCGCTGCCCGCCGGGCACTTGCAGGACCCGCCGTTGTCGCCGCCGAAGGGGATCCAGGCCGCGCCGGAGGGACAGCTATTGCAGCTGTTGGTCTTGTTGGTGAACTGGCTTCCCGGCGCGCAGGGTTTGCAGGTCTGGGGCGTGAACTTGTTGAACTTGTCATAGGTGGCCGGGGAATAGACCAGGTTGGCCCCGCAGCGGTTCGTGCAGGCATTGCCGTCCCAGCTCTGCCACGCCGGGCACTCTGGCGTGGCGGGCTTCGGCGGCGCGGCGGCGCCGCCCTTCACGCAGAAATTGGTGAAGCTGTTGAGCTGGGTCCCGCCCGGGCAGGGCGTACAGGTCGACGGGGTATTCTGACCCGGAATGACCGTGCCGCCATTGACCACGATGCCGCCGGTCTTGCCCGGCGTGAACTTCTCGTTGGGCCCGCAGCGGTTGACGCATTGGCCGCCCACGTCCTTCTGCCAGGCCGGGCAGCCGGCCACGCACTTGTTCTGGCTCTCCGAGAAGACGCTGCCGCTCGGACAGACCACGCAGGCGCCCAGGCTGTTGACCGGCGCCACCACCGAGTAATTGCCCTCCTGCACGAACTTGAACTCGGCATAGCTGGCATGGGCGCCGGCCGGGCAGCCGCCGCACTGGCCGTTGGAGCCCAGGATCTGACCGGTGGGGCAGGCCGCGACACAGGCGCCGCCCTGATAGGCCTGCCCCTTGGGACAGCCGCCGCACTGGCCGTTGGGCATCTGCAGCGTGCCGGCCGGACAGACCTGGCAGCCGCTGTCATTGGAGGTCGTGTAGCCCTGGTTGGTGGCGGGGCACTTGCAGGCCAGTTTGTCCCCCACCTTCTCCATCTTGGCGCCGCCCCAACAGACGTCGCAGGTGGCGTTGAGACCGGGCGCGCAGGCGACGGCAAAGCTCACCTGTTCCTCCTGCACGCCGGGGGTGAGCCCATAGTTGGAGCCGTTGAAGAACTCGGCGGCGGACTCCGGCCCGCTCTGGAACACGCCGAGCAGGGCGTCGCCGACGTCGGCGAAGAACTGGCCGCAGCCCTTCACGCTGGCGTAGTAGTCCTCCAGCGCCTTCTTGGACGCCAGGCCCGCGCCGGCGAACTGGCAGCCGCAGTCGACCTTGTGCAGGATGAAGCCGAGACCGGGAACGGCGCCCAGCGCGCCTACCGCCTGCCCGGAGGCCATGTCCACCAGCGCGCTGAACGCGCCCGGGAAGTTCGATTTCAGGAAGTCGGCCACCGGGGTGGCGGCCAGCAGCAGCTTGGCGATGAAGCCGCCGATGGTGGTCTGCACCAGGGCCTTGCATTGGGCCGTGTCGGTGAAGGCGTTGTCGAAGGCCAGGGCCACCATGCCGGCGGTCGCCGCGGCCATGATGATGTCGGGCCCCACCTGGATCTCGGCGGCGCACTGCGACAGTTCCGGGTCCGCGAAGGTCCCGACCAGTTGGAAGAAATCCGCGCCGGTATAGGCGCTCAGGCAGCTGCCGATGCTGGCCTGCGCCTGTTGAACGTTGGCGGCCAGCAGGGCCGCCGCCGCCATCAGGCCGACGGCCATGCGGCCGAGGCCGGACATGCGTGATCGTGATCGGCCCACGCGTCCACCCCCGATGGAAACGACGTTAGTCGAACAGTGTTATCCCCAGTCTGGGTTGGGTCAAGGAGAGATGGCGCCTACCAGGAGTCGATCCAGCGCAGCTTCTTTTCCGTGCGGACGGGGACCGGCGGCAGGGACTTCAGCCCCGCAAGCACCCAGCGTCGGGTGTCGGCCGGGTCGATGACGTCGTCCAGGGATGTCCCGGCCCCCCGCGCCAGCGCCTTGCCCGCCGCATAGGCCCGCGCCACCCGCTCGTCGAAGCTGGCCTTGCGTTCCACCGGATCGGCGATGGCCGCCAGTTCGTTGCGGTAGCCCAGCTTCACCGAGCCCTCCAGGCCCATGCCGCCGAACTCGCCGGTCGGCCAGGCGACGCAGAACATCGCCGCCTGATAGCTGCCCCCGGTCATGGCGATAGCCCCCAGGCCATAGCTCTTGCGCAGGATCACCGAGAAGATCGGCACCGTCAGGTTCGCCCCGATCACAAACAGCCGCGAGCAGTGGCGGATCAGGCCGGTCTTCTCCGCCTCCGGCCCCACCATGTTGCCCGGCGTGTCCGACAGCGACAGCAGGGGAATGTCGAAGGCCTCGCACAGCTGCATGAAGCGCGCGGCCTTGTCCGAGGCGTCGGCGTCGATGGCCCCGCCGATATGGTGCGGATTGTTGGCGAACACGCCGACCGGCCGCCCCTCGATACGGATGAAGGCGGTGATCATGGCCAGGCCGAACTTGGGCCGCAGCTCCAGCACCGAACCCTCGTCGGCGATCAGCTCGATCACCTTGCGCACGTCATAGACCCGCAGCCGGTTCTCCGGGATCGACCGGCGCAACAGCCGCTGGTCGGCGCAGGTCCAGTCGGCGACCGGACCCTGGAAATAGGAAATGTACTGCTTGGCCAGCCGCACGGCGTCGGCCTCGTCCTCGGCCAGGACGTCGATGGTGCCGTTGGCCTGCATGACCTTCAGCGGGCCGATCTCCTCGGGTCGGAAGACGCCGAGCCCGCCGCCCTCCACCATGGCCGGACCGCCCATGCCCAGCGCCGAGTCCTTGGTGGCGATGATCACGTCGCAGCAGCCGAGGATGGCGGCGTTGCCCGCGAAACAGCGACCGGAATTGATCCCCACCAGGGGCACGGCGCCCGACAGCCGGCCCCAGAACTCGAAGCCGCGGGTGAAGCCGCCGCCCTCGGTGTCGCCCGGCCGCCCGCCGCCGCCCTCGGTGAAGAACACCGTGGGAACCCGCCAGCGCAGGGCGATCTCGCTCATCCGGTCGAGCTTCTCGTGGTTGTGCGCCCCCTGGGTGCCGGCCAGCACGGTATAGTCATAGGCCATGACCGCGACCCGGGCCTTGTCCTCGGAAAAACGGTCGCCGTTCACCTGGCCCAGGCCCATGACCATGCCGTCGGCGGGTGTGGTGGCGATCAGTTCGTCCAGGGTGTTGCGGCGGCGCCGCGCGGCGATGGTCAGCGCGCCGTACTCGGTGAAACTACCCGGGTCGCAAAGGTCGTCGACGTTCTCCCGGGTGGTCCGCTGCCTGGTCTTCCGCCGCCGCGCCACGGCCTCGGGCCGCGCCTCATCCCGGGTCAGGCGCTGGCGCTCCAGAACCTCGGCCAGGTCCGGGCGGATGAAGTCCAGGTCGATGACCTCCTGGATTTCGCCGGTTCCGCCCTGCACCTCGACATCCTCGAGGAAGGCCAGAGGATGGTCCTCGAAGACGGTGTCGCCTTCGCTCACGGTGATCTCGCGCACCACGCCGGAGAAGGCGGCGGACACCACATGCTCCATCTTCATGGCTTCCATGATGAAGAGGGGCTGGCCCTCGCGGACCGTGTCTCCGACCGCGACGGAGAGCGCGATGACGGTGCCCTGCAGGGGCGCGCGCAGAGCCCTGCTCCCTTCAGGACCTTCGGCCTGGGTGTCGGCCTCCTCCACCGCGACCCGTTCTTCCTTGCCGAGCGCCAGGACGGCTAAGGGGTCGACCGCGTCGATCTGCACCCCGGCCCGCTTGGCGACGCCGCCGGTCGCGGCGGCCTCAAAGTACAGTTTGGGCGCATCCGCCGTGGCGGCCAGCTCGCCCATGGTCTGCTCGATGAAGCGGGTGTGGACCTCGCCCGTCGCCACCGCAGGATGGGCCAGCAGGCTCTGCAGGAAGCCAATGTTTGTGGGCGCGCCGACAATCTTGAATTCCGACAGGGCGCGGTGAGCCTTCGCCACCGCGGTCGGCAGGCTACCCGAATGAACGATCAGCTTGGCCAGCAGGGAGTCATAGCGGGCGCTGGTGCGGTAGCCGGCATAGCCGAAGCCATCGACCCGCACCCCCGGCCCCGACGGCGGCTCGAAGGCCGCGAGCACGCCCCCCGCCGGCCGGGCGGAGCCGTCGGGGCTCATGGTCTCCAGGTTCACGCGGGCCTGCACCGCCACGCCGCGCGGCGTGGGGACCTCGGTCTGGGTGAGGTTGAGGTCCGCCAGGGACTGGCCCCGGGCCACCTCGATCTGCAGACGCACCAGGTCCAGGCCCAGCACCTCCTCGGTCACCGTGTGCTCCACCTGCAGGCGCGGATTGGCCTCGATGAACACCAGGCGGGGCTGGTCACCCACCTCCACCAGGAACTCCACCGTGCCCAGGCTGCGATAGTGGGCGGCGCGACCCAGGGCCACGGCGGCCTCGAACAGCTGCTCGCGGATCGCCATCGGCAGGGTCGCGGCGGGCGCGATCTCCACGACCTTCTGGCGTTGGCGCTGCAGGCTGCACTCCCGGTCCCAGAGGTGGGAGACCGTGACGCCGTCGCCCAGGATCTGCACCTCGATGTGGCGCGCCTTGGCCAGGAACTGCTCCACATAGAGCGCGCCGTCGCCGAAGGCCGCGAGCGCCTCCGAAGCGCAGCGTTCGAAGGCCTGTTCCAATTCCTCCACCGAGCGGGCGGGACGCATTCCGCGCCCGCCGCCGCCCGAGACCGCCTTGACCATCACCGCCCCACCGGCCCCCAGGCCCGTCAGGAAGGCCTTGGCCTCATCCAGGGTCGTGGGGCCCTGGGTGCCCGGCAGGATCGGCACGCCGCAGCGGGCGGCGAGCGCCCGGGCCTGCCCTTTGTCGCCGAACAGTTCGAGGGTCTCGGGGCTCGGCCCGACGAAGGTCACACCCGCCTCGCCGCAGGCCCGGGCGAAGGCGGCGTTCTCGCTGAGGAAGCCGTAGCCGGGATGGATGGCGTCGGCGCCCGTGGCCCTGGCCACCTCCAGGATCTGCGCGCCGTCGAGATAGGCGGCTGGCCCGGAGCCTTTCAGCCCCACGGCCGCGTCGGCCTTGCGAGTGTGGAGGGAGGCGGCGTCGTCCCCGGCGTAGACCGCCACGGTGGCGATCCCCATCTCGGCGGCGGTGCGGGCGATGCGCACGGCGATCTCACCGCGGTTGGCGATCAAGAGCTTCTTCACGTCCCCTACCCTCTCGCGGCCTCAAGCCGTCTCTTTGTTCGGAATGAATTCAGCGCACGGGGGGCGACAGCAAGCCCTCGAACAGCGGCCGGACATAGAGGTTCACCGCCTGGCCCGGCGTCACCGCCGCCGCCCAGTGCCGCAGTTCGGCGGCCGCGTTGATCGCCGCGGTGATCACCTGGGCGCCGATATTCGTGTCGATGGGCCGCACCGAACCGTCGGCGACGCCATCGCTGATCAGCGAGGCGAAGCGGTCGGAGATGCGGTCGAACTTGGCCACCAGCTTGGGTTGGATGGATTCCGGCGCCGAGGTCAGGGCCGAGGTGCGCAGCAGAGGCGCATTGCCCGACATCTGGTACTCCACCAGCGCCGTGGCCACGGTGGCCAGGGTCTGCAGCCCGTTGGTCGTGACCGTCTCGGCCTGGCGGATCGCCCGGCGCATCACCTCGATGGTGCGCTCGAAACAGGCTTCCACCAGCTCATCCTTGGTCTCGTTGTGGTGGTAGAAGGCGCCCTTGGTGACGTTGAGCCGCGCCGAGATCTTCTCCACCGAGGCGCCCAGATAGCCCTCCTCGTTGATCAGCTCGGTGGCCGCCCGCAGGAAGAGTTCGCTGGAGATTTCCCCGCCGTCCGGCGGCTCCGGGATCAGGCCCGGCAGGGGCCGTGGATCCCAAACGGCCCCGGGCGCGGCCAGGCCGTCGGCAGTGATCGACAACAGGCGCTGCGTCACCCGGCCATAGTCTTCGGGATCGTGGCGGTGCAGCCAGACCGGCGCCCAGAAGATCTCCGACAGCAGCATGTGGGTCCGCGCGTTCAGCTCCAGCCGGCTGAGCTCGGCGGTTTCGGGACCGTCCAGCAGCCCCCGTGCGCGCCGGAACATGTCCACATAGGCGGTGTTCACCGGCTCGCAATTCAGCGCTCGCACATCGTTGAAGGTGGTGAGCGGCTCGACCTCCTGCAGCGCCATGCGGCGGCGATAGTCGAGATAGGCGTCGAAGAACCGGGTCAGGCGCCCGCGGGCGCCGACGCCGGTCTCGCCCGCGACCAGGAACTGACTGAAACCCTCGATGCCCTTCAGGAAGCAGGCCGCGGCCAGATCCTCCTTGTTCTTGAAGTAGTAGATCACGCCGGTGGGCACCAGGTTCAGACTGGCCGCCACCTCCCCCAGGGTCATGCCGCGCACGCCCTTGCGATTCAGGACCTCGACCGCCGAGGCGACGATGGCGGTCTTGCGCTGTTCGAACCGGCGCGTCGGACCACGGGTCGCTTTCGCCTGCGGCTCAAGGGTTTCCGTCATGTCTCCACCCGCCTCGCGCGGGTTGACGCCGCGTCTCCTGTTTTCACCCTAGCGCGACCTGTGGCCCCGGCGAAAGACGCCAGGGCCGATAAGGCGTCAGACGCTCTTCAACGCCTCGGTATTGATCGGCAGGCTGCGGATCCGCTTGCCGGTCGCCGCGAAGATGGCGTTGCACAGGGCCGGGGGCGCCGGTGGCAGGGCCGGTTCGCCCAGGCCGGTCGGCGGGTTGTCGGTGATCAGGAAATGCACCTCCACCGGGGGCGCGTCGGCCATCCGCAGCAGCCGATAGTCGCCGAAGTTGCTCTGCACCGCCGCGCCGTTCTCGATGGTGATCACCTGGCCGAGCGCCGCCGACAGGCCGTCGAGCACCGAGCCCTGCACCTGGTTGATGCCCCCCGCCGGATTGACGATCTGGCGGCCGACATCGGCGCCCACCCAGACCTTGTCCACCTTCACCGCGCCATCGGCCGCGACAGTGGCCTGCACCACCTCGGCGAAATAGCCCATGTGGCTGAAGTGGAAGGCCACCCCCATGCCGGTCCCCTTGGGCAGCTTGGTCTTGCCCCATCCGGACTTCTCGGCGACCAGCTTGACCACGCCGCGCATGCGGTCGGCGGCGTATCCGTTCTGGCCCGGCGTCCCCATCATGCCGCCGTCCCCCAGCAGCTTCAGGCGGAAAGCCACCGGATCGGCGTTGGCCGCGTGAGCCAGCTCGTCGATGAAGGACTGGATGACGAAGGACAGCGCATTGCTGCCCGGCGCCCGCAGCGGACCGGTGGGCACGCCGGTGGGGATCAGGGACAGGTCGTAGCGATAGTTGGGTACGAAGCGCGACGGGAACTCGGTCGGCGACATGCCGGCGCTGGAGGCGAACTTGCCGTCGTTCCCCAGGCTGACAAAGTGGTCGTGCCAGGCGGTGACCGCCCCGCCTGCGTCCACGCCACCCGACAGGAAGTGGTAGCCCGCCGGACGGTAGTAGTCGTAGCGAAGGTCGTCCTCGCGGGTCCAAAGCACCTTCACCGGCGCCTTGGCTTCCCGGGCGATCCAGGCGGCCTGGACCATATAGTCGTTGGCCAGCCTGCGGCCGAAACCGCCGCCGCAACGGGTCATGTGCAGGGTGATGGCGTCCGGCGCGATGCCGAGTGTCTTGGCCACCAGCTGCCGACCGGCCTCCGGGTTCTGGGTCGGCGCCCAGATCTCCAGCTTGCCGTCCTTGAAGTCGGCCGTGCAGTTCATCGGCTCCAGGGCGGCGTGGGCGATGAAGGGGTAGGAATAGGCCGCCTGCACCGTCTTGGCCGCGCCCTTCAGGCCGGCGGCGACATCCCCGTCATGACGCTCGGTGCGCAGCGGCGCGGCCTTGGACAGCGCCAGGGCCTGGGCGTCGTAGTCGGCGCTGGACTGCTTGGAAGTCGGGTGCTCGGCCCACTGGACGTTCAGCTTCTCGCGGCCCTTGTGGGCCTGCCACCAGCTGTCGGCCACCACGGCCACGCCGGGGACCAGGCCCGAGAGATCGGTTCCACCGTCCACCACGAAGGCCTGTCGGACCCCCTTCACCGCCTTGGCCGCAGCCAGGTCGGCGCTGGCCACCTTGGCCCCGAACACCGGCGCCTTTTCAAAGGTGGCGTAGAGCATGCCCGGAACCACCACATCGATCCCGAACAGCGGCTTGCCGCTGACGAGGGCTGCGCTGTCCACCTGCGGCATGAACTTACCCAGGATCTTGTAGTCCTTGGGGTCCTTCAGCGGCACGGTCTTGAGGTCCGGCGCCGGCAGGGTCGCGGCCTTGGCGGCCAGCGAGCCATAGGTCGCTTTCTTGCCCGAGGCCTTGTGATGGACAACCCCCGAGGCGGTCGTGCATTCGGCGGCCGGCACGTTCCAGGTCTGGGCGGCGGCGGCCACGATCATGGCCCGGCCGGCGGCGCCGACCCGGCGCAGTTCGTCCCAATGCAGGGGCGTGGCCATGCTGCCGCCGGCGAACTGGCGGCCATAGGTGGCGGGGTCGCCATCGGCCTGTTTGGTGGTGACCTGGGTCCAGTCGACGTCGAACTCCTCGGCGATGATCATCGGCAGGGAGGTCTTGATGCCCTGGCCGATCTCCGGGTTCTTGGAGACGATGGTCACCTTGTTGTCGGGCGTCAGGCTGACATAGGCGTTGAGCTTGGCGTCGTTGGCCGGCGCCGCGGCGCCCGCCTTGCCGGACAGGTTGAAGGACAGGAAGAGGCCGCCGGCCAGGGCGCCGGTCTTGAGCAGGTCGCGGCGCGAGGCGCCCTCGGTGAAACCGTCGGCCATCTTATGCCTCCACCTTCTGGCCTGACGCCTGTTTGATCGCAGCCCGGATGCGGGTGTAGGTCGCGCAGCGGCAGATGTTGCCGCTCATCGCCGCGTCGATGTCGGCGTCGGCGGGCTTGGGCGTGGCGTTCAGCAGAGCGGTGGCCGACATGATCTGGCCGGGCTGGCAGTAGCCGCATTGGGCCACGTCCAGTTCGGTCCAGGCCGCCTGTACCTTCTTGCCGACGGCGGTGGCGCCGATCCCCTCGATGGTGACGACCTTGCCCGCGCCCACCGCCTCGATCGGCAGCGAGCAGGAGCGCACCGGCTGGCCGTCGACGTGCACGGTGCAGGCGCCGCACTGACCGACGCCGCAGCCGAACTTCGGCCCCAGGATGCCCAGCCCGTCGCGCAGCGCCCAGAGCAGGGGCGTACCCTCCTCGACATCCACGTTCTGGCTCTTGCCGTTGACGTTGATCTTGAAGGCCATGGCGGCGCCGCTCCCAAATATCTTGTTGGGATGAACCTAGCCGCAGCGCCGCGCCTTAGCCAGTCAGGGGAATGATGCCGGTCAGAATTCCCGCGACCAGCAGCACCAGGGAGAGCGCGATGGCCCAGGCCAGGGTGAACCTCTGGTGCTGGGCCAACTCCACCCGGACCAACCCCACCAGCAGATAGGTCGACGGCACCAGGGGCGAGAGCAGATGCACCGCCTGGCCGGTGAGCGAGGCGCGCGCCATCTCCACCGGGGTGATCCCATAGGCGCCCGCCGCCTGGGTCAGGATCGGCAGGATGCCGAAATAGAAGGCGTCGTTGGAGATGAAGAAGGTGAAGGGCATGGCCAGCAGGGCCGTGATCGGGGCCAGGTAGGGCCCCAGCGTCGGCGGGATCAGGTTGGTGACGCTGCCGGCCATCGCCTGGGTCATCCCCGTGCCGTTCAGGATGCCGGTGAAGATGCCCGCCGCGAAGATCAGGCTGATCACCGGCAGGATGTTGGGAGCATGGGCCGCGATCCGCGCCTTCTGCGCCGCCAGGGACGGATAGTTCAAAACCAGGGCGATGGCCGTGGCGATCATGAACAGCACCGGCAGCGGCAACACCCCCATCACCAGGGCCACCAGCAGGCAGAGCGTCAGGGCCAGGTTCAGCAGGATCAGCTTCGGACGCTCGGTGCGGTCGTTGTCGTCGACGAGATCTCGCATCAGGTCGTCGGGGTCGGGCTCGCGAACCTGGCCGGTGGAGGACAGCGCTCCCAGGCGCCGGCGCTCGCCGCGCCCCAGGATCCAGGCGGTCAGCAGAATGAAGGCCATCCCCGCCAGCATGCTGGGGATCATCGGCACGAAGATGTCGGCGGCGTCGAGGTGCAGGGCGCTGGCCGCCCGCGCCGTCGGCCCGCCCCACGGCGTGATATTGGTCACCCCGCAGGCCAGCATCAGCAGGCAGGCCAGGATCAGCGGATTCAAGCCCATCCGCCGATACAGCGGGATCATCGCCGCGCAGCAGATCAGGTAGGTGGTGGACCCGTCTCCATCCATGGAGACCACCAGGGCCAGCACCGCCGAGCCCAGGACGATCCGCACGGGGTCGCCGCCGACGATGCGGACGATGCTGGCCACCAGAGGATCAAACAGCCCTGCATCGGTCATCAGGCCGAAGAACAGGATGGCGAAGGCCAGCATCACCCCGGTGGGCGCCAGCGCCTTCACCCCCTCCAGCATCATGGGTCCGAGATCGGCGCCGTGCCCCGCCAGCAGGCCGAAGACCACCGGCGTCAGGATCAGGGCCACCAGGGCGGAGACACGTCCCGTCATGATCAGGGTCATGAAGGTCGCCACCATGGCGAAGGCGAGCAAGGTCAGCATCCCGCCAACCTCGCCGAGAATCTACGGAGGTGGAAGCGAGTACGCGTTCCTTCTCCCCTTGCGGGAGAAGGTGGCCCTGCGGAGCAGGGTCGGATGAGGGGTCGATAGACCTATCGGGTTAGGGCGTTTCGAGACGCGCGGCGAAGGGAGGGCGACCCCTCATCCGACCGGTCTCCGACCGGCCACCTTCTCCCGCAAGGGGAGAAGGATCCAGACTAAGGCAGGATCACCACGCTGTCGGACAGCTCATTGGGATTGTCGGACCTATCAGCCGGAAAGTGCTCGGCCAGGATGTCGGCGCACAGAGCGATCGCCGCCTCGAACCCTTCAGCCGGCTTCTTCTTCTTGATCCCCGAGATCAGCGCCGCCATGGCCGCGTCCCAGACCTTGGGATCGACCTTGGAGGCCACGCCTTCGTCGGCGATCAACTCCGCCATGCGCTCTGCGGCCGAGACATAGATCAGCACGCCGGTGCGTTCGCGGGTCGCCGCCAGGTTCTTGGACAGGAACTGCTCCTGGGCCCGACGCAGGACCTGCTCGCGCTTCAGGCCCTTGGGCGTCAGCAGCCGGCGCAGGGGACGGATCATCCCCACCAGCACCGCCACCCCCACGAACAGCGCGCCCTGCATCAGCAGGGCCCCGGTCAAGGCGCTGCGCACCGACTGTTCGGCCACCGCTCCGATCTGGGCGGCGCTCCATTCCCCCGTCAGGATCTCCGGCGCGTTCACGTGGATGCCGCCGGCCAGCAGCAAGGCCGGGGCGGCCAGGGCCGCGATCGCCGCCCAGGCCACCGGCACCTCTCCGTAGTCGGAGGATTCCCGCGCCACCACGGTGTAGATCTCGCCCCGGGTGCGCAGTTCGCCCTGGATGACCGCGGCCTCGATCCGCGAACGGTCGGCCTCTGAAAGCATCACCATCCTCCTGAAGATCCACCGCCGCCGAACGATCCGCCGCCGCCGCTGAAG
>NZ_JBBKVV010000128.1:0-4292 GCF_037968635.1 Phenylobacterium sp.
GCGCATGAACGCGCCACGGCGAAGTTGGATCAAGCCCTCCAGATCCTCCCCCAGGCCGTAGGCCGATGTGGGGGCGGTGGATCGGCGCGCAGCGACGGGCCGGAGGGGGATGGACGTCGTCCACCCTCGGTTAAACAGGAATCAAAGTCCCCGTCAGTCAGCTTCGCTGACAGCTCCCCCAGGAGCGGAGCATCTAGAGAGGCCTCAGACCAACTCCTCGAAGGCGTCCACCAGCCGCTCCATCTGGGCCATGCCGGCGGTCCAGAAGGCCTTTTCGCGCGGGTTGAGGCCGAAGGGGCGCAGGGCCTCGACATAGGTCCGGGTGCCGCCGGCGGCCAGCAGGTCCTCATAGAGCGGGGCGAAGGCCACGGGGTCCTCGCGACGCTTCTCCATCAAGCCACGCACCAGCAGGTCGCCGAAGGCGTAGGCATAGACGTAGAACGGCGCGTGGGCGAAGTGGCTGACATAGGCCCAGTAGTGCTCATAACCCTTGTTCAGCTTGATGGCTGGACCCAGGCTTTCGCCCATGGTGGCCAGCCAGATCTCGCCGATCTGTTCGGCCGACAGTTCGCCCTCCGTGCGGGCCGCATGGAACTGGCTTTCGAAACGATGGAAGGCGATCTGGCGCACCACGGTGTTGATGCCGTCCTCGATCTGGCCGGCCAGCAATCCAAGCCGCTCAGCCTTGGAGGCGCCGGCCAGAAGCCGTTCGAACACCAGGCCCTCGCCGAAGATGGAGGCGGTTTCGGCGAGCGTCAGGGGCGTGTCGGCCAGCAGGGTGCCCAGCGGCTGGCACAGGGTTTGGTGTACGGCATGGCCCAGTTCGTGGGCCAGGGTCAGGACGTCGCGGCGCTCGCCCATGTAATTCATGAAGACATAGGGGTGGCGGTCGGCGGTCACCGGGTGGCTGAAGGCGCCTGACTGCTTGCCGGCCCGGGGCCGAGCGTCGATCCAGGGCTGGTCGAAGAACGCCCGGGCGGTGTCGGCGAACTTGGGCGCCAGGTCGGCGAAGCTCTCCAACACCATGCCCTGGGCCTGTTTCCAGTCGTAGGCGCGGGGCTGGGCGGTATCGAGCGGCGCGTTGCGGTCCCAGTAGTCCAGGGTCTTGCGGCCCATCAGCTTGGCCTTGAGCGCATAGTAGCGATGGCTGACCCGCGGGTAGGCCTCGACGACGGCGGCCTCCAGGGCCTCGACGGCGTCGGCGTCCACCTCGTTGGCGATGTGCCGGCTGGCGGCCGGGGTCGGGTATTTCCGCCAGCGGTCCTCCACCTGCTTCTCGAAGGCCAGCGTGTTCATCGACAGCGCCAGCTCCGGCGTGCGCTCCTCCAGGGCCTTGGCCAGGCCTTGCGCGGCGGCCTTGCGCCGGGCCACGTCGGGGTCCGACAGGCGGTTCAGCACCTCGGGCAGGCTCAGGCTCTCCTTGCCCACCTTGGCGGTCAGCCGGGCCAGGGTCTCGTCATAGAGCCGCACCCAGTTGGCCACCGCCGGCGAGCGGTCGATCAGCAGCCGCTCCAGCTCCGGCGATAGCTCGTGGGGCCGCGACAGCCGCACCCGGCGCATCCACGACCGCCAGCGGGCGGCCGGCGGATGGGCCTTGAAGGCCATCTCGATCTCGTTGTCCTCGAGCTGGTTGAGCTCCAGGGTGAAGAACAGGCTCTCGGCTCCGATCTGCGAGGACCGGGTGCGCAGGTCGCCCTCGAACTTGGCCCAGGCCGGATCGTCCTTGGCCACCGAACTGGCCAGACCCGCATAGGCGCCCACGGCCCACAAGCCGTTCACCGCACTCTCATAGAGCCCGATCCCGTGGTCCAGCAGTTCACCCAGGTGCAGCGAGTCGCTGCGCAACTGCACGAACCGGCCCTTCAGCTTGATCAGCTCGTCATTGGCGGCCTTGGCGGCGGCCAGGTCGATCTCGATCTTCGGGTCGTCGCGCCCGGCATAGAGGTCGGAGAGCTGCCACTCGGGCAGGGCGTCGAGTTTCACGGGCGCGTTCATGGGTAGGGGTTTAGCGCGCAGGTCGGGGCGGGACTAGGGCGCCCGAACCGGATGCCCGTCGAACTGTTTGGCGCCGTCGCCGATCTCGTACCAGGCTGGCTTCTCCGCGACGAACTCGTGGAAGCGGTTACGGACGCCAGGGTCGCTGTCCAGGCAGTTGGCGGCGATGGGGAACGAGTCGGCCGACGAAAGTGGCTCGCCCAGGGCCGTGCCGCAGCGGCGGCAGAAGCAGCGGGAAAATTGGTAGGGCGGGTCGGGCTGGTAGCTCTCCACCATGTCCTCGCCCGCCACCCACCGGAATGACGCCCGGTCGACAAAGACGAACGTGCTCAGCCCCACCTTGCGGCACCGGGTGCAGTGGCAGGTGGCCATCATGGTGGGTGGGGCGGTCAGTTCGAACCGCACCGCACCACAGCAGCAGCTTCCCTGGATCATGGTCGTCTCCCTCGTCTGCTCTGTTTCTCCCATGGCCTGCTGACAGGAAGCGTCAGCAGGGTCGCGTCTTGACTGATAGGTTGATATCAACCCAACTAAGACCATGACCACCTCCGTCGCCCTCGAAACCACGTTGTCCGTCCGTGACACCTGCCTGTGCCTGCACACCCAGCGGGCGGCGCGGGCGCTGGCGCGGCGGTTCGACGAGGTGCTGCGGCCGGTGGGGCTGACCAATGGGCAGTTCTCGCTGCTGAACGCCCTGAACGGCGCCGAGCCCGCGCCGATGAGCCAGGTGGCCGCGACGCTTGGGGCCGACCGCACCACCCTTACCGCCGCCCTGAAGCCCCTGGTCCGCGAAGCCCTGGCGCAGATCAGCATCGACCCCGCCGATCACCGCGCCCGCCGCGTGGCCCTGACCACGACCGGCCAGGCCAGGCTCGCCGCCGCCCTGCCGCTGTGGGCCGCCGCCCACGCGGCCCTGGAAACCGAACTCGCCGACCCCGACCGGGCGCGGCTTGATTTGCTCACCCTGTCGGCGCCCCGTCCGGGCGTTCCGGCCGCCCCACTCTGCGACGCTTGAGGAGCTCCCCTATGACCATCCAGTTCACCGCCTTCCGCTGGGTGCCGCCCTTCGCGCAAGGGTGGGTCCGCGACCTGCGCATCCGCTGGGCCCTGGAGGAGGCGGGCCTGCCCTATGAGGTGGTGCTGATCGACAGCGCGACCGAGAACTACCGCGACTGGCAGCCCTTCGGTCAGGTGCCGGCCTATCGCGACGGCGAGGTGGAGATGTTCGAGTCCGGCGCCATCGTCCTGCGCCTGGCCGGGATGTCGGAAAAGCTGGCGCCGCGCACCGAGGCTGGGCTGGCCCGGGTCAGCACCTGGATCTTCGCGGCGTTGAACTCCATCGAGCCCCAGGCCCAGACCCTGGTGCAGCTGGATGGCTTCTATGCCGGCCAGGCCTGGATCGAGGGGCGCCGCCCCTCCGCCCAGGCCAATCTCGCCGCCCGCCTGACTTCGCTCTCCAACGCGCTCGGCGACAAGGACTACCTGGAGGGCCGCTTCACCGCCGGCGACATCGCGATGGCCACGGTGCTGCGGGAACTGGAGGAGTGCGGGGCGCTGAAGACATTCCCCAATCTCGACGCCTACCGTGCCCGATGCCTGGCGCGGCCGGCCTTCGCCAAGGCGCTGGAGGACCAGCTGCGGACCTTCCGCGAAAACGAGCCGGTCCCAGCCTAGCGCGAGAGCCGCGTATAGGCCGCCAGCGCCTCGGCGCGGGCCGGCGAGATCTCGGGCTCCGCCGGAGGTACGGGCGGGGCGGCGCCGGCCAGGTGCGCGCGGGCTTGCGGCGACAGGCTGACGCTGTCGGTCTTCGCGGGCTGAGCGGCCTCGAGGTCGGCATGGAGACGCTGACGATACTCGGCGGGCGAGCCATAGGCCGGGGCGCCGGCGCCATCCACCTGCATACCGGCGACGATCTGCTGATCGGCCTCCGATAGCGCGTCGAAGGCGCTGAGCATCTTCGCCTGCGGTTCCGGCGGCACGGCCTGGGGCCCGGCCCAGGCAGCGCGGGTGAAGGCGTTCAGGGTCGACTGCACCCGCTGGCCGAAGGGCGATTCCGTCAGCGCCTTGGCGAGCGTGCGCCGCTCGCTCGACGGCGCGGCCCGCCAGCGGCTGGCCAAGTCCTGATAGGCGGTGAGTTGCTGCTCAAGACTCCGCGCCCCGCTGCGGTCGTCCAGCACCAGCGCCGAGGCGGCGACGGTGTCTGGCAGGACGGGCGGCGGACCCGCCAGGGTGTTGGTGATCTGCATGGAGCCCTTGCAATGGCCCGCGCCCGCTGAATTCGGGATGAAAGAACGCCC
>NZ_JBBKVV010000129.1:0-3313 GCF_037968635.1 Phenylobacterium sp.
CCGAAGGCGAGGTTCAGATTGTCGAAAAGGCTTACGCCGTCAGGCGTTGCGTACGAAAGACGCTCGAGTGTCAGATGGGCAGGCATGGGCGACCTTGCGGGCATGGACGTTCGGGACGAGGCGGCGTTCCGTCGGCATGCGCATGGTCGTCAGGCTCCTTCTGAGACCCCGAGGATAGGCTCCAGCTCCTACTGGCGCAATCCGGACCTGTGTCGCGAACACCCAGTTGAGCGGGGCTGTGAAAGGCCCGACTCCTCCATCCATGACCACCGACATGTCCGACCTCGACCGCTACGGCTGCGCCGTCCAGGGGACCCGAGGCGCCTACCGCGTAGGCATCCGCCACGGCGTCAGCCGCCTGCGCAGCGGCCAGCTCCTTACCCTGGGGATCACCTTCCACGACGCGGCTTGAGCCTTGCCTTGAGGCGCGGATAGGCCAAGGCTCGGGCCATCAGTTTGGAGAGCCGCCTTGCACCGTTTGACCGTTCCGCTCGCGATCCTGTGGGCCTCCTGCGCCCTGCCCGCGCTCTCCGCCACCCCCGCCGAGGACGCCCACAAGGCGGCCATCGTGCTGGACACCCACTTCGACACCCCGGCCAACTTCCACCTGGCCGGCTGGGACATCATGGACCGCCACTCAGTCGCCGCCGACGGCAGCCAGGTGGACTATCCGCGCATGGTGGAAGGTGGCGTCGACGGCGGCTTCTTCGCCATCTTCACCCCCCAGGGTCCCCGCACCCCGGAAGGCGACGCCAAGGCCCGCGACGCCGCCCTGCTGCGGGCCGTCGAGATCCACCAGATGGTGGCCAAGCACGGCGCCCAATTCGTCCTGGCCACCAAGGCCGAGGAGGCCGGCGCAATCGTGGCGGCGGGTAAGAAGGTGGTCTTCATCAGCATGGAGAACAGCCAGCCCGTGGAGGCCGATCTCACCCTGATGCAGACCTTCTACACTCTCGGCGTCCGCATGATGGGCCCCATCCACTTCGCCAACAACGACCTGGGCGACTCCTCGACCGACCCCAAGGGCAAGGAGTGGAACGGCTTGAGTCCCAAGGGAAAGGCCTTCGTCGCCGAAGCGAACCGCCTGGGGGTCGTGCTGGACGCCAGCCATGCCTCCGACGATGTGCTGGACCAGATGCTGGAGCTCTCCACCACCCCGCTGATCCTGTCGCACTCCGGCCTCGACGCGATCTTCGACCACCCGCGCAACATCGACGACAAGCGGCTCAAGGCCCTGGCCGCCAAGGGCGGGGTGATCCAGATCAACGCCTTCTCCAGCTACATGGTCCCCACCGTGAAGATCCCTGAGCGGGACGCCGCCATGGCCGAGCTGATGAAGTCCGTCGGCGCCACCGGCCGCGACATGACGGCGGCCCAGCGCAAGGCCTTCCTGGACGGTCGCAAGGCCATCGACGCCAAGTGGCCCGTCCCCCGCGCCAACCTCGACGACTTCATGAAGCACATGCTGCACGCGATCGAGGTCGCCGGGGTCGACCACGTCGGGGTCTCCGGCGATTTCGACGGCGGCGGGGGGATCGCCGGCCTGGAGGACGTCACCGACTACCCCAAGATCACCGAACGCCTGATGGCGGCCGGCTATTCCAAGGAGGATATCGCCAAGGTCTGGGGCGGCAACGCCCTGCGCGTCCTGAAGGCCGCCGCCGACGGCCGCACCGCCAAGCCCTAGCAGGGCTTGCCTGACGCGGGGACCGGGCGTCCAGATACCCTCACAGGCCGGCGTCGGATCGGCCGCAGAGGGAGACGCACATGGACCTGGGCCTCAAGGACAAGACCATCTTCGTGGCCGGCGCCAGCCGCGGCATTGGGTTGGGGATCGTGGAGGCCTGCCTGGCCGAGGGCGCCAAGGTGGCGATCACCGCCCGCGGCGCCGAGGCGCTGGAGGAGACCCGCGTCCGGCTCGCCGCCCAGTACGGCGAGGACCGGCTCTGGGCCATGTCGGGCGACATGCGCGACACCGCAGTCATCGAGAAGGCTCTGGCCGGGGCGGAGGCCGCGCTCGGCCCGATCTTCGGCGCGGTGGCCAATGTGGGCCTGCACCCCTGCCCGCCCGGAACCGAGGTGGACGACGACACCTGGGACGCCGGGTTCTCGCAGAACCTGGGCTCGGCCTGGCGGCTGGCGCGCGGCGCCTTCCGGATGATGGCCCCGCGCGGCGAGGGCGCGATCCTGTTCATCAGCTCCATCGCCGGCCTGGGCGCCCTGGGCACGCCGCTGACCTACGGCACCGCCAAAGCCGCGATGAACCATCTGGCCAAGGAACTGGCCAAGATCACCGGCCCCAGCGGCGTGCGGGTCAACGCTATCGCGCCTGGCAACATCGTCTTCCCGGGCGGCGACTGGGAGCAGCGCTCGACCGGTCCGCGCGCGGCGGCCTGGACCCGCTGGCTGGAGCGCGAGGTGCCCATGAAGCGGTTCGGCAAACCCGAGGAGATCGGCTCGGCCGCCGCCTTCCTGCTGAGCCCCCAGGCCAGCTTCGTGCACGGCGCGGTGCTGCCGGTGGACGGCGGACAGACGCGATGACCTACGAACACCTGGACCTGCGCGTCGACGGCGACGTGATCTGGGCCACCATGAACCGGCCTGAACGGCTGAACGCCCTGAACCGCAAGCTGGTGGAGGAGCTTCGGGACTTCTTCGTCGGCCTCTACTGGCGGCGCGACGTCCGCGTGGTGGTGCTGTGCGGCGCGGGCGGCGCCTTCTGCGCCGGCCTGGACCTGAAGGAGCGCTCCGGCGCCAATGACGGTAAGCGCTCGGTGGGCGCCAGCCTCACCGGCCAACGGCAGATCAGCGAGATCGTCATCGCCATGCGCCGCTGCCCGCAGCCGATCATCGCCTGCATCGACGGTGCGGCCAGCGGCGGCGGCTTCGCCCTGGCGCTGGCCTCCGACGTCCGCATCGCCACCCCGCGCACCCGCATGAACGCCGCCTTCATCCGCATCGGGCTCTCGGCCTGCGATATCGGAGTCAGCTACTTCCTGCCGCGCATGGTGGGCAGTTCGGTGGCCGCCGAATACATGCTGACCGGCCGCTTCATCGAGGCCGAGCGCGCCCACCAACTGGGCCTCGTCAGCCGCATCGTCGCGCCCGAAGCCCTGGAGGCGGAGGCTCAGGCCTTCGCCAGCGATATGCTCAACGCCACGCCGCTGGGCCTGCGCCTCACCAAGGAAGCCCTGAACCACGCCATCGACGCGGGCGGTTTGGAGGCGGTGATCGCCATGGAGGATCGCAACCAGATTCTCTGCGCCCAGGACGACGACTTCGGCGAAGGCGTCCGCGCTTTCCTGGAGAAACG
>NZ_JBBKVV010000130.1:0-7385 GCF_037968635.1 Phenylobacterium sp.
AGTTCCAAGTGGCGTCTGCGCGTGCCTCAGACCTGGATGAGAGAGGTGCGCTAATGATCGACAAGCGCGAAATCCTGGCTCTGGCGGCGCAAACCTCGCTCACCCCGCACGTGGTGGAGAAGGACTACGTCCTCGGATGGATGCTGGCCGGCATCTATGCCCACGAGGAGCTGGCCGACCTCTGGCTCTTCAAAGGGGGCACCTGCCTCAAGAAGTGCTTCTTTGAGACCTACCGCTTCTCGGAGGACCTCGACTTCACCCTGCGTGACGAGGCCCACATCGACGCCGCCTTCCTGAAGCGGGTGTTCGGCGAGGTCGGGGAGTGGATCTACGATCAGACCGGCATCGAGATTCCGGCCGACAAGCAGGAGTTCGAGATCCTGCGTAACCCGCGCGGCAATCTCTCGTGCCAGGGCAAAATCAGCTACCGCGGCCCGGTGTCGTCGACGCACGGCCTTCCCCGTATCAAGCTCGACCTGACCGCCGACGAACGGGTGGTCTTGCCGCCGGTCACCACCGCGATCTTCCATCCCTATTCCGACGCCCCTGACGAAGGCATTGAGGTCCTGGCCTACGACTATGTCGAGGCCTTCGCCGAGAAGTTCCGGGCGCTCGCCGAGCGGACCCGCCCGAGGGACCTCTACGACGTCGTGAACCTTTACCGGAACACAGACGCGCGCCCGGAGCCCGTGCAGTTCATCGCGGTCCTTCGTGAGAAGTGCGACTTCAAGGGCATCGGACTTCCGCGGCTCCTGGACCTGGAACCCCACCGGGCCGACCTTGAGGCCGGCTGGGTTCATATGCTCGACCACCAGCTGCCGGCGCTGCTTCCGGTCGACGCATTCTGGGAGGCGCTACCGGAAATCTTCGACTGGCTGCACGGTCAACTCGCGCCCGTCCTGGCGGCGATGCCGATGGGTGGGGGCGACGCGCTCATTCGAGACCGCATCATCAACCTGCCCGCGGGCTCCATCGGCCAGACCCACATCGATCTCATCCGCTTCGCCGCCGCGAACCGCCTGCTGGTGGAAATCGACTACCAGGACAAGGCGGGCAAGCGATCGACCCGGGCCATCGAGGCTTACTCCCTCCGGCGGTCGCAAGCGGGCGATGTCCGCCTGATGGCTGTACGCGCGACCGACGGTCAGCCCCGAGCCTATCTGCTCAACAGCATCCTTGGCGTGCGGCCCACCCAGACATCGTTTGCGCCCCGCTACCCGATCGAGCTGACGCCAACCGGGCCACAATCGATCCCGAGGACTCCAAGCTCGTCAGGCGGAATTGTCGCGCGGCGCGCGGCTCCGGCGCCGAAGCGGGCATTCCGAGCCGCGTCGAGCGGTGGGCCGACCTATGTGTTTCGCTGCCCGGTATGCGGCAAAACCTTCAACCGGAAGACCTACGACGGGGCCCTCAACCCTCATAAGAACAAGTCGGGCTTTGCCTGTTACGGGACCTACGGCGCCCACGTGAAGACGACCTACTGAGGGGTCTCGCAGGCGGTCGCGCCAGCCCCGCTCATGCTCCCGTTCGCAAGATCGGAAGCTCCGTCGTAGGCTTGGCCTCGCCGACGGACCGGGGCGGCCGACAGGCCGACGTCAGGCCCCGACGCAGACCTCCAAGACAGACCTGAAAAGCGCGCTGCCAGGGTCGGCGGGAGACCCACCGCGGTGTGAACTATGAAGGGGACGCCGCGACCCACGAGGACCTCCACCAAGGTCGAACAGTCACCATCAGCCAGATATACGTCCAGGATCGCGGCGCCTACGATCTCGGTTTCAAGGAAGGTCAGGGCTTCCTCGCGGCTCGCGGCGGGACCCACGACTTTACCGCCGGCGTCCTCCACGGCGAGCGCCAGGTCCAAGGCTATGAAGGGCTGATCCTCGGCCACGAGGACTGATACGTGGCTCAGCAATGAAGGCGCCCCGGCGTGATGTTGGGGAATGTCGAATAGGATTAAGCGCTCAAAGCGCCAAGCGTTCCGTGTCCGCCGAGACACGGACGACCAATCCGGCTGGATTCCAGTGGAAAGTCAGGTCCCCGCGGAGCCCACCGCTGATGCTCTTGCGGGCCAATACGCTGCCGAAGCCCTCCCGCTCGGGCGGACCCGTGATCACGGGTCCGTCCTTCTCTTCCCACGACAAGACGAGGCGGTCCTTGGCCACCGCCCACGAAATGTGGACGCGCCCGCCTGGGACCGAGAGGGCGCCGTACTTGGCTGCGTTCGTCGCCAACTCATGCACGACGAGCGCGACGTTCGTGGCGGCCTCGGCGCCGACCACAACCTCCGGCCCGTCGATTTCGGTGCGTGCGCCGTCGCCGGTTCCTGTCGGATCGGCATAAGGCGAGAGAACCTTTCGGACCAGTTCGCCCAAGGTGGTTTCCCGCTTGATGGCCTGGGCCACTGAATACCCCGGCCTGATCAACTGGTGCGCGCTGTCCAGCGCCCCGAGCCGGCCTTCAACGGTGTCGGCCAGCTCCCTAGGCGTGGTCGCTGACCGGGCGCTCAGCCTCACCATGCCCCCGACGACGGCGAACAGGTTCTTGACCCGGTGATCCATCTCCTTGAGGAGCAGCTCCTGCTGTTCCTCATGAAGTTTGCGCTGGCTCACGTCGAGGAAGATCACACCGACCTTCAGGATGGCTTCGTCCTCGAAACGGAAGGCGTACAGCTCCAGCGTCCGCCCCTGCGACGCCAGTTCACGCTCGAAACGGATCGGTTCCCCCGTCGCCATGACCGCGTCGTAGGTGTCGAACCATTCCTGGGGCTCGTCAGGAAACGCTTCCCGAATGGTCTTGCCAACGACGCCGCCGACACCCGTTTGTCTCTCAAAACCGGCATTGGCGGAGAGGTAGCGGAAGTCGCTCGGCTCGCCGGCGCGGGTATCGAGCTTTTCGAGGGTGCAGAAGCCTTCGTCGATGAACTCGAAGAGCATCCGGAATCTCGCCTCGCTCGCGCGGAGGGTTTCCTGTGCTGCTTGGCGCTCGATAATTTCGCGCTGCAGTCTCGCGTTCAATGCATCTGTGACGTCGACGAGTTCTTGCTGGCGCAGCGAACTGAGGATCAGCGCCTCGTTCATCGCGACCATATTTTTATGGAGCTGCGTGGCTTCAGTCATTTAGGTCATCAGACCGACGAAGTGCTCGTCTCCTGATACCTAATACCACAAATGTGGGGCGGAGCCGGACAATCGCCCCGGGGACCTCAAGTTACTCCGGCCAAGCTTCCTCTATTTCTTAGCCTTCGGCTCCGGAGGGGGTTCTGCTTTTTGCGCTGGGCTCGGGCCGGTTCGCGTGGGGATTCCTGTGGTCAGTCCGTCGTAGTCCGTGGATCGCGGCTGGATGACGACCACGCCCTTGTCGGTGATGACATACTCGCGGATGTCCTTGCTGTGGTTGCCGCCGCGCATCTTGATCACGACCATCACCTTCCGAAGTTGACCGTCGATTTCGACATAGCGCATCCTGATGATGTCATCGGTCAGGAACGAGATCGTATAGTGGCTGAAGGAGAATGCGGTGAACGAGTCCTCCACTTCGACGGTGCTGAGAATCGTCACCCCGGCCCCCGTCAGCGCCACGATCAGCCGGTACAGCGACTCGCGAAAATCCTCGCGGAACCCGGGCGCCAGCGCCATCTCAAGACTGACCAGAGAATCGATCACCAGACGTTTCGCGCCGACCCTTTCGACGGCGTCGAGAATCTCCTGCATGGTTTCGTCCACCGACAGGTCGAGCGGACGAAGGTAGATGATTTCCAGATTTCCCTTCTCCAGCGGCGTCTTCAAATTCAAACCAAAGCCGTCGGCGCGATCGGCGTAGCCTTTCGGTCGTTCTTCGAAGATCGCCATGATCCCCGGCTCGCCAATGCGCAGTCCCGCGGCAATGAATTGGGTGGCCAGCGCCGTCTTGCCCGTCCCCGAAGGCCCGGCGATGAGCAGACTGTCGCCTGCGAGAACGCCCCCGCCCATCATCTCGTCCAAATCAGGAATGCCCATGGAAAGCCGCCGGGGCTTGGCCGGCTTCCCAGCTTTGGGGATGAATCCCAACGTGCGCGAGAAGGCCTGCAACCCGTCGTCATTGATGCGGACGGTGTGCAATCCCGGCACCGAGCCCGACCCGCGCACTTTCAAGATCTGCAGTTTTCGCACCACGGAATTTCTTTCCACCTTCTGCGAAAGCCAGAAGAGGCCATCGGCGATGGTGAACAGCGGATTGCCTTGGGTCTCTTCCTCGCCAAATTCGCCGACTAGAAATGTCGTGGCTTCCCAGCTGGTCAGAAACTGGGTGAGCTGCTGAATGAACGACTGCATCTCCATTTCGCCGGCAGCGGACGGCGTTTTGCGCATCACGGTGCGAAAGGAGTCCACCACCACGACGCTCGGATTGATCGCTGTGACCTGCTTGATGATCTCAGCAAGGACCGCGTCCAAATCCTCATGCAGCACCAGATCGCTCAGATTGATGAAGCGGACGGCCCTGCCCAACTTGGAGCCATCGAAGAAGGAAAACTGTTGCTGGTAGCGCAACATTTTTATGGCGGGCTCACCGAGGACGGTGAAGAAGAGCGCGGGTTTTTCCGCCGTCGCGTTGGCGAAGACGATCTGATGCGCCATCGTGGTCTTGCCGCAACCGGGCCTGCCGGCGATGACGTTGAACGAAAATTCCGGGACGCCGCCGCCCAGGATGTCGTCGAGGCCGCGAACGCCGGTCGGCAGTCTACGGATCGTGACCTTGGCCGGTTGGGTTGCGGCGTTTTTCGTCAGTTTGCGGGTAGCCGCGGCGCTAGGTTTTTTTGCCATTTCAGCCTTCCGGAACTAACCGTAAGTTATTGATGTTACTAAACAACTTCAATGTTAAATCTTCGCCAATGAAAGTCACTAGCAGCCCCAGCAGCAGGGCCAGCAGAACAATCCCACCAGCGGCAATCTCTTCCGGGTTCGCTTGGGCTTCAATTTCGTTCAGCCCTTCGAAAGAGCCGTCTTCTCTGACACGCAGATCGCGCAGCCAAGCAACTTCCGGGTTAGCCAGCACGAGGGCGCGCGAAATGAGCGCACGAAAACCCGCGGCGCCCATGAGTGCGCCAAAATGCGGACTCAACTTCTCTATGACGACAAAGGCCGCTGTGGGGTTTGATTTGGAAGACGCATTTCGGCTCATCTCATAGGCAATGAGACGCTCAGCGTAGATACGCAGCTTCGGCGTCGCTCGGTTCATTCAGAAACCATCTCGAACGCGGCGCTCTTCGGAGAAGGTCTTGCGTGCGGTCCACAGCATGGGGGCATTGAGCGCTCCAGCTGACTTCATTGCCATCGTGCGGCTGCCTCTGGACGGATCAATCTTCACCTTGCACCTATAAAGCGCGGGCGACCAATCATGACGCTGCCCGAGACGGGCAACGGGCTTCGGGTTGAAGCCGGAAGGAACACCGTTCCTCCGGTGCAGCGGCCAAATGCGCTAGGCTTGGCGCAGAGGAACAACTGATCGGCTTCGGCCTGGCCCGCGAAATCGGTCACATGTCCAGCCACAACAGCGGTAAGGCGCGCCTGGCCTGGTGGCGCTGCAGGACGGCTGTTTTCAGAGCTTCGAGGTGACGGGCTAGGCAGAAAGGACCTCGATACGATCCAGATAGCTGGACAATTCACCCACCCACTTGCGCGATGCGTCGGTATCGGCGCTCTCGGCCGCCTGCTCCAGGCCAGCGCCGATGTCAGTGATGGCCTGAAATCCAAAGCCCCCTCCGGATCCCCGCAAGTTGTGCCCGAGGATCGTCACGGCCCCGAAGTCAGCCCGATCCAGGGCCTCATCCATATCAATTACGTTCTGCCGACAATTTCGCAGATAGGCGGGGGTTCGTTCCGTCAATTTCCGGCTCGCCAATGACGTGGTGTCCCTCGGTCTCCCTTCCTCTTTCGAGGATGCCTGCGCGATCATGGAATGCTCCCGGATGGCTTGCAGCAGCACCTCTTGTTTAATTGGTTTGGTCAAAAAGGCCGTGCACCCTGCCGCCAGGCAGGTTTCTCGATCCCCCTTCAAGGCAGACGCCGTCAGGGCGATGATCGGTATCGGCGGCCGATCGTTGGCCTGTTCCCAAGCTCGAATTGTCCGCGTCGCGGTCAAGCCATCCATGATCGGCATTTGCCGGTCCATCAGGACAAGGTCGTAGCGCCCAGTTTCAAACATTTCACAGGCGATGGCCCCCGTCTCGGCGATTTCGACCCGGTAGGGCGTGTCCTCCAGATAGGCCATCGTGATCATGCAGTTGTCGGAGGAGTCCTCCGCCAGAAGAATACGCAGTGCCGGCAGCGGCTGCTCAGGACCCGCGCCGACCGTCACGGCCACCGGCCGATTGGCCGCGGCCCAGATCTCGAATGGCACGGCGAAGGCAAACACACTACCCCTCCCGACTTCGCTCTCTACCCAGATGCGCCCGCCCATCAACTCCACCAGGCGCTTCGAAATCGTGAGCCCCAGCCCCGAGCCCCCAAACCTGCGCGTGGTGGATGAGTCGGCTTGGGTGAACCGTTCAAACACCTGGCCCAGTTTCTCGGCCTCAATGCCTATGCCGGTGTCCGAGACGGTGAACCGCAATGCGGTCGGAGCGGAAGAGTCCGGATCGCGATCGACCCGTAGGGACACTTGGCCGGAGTTTGTGAACTTGACCGCGTTGCCAAGCAGATTGAGGAGCACCTGCCGCAACCGTGTCGGATCACCGACGAGGTCGGTGTCGACGTCCGGCGCGATCTTGCAGACCAGGGCCAGCCCTTTTTCATGTGCCCGAGGCGCCACCATCTCCATCACCTTCTCCAGGTGGTCAGCCAACGAAAAGCCTGTCTGCTCTAGCTCAAGCTGCGAGGCTTCGACCTTGGAGAGATCGAGGATGTCATTGATCAGGTTCAGCAGGTTGTCGCCGGCGCGGCGGAAGACCTGGACGAACTTGTCCTGCTCGGGGGTGAGCGCAGTCTTCGCCAGCAAGTCTGAGATGCCCATGATCGCATTCATCGGCGTGCGGATCTCATGACTCATGCTGGCCAGGAAGTCCGACTTGGTCCGGCTGGCGCTCTCGGCGACGGCCTTGGCCTGCTGAAGCTCTGCCTCCACCCGCTTGCGCTCGGTGACGTCGCGCGCCGCGGCGAAGACGCCCTCCAGCTTGCGGTTGCGGTCATAGAAGGTGGTGGCGTTGTAGGACACCACGGTCTGCGTGCCGTCGCGGGCCCGCGCCGTCAGCTCGTAGTCGGTGACCGACTTTTCGCGCAGCACGCGCTTGATCGCGGCTTCGGCCCGCCCCGGATCGGTGAAGTAGTCTTTGAACGGCGCGCCGATCAACTCGTCGCGCGTGGAGCCGGTGAGCGCCTCCATCTGCTTGTTGACGTCGGTGATGATGCCGG
>NZ_JBBKVV010000131.1:0-2861 GCF_037968635.1 Phenylobacterium sp.
GGCGACACACCGGTTGGCCTTCCGGCGCGGTTAGCGACGCCCTAGGCTATCGCTCGCCAATGTCCTACCGTCCGCCGCGCGGGGACATGGCGGAACTGGTAGACGCGCCAGACTTAAAATCTGTTGGGCATCGCCCGTCCGGGTTCGACCCCCGGTGTCCCTACCAAGGCTCCGGCGCCGAGCCGCGTAGGAGGTTGTGGCATGCGGGATGGCGTAACCTGCGGGGCCGTGTTCTAATTGTGCATCGTCCGCGGCCTGAGGTTTGCAGTCGGAATAGCTTGGGGGAGCTGTTCGTTTCGTGATGAGACCACTTTTCTATCAAAATCCGGTCGCCCTTCACCCCACCGCGCATGGCGCGACGGGGCTCGCCGAAGCCTTGGATTATGGCTTCGCGCGCAAGACCAACGCCATTCCCGTCAGCCTATCGGAGATTCCGATCGCGGCGCTGTCCTATCCGATCGCCTTCACCACCGAGGGCGGCGCGCGGCCGGTGGCGGTGGTGGGACTGCGGGAAGACGAGAACCTGTTCGTTGACGCGAATGGCGCCTGGCTGGAGGGCGCCTATGTTCCGGCCTATGTGCGGCGCTATCCCTTCATCCTGGCCGAGTACGGCGAGGGCGACGACCTGGGGGTCCAGCTCTGCATCGAGGACCATCCCGAGATCCTGGTTCAGGGCGCCGGCCAGCCGTTGTTCGCCGACGGCGAGCCTTCGCGGCTGGTGAAATCGGCCTTCGACTTCTGCAAGTCGCTGCGCGCGGCGGACCTCGCCACCGCGCCCTTCGTCGAGGCCCTGGTGGCCTGCGGTCTGCTCGAGGGCCGCGCCGCCACCATCCAGCTACCTACCGGGGGCGACCTGAAGATGGCTGGCTTCGCCACCATTGATGAGGCCAGGCTGCGCGCCTTGCCCGACGAAGTCTTTCTGCTGCTGCGCCGCCAGGGTTGGATGAGCGCCGTTTACGCCCAGATGCATTCGACCCTGAACTGGGCCCGGCTGGGCGACCTGCTGGTCAGCAACGACCGCTAGAACAACCCCAGCGCCTTGAAGCTGGCCACCCCGTCGCGGCCCACCACCAGGTGGTCGTGGATGGCGATGCGTAGGGCTCGGCCGGCCTCGACGATCTCGCGGGTCATCTGCACGTCGGCGCCCGAGGGCGTGGGATCGCCGCTGGGATGGTTGTGGACCAGGATCAGGGCGCTGGCCGACAGCTCAAGGGCGCGGCGCATAACCTCGCGGGGATAGACCGGGGCGTGGTCCACCGTGCCGTGGTTCATCACCTCGTCGGCGATCAGCTGGTTCTTCTTGTCCAGGAACAGGACCCGAAACTGCTCGCGAGGTTCGTGGGCGAGCGCCGTGCGGACATAGGCCGAGAGCGCGCTGGACGACGAGATCACCGTGCGCTTGACCACCGCGGCCTTGCCCACCCGCAGCGCCGCCTCCTGCAGCAGCTTCAGGTCCAAGGCCACCGCCTCGCCGACCCCGCCTACCGTCTTCAGCTCGTCGAGGGACGCGCCCAGCACGCCGGGCAGGGACCCGAACCGGGCGATCAGCGCCTTGGCCAGCGGCTTGACGTCGCCGCGAGGGATGGTGCGGAAGAGATAGAGTTCCAGGAACTCATAGTCGGGCAGGCCGCTGAACCCTCCCGCCCGCGAGCGGTCCCGCAACCGGTCGCGGTGGCCGTGGTAGTGCGGCTTGGGGGCGGGTTTGGCGGGGAATAGTTCGCCGCTCCAGGCCTCCTGAAGTTCGCCACCGTCCGCCATGGAACCGCTCCGCGATGTTTGGTCGCGGCAATGTTCCTGAATCGTTCCGGTTTTGCAAGGGCCGCGAGGGACCGATCGCCGCAGGTAAGCGCTCAGTAACTACGCAGGGAGATGATTTGTTAGACTTGCATCGGTCAAGGTTGAGTCCTTCGTGGAGATCCAAGCGATGGCCCGCCCCCAGAAACGCGTTGAGGAGGCCGTTGAGGTCCTCGACATTCCGCCGGTCCCCGCCGAAGCCTGGGTCCTCGCCCCGTCGCCGGTGCGACTTGCCGATGGCGCCTTCGAGCCCTTCGACAGTCCTGCTCGCACGCTACAGGCCGACCTGGCCGCCAGCTTCGCTCAGCACCAAGCTGACGACCGCCGCTGGTCACCGCGCCGATCCTTGGCCTTCATCACCGTGGGCAGCTTGGCTGGCTGGGCCCTGCTGATCGCCGCCGCCCGGGCGATGTTCTTTTAGGACGGCTTCAGCCGCCGATCACCGGCGGCTTGAACAGGCCCATCGGCGACAGGCTGAAGACCTCATAGCCGGTCTCGGTCACCCCCACCGAATGCTCGCACTGGGCCGACAGCGACTTGTCGCGGGTCACCGCCGTCCAGCCGTCGGCGAGAACCTTCACCGGATGCTTGCCCAGGTTCACCATGGGTTCGATGGTGAAGAACATGCCGGGCCGCAGCAACTCGCCGGTGCCCTTGTGGCCGAAGTGCAGGATGTTGGGCGCATCGTGGAACACCCGGCCCAGGCCGTGGCCGCAGAAGTCGCGCACCACCGAGCAGCGCTGAGCCTCGACATATTGCTGGATCGCAAAGCCGATGTCGCCCGTGCGGGCGCCGGGCTTCACCGCGTCCAGGCCGCGCTGCATGGCCTCATAGGTCACGTCGATCAGCCGCTTGGCCCGCGGCGCAATGGGGCCGACGCCGTACATGCGGCTGTGGTCGCCATGCCAGCCGTCGACGATGCAGGTGACGTCGATGTTGGCGATATCGCCCTCGCGCAGGGCCCGCTCGCTGGGGATGCCGTGGCAGACCACGTGGTTGACCGAGATGCAGACCGTCTTGGTGTAGCCGCGATAGCCCAGGCAGGCGGGCAAAGCCTTGTGGTCCAG
>NZ_JBBKVV010000132.1:0-34702 GCF_037968635.1 Phenylobacterium sp.
CCCTTGGCCACCCCGCCCCCCGCGCCAGGGAGCGTGGACTGGACCTGGGTGCGCAACCAGTGGGCGCTGGACTGGGGCGAGGTTGACCTCTCCGCCATGCTGTTCGCCTCCAACCCCAAGCCGGTGCGCGACGCCATTGACCGCCACCGCCGGGGCCTGGACGCCAACCCGGTCCGCTATCTGGAGAAGAACAACAAGCCGCTGCAGAACGCCGCGCGCGCCGCGGCCGGCGCCTATTTCGGCGTGCCAGCCACAAACGTCGCCCTGTGCGAGAGCACCACCTCAGGGATCGGCCTGCTCTACAACGGCATCGGCCTGCGCTACGGCCAGGAGGTTCTGACCACCACCCACGACTACTACGTCACCCATGAGAGCCTGCGGCTGGCGGCCCTGCGCGGCGGCGGCACGGTGCGCAAGATCACCCTGTTCGACCGGGTCGAGACCGTCACCGTCGAGCAGATCGTCGGACGGATCGTGGCCAATATCGGACCCAAGACTCGCATCCTGGCGCTGACCTGGGTGCATTCCTCCACCGGCCTGAAGATGCCGATCCGCGCCATCGCCGACGCTTTGGTCCCCATCAACGCCGGACGCGCACCGCACGAGAAGGTGCTGTTCTGCGTCGATGGCGTGCACGGGTTCGGCGTTGAAGACACCACCCTGCCCCAGCTCGGCTGCGACTTTCTGGTGGCCGGCTGCCACAAGTGGCTGTTCGGGCCACGCGGCACCGGGGTGATCTTTGGAACCCCGCTGGGCTGGTCGCGTGTCGAGCCGACCGTGCCGAGCTTCCTGGCGGAGGGCGCCTATTCGGCCTGGATCGGTGGCTATGATCCCGGCGCCACCACCGCGGCGCGGATGACCCCCGGTGGCTTCAAGGCCTTTGAGCACGTCTGGGCCCTGATCGAGGCGTTCGGCTTCCATCAGCAGGTGGGCAAGACCAATATCCGGAACCGCACCGTGGAACTGGCCGGGCGGCTGAAGGAGGGCATGGTGCAGATGCCCCATGTCCGGCTGCGCACCCCGCGCGATCCGCGGCTGTCGGCGGGCATCGTCGCCTTCGATGTCGAGGGCCTGTCGTCCGATGGCGTCTCCCGCCGGCTGCGTCAGTACAAGATCATCGGCTCTGTCTCGCCCTACGCTGAACGCCACGTCCGCCTGACCCCCAGCTTCCGCAACACCGTGGAGGACGTGGAGTACGCGCTGAACGCCCTGCACGTGATCCGCGCGGGGTCCCCGGTGCGCTCCCGGTCCTAGTCCATCATCCGCACGATCACCGACTGGCTGGCGGTGGCCATCAGCTCCCCGTCCTGCGCGAACAGGTTCATGACCCCGTGGGCGAAGCCGCCGTGGATGCCGGTGATCTGTATGTCGCAGAGCACCCACTTGGTGGGAACGATGCGGCGGATGCGCAGGGTGTTGTCCAGGCTGTTGCCGCCGCCCTGACGGCCCAGGGCGGCGCCGACGCCAGACGGCACATAGTCGGCCACGATCGCCAGCATGCTGGCGTCGACCGCGTAGTCCTCCACTGGCTTGATCCACATCACCAGGCGGCCGTCGGCGCTGAGCTGGCCGGTGCGCGGCCCTTCGCCGTAGCGCCCCTTGGCCATGCGCACGTCGAGGCGGCCGTTGAGGTTGTCGCCCTGGTCGCCCCACAGCACTGAGCGCTCACAGTCCTCGGGCCCCGGCATGTCGGGCATGTTCACCCACTGATGGGAGACGGTGCTGGGTCGCGCGCCAAGCGCCGCGTTGACCGTGAAGATCTCCTGGTCGCCGACATGGCCGATCACCCGCGCCTGGCTGTTGTATTTGCCCTGCACCGGCACCCGGACGTCGAGGTCCACCACCGAGCCCGGCCGGGCATAGGACAGGTACTGAGCCGTGGCCCAGATCACCGGCCGGCCACAGGTCCGCTCCATGGCCGCGATGGCGCTGGCCAGCCCGATGCCGCCGTACATGAACAGGTTATCCGGCGGCCCCACGCAGACGGCGGGTGTCAGGGGCATGAACCAGCGGTGCGGGTTGTGGGTCGGCTGCAGGTCGAAGAAGAGCTCGGTCATGGCGGGCCGATACGCCGGAAATCCCCGCCTGTCCCCAAGTTTTCAGGAGGCGATGGCGGTCTCGTCGTCGCCCAGAAGCCGGGCGATTTCGCCGATCAAGGCCCCGACCGCGATTGGCTTGGCCACCACTCCGTTCATCCCCGCGGCCCGATAGGCCCCCTGCTGGTGGGTCATGACATTGGCGGTCAAGCCGATGATCGGGGTCTGGGCGACAATCCCCGGCAGGGACCGGATCGCCAGGGTCGCCTCGATTCCATCCATGTTGGGCATCTGCACGTCCATCAGGATCAGGTCGTAGGCGCCGTCACGCGCGGCGGCGAGGCCGATCAACCCGTCCTCGGCCTCATCGACCTGGGCGCCCAGGCGGGTCAGCAGGGTGCGGGCCACGAGGCGGTTGGTAGGGTTGTCCTCCACCAACAGGAGGCGCACCCCCTCCAGCAGGCCGTCCTCCACCGGCAGGACGGCGGCCGGCGCGGCGGCCGGCGCGTGGAAATCCAGCCAGAAGGTCGAGCCCTGCCCCTGGACGCTGGTGAACGAGATGTCCCCGCCCATCATCTGGGCCAGGGCCCTGGTGATGGACAGACCAAGGCCCGAGCCGCCGAACCTGCGCGCAGTCGAGCTTTCGGCCTGGCGGAACCGCTCAAAGAGGTGGGGCTGGGCCGCCGGCGCGATGCCGACCCCGGTGTCCTCGATCTCGAGGCGGACATGGCGCCGGCCGTCGGCGGCCGGGGTGACCCGCAGGCGCGCGGCCACATGGCCCTGGTGTGTGAACTTGATGGCGTTGCCCAGCAGGTTGAACATCGCCTGGCGCAGCCGCACCGGGTCGGCGGTGATCCATAGATCCTGCGCGGTCGTCTCGCGGCGCAGCTCGACGCCCTTGGCCCTGGCCTGGCCGGCCAGCAGGGCGATGACGGTGTCGAGGGCGTCGCCGAGGTTCATCGGCTCTGGCGCCAGGTCGAACTGGCCGGCCTCGATCTTGGAGAAGTCGAGCACGTCGTTCAGCAGCTGCGACAGCATCAGACCCGCATCGGCGGCCTGGCGCATCAGTTCGCGGCCATCGGCCGAGATCGGCTCGCTTTCCAGAAGCTGCAGGGCGCCCAGAACCCCATTCATGGGGGTGCGGATCTCGTGGCTGATATTGGCCAGGAACTCGGCCTTGGCGCGGGTGGCGCTCTCGGCCTCGGTCTTGGCCTCGCGCAGGGCCGCGTCCTTGGCCATCTGCTCGGTGATGTCGCGGCTGACGTCGATGACCCCGACCGGGACACCGTGCTCGCAGACCAACTTGGCGTTGGTTTCCAACCAAACCCAGTGGCCGTCCTTGTGCCGGACCCGGGCGGTGACAACCTCGCGCCGACGGATGTCCTCGAGCATCCGCCCCACCGCCGCCAGGGCGTCGGGATGATCGTCGGGATGCACCAGGCCGATGCGCGCCACCCCGATCAACTCATCGGGGCGGTAGCCAAGCACCTGCTCCACGGCGGGCGAGAGATAGGTGTGGACGCCTTCGAGATCGGTGCGGGCGATGATGTCGGTGATGTTGTCGGCCAGCACCTGATATTGATGCAGACTGTCGTTGACGGCCCGCTGCTGGGCCTGGGCCGAGGGGGTCTCAATGGCCCGGCCGGCGACGAAGATCATGCCGAGACCCAGCGCCATGAGGATCGGCGCCATCTCCATCCAGCTGCGGCCGTCGCTGAAGCCCACGATCAGAAGGGCGCAGATTGCGGGCACGGCGCCGCTGGCCAGGAAGATCACGGGAGTGTTGTAGAAGAGCAGGATCGCCAGTCCGAGCACGGTGATCGCCAGGACCGCCGCGCAGGTCCGGCCCGCCAGGGTGTCAGCGTTCCAGAACATCACCCCCAGCACCAGCCACCAGAGGCTGATGCTCGTGAAGCTGACAAGAAAGTTGGCCCGCGCCCGGTGACGGACCCGACCGCCAAGGATCTGGCTGCGGCTGGCGATCCACAGCCACACCTCCAGGGACAGGCTCACCGCCAGCCAGGCCGCCGCCTGGACCGGCGTCAGGATCAACGCCGCCATCAGGGTCCCGAACACAGACAGCCCCAGCCTGGGCACGGTGACGCCGCGCACGGCGACGCAGGCCTCATCCAGGCGTACGGAAAGCGGGGTGGCCAAGGTCGTCCAACTCCGGGTTGCGCGAATCCGCGCGGTTGTGCCCAGAGCTACCTTGGCCGCGATAAGAAGACTGCTAATCGGTGATGCGACACATTGGCTCGGGCGCGGTTGGCGCAGGCCGGGCTTGCTTTCTGCCCGCCGTTCAGGTGTCTAGCCGCCCTGCCGAGCGCTTCTCCGAACCTGACCCGCAAACTCCTGCGGTGGGCCCGCCGCCTCGCCCCGAACCTCAGGAAGACCGCGCCATGCAAAGCTCCACATCCTTCACCCGTGAAACCGTCCAGCTAGACGGTGAGACCTTCTACGACTGCGATTTTCAGAAGTGTCGCCTGGTCTATGCCGGCGGCGAGGCCCCGGTGTTCAAAGATTGCCGTTTCGAGGATTGCGACTGGAAGTTCGAGGAGAGCGCGGCCCGCACGCTCGAGCACATGAAGGCGGTCTGGAACGCCGGTGGCAAACAGCAGCTTCAGGGCCTGATCAAGGAGATCACGAGCGGCGGGGCCGCGCGGTCGTAAGCATCATATAGGTCGCCGCGGCCACCACGAGGGCCGGCAGGGTCGCGCCGAGACTGGGCGCCAGCCGCGCCACCGCCTGATAGGCCGCGATGCCGACGATCCACGCCGTCAGCCCGCGCAGGCTGAACCCGCCGATGAACCAGTAGGCGCCGCCCTTCAGTCGGATCTCGTCGGCTGCGATGGTCCTGCGTCGCACGATGAAGTGGTCGGTCAGCAGCACGCCGAACAGGGGCGCGAACACCGAACCGATCAACAGCAGGAAGCCCTCGTACTTGGCGAGCGGCGCGGCCACGGCGATGGCCGTACAGAGCAGACCATAGCCGATCGCCAACCTTGCCGGCCGGACCCGCACAAGCGTGGCGGTGGAGACCGCCGCCGAATGGATGTCGGCGAAGGTGTTGTCGGTCTCGTCGATGAGGATCAGCAGCAGGGCGACGCCGCCGCCCGCCGCCGCGAGGGCGGTGAGCAGCATGTTGTCGCCTCCCGAAGCCAGGGCGTAGCTGGCGCCGAGACCGAAGAACCAGATATTGGCCAGCAGATAGCCCATGGCGCTACCCCGGAACATGTCGCCTGGCGTGCGGCCGAAGCGGGTGTAGTCGGCGATCAGCGGCAGCCACGAAAGCGGCATGGCCACCACAAGGTCGACGCCGGCGCCGAAGCTCATCTCGCCGGTTCCCGCCTTGGCCAGCAGAGCGGCCAGGTCGTAGTCGGCCAGCAGCTTCCAGGTCAGCCAGGCCGCGCCGGCCAGCAGCAGCCACAGGCCCCAGGCGCGCAGGAAGCGGCGCACAAAGGACACAGGCCCCATCACGGCCAGAACCGTCGCCAGGGCTCCGAACAGCAGGGTCCAGGCCAGGGGGTCGGAGACCCCGAAGGTCTGCTTGGCGAGCGCATCGGCCGACTCGCGCATGGCGATAATCTCAAAGGCGCCCCAGCCGGTGAGCTGGACGGCGTTCAGCACCGCCGGGATCGCCGCCCCGCGCACGCCCAGCGCCGGCCTCAGGCTGGCGATCGCCGAGAGCCCGGTGTCTGCCCCCACCACGCCCGCCAGGGACAGCAGCAGCACCCCCAGCAGCGACCCCACCACAATGGCGGCCAAGGCGTGCGGCAGGCTCAGACCTGGAACCAGGAAGGCGCCGGCCTGTAGGACCAGCAGACCGATCCCCAGGCTGAACCACAGCGAGAAGGCGTCGCCGGCGCCGAAGATGCGGCGGATCGCCGGCACCGGTGTCAGGGGATCGTACGAGTCGTCGGGGGCGGCCATGGCCAAGGTTTAGCAGGCTCAGCGTGCTCGCCTAGAGCCTCAGGCCGCCCCAGGGTCGCGCGGGGTCCTTAGCGCCAGGATGAAGCCGATCAACATCATGCCACCGGCGATCAGCATGGCCAGGCCGGTCAGGGGGAAGACCTCGGCATGGCGCACCGACCAGGCGAAGGTCAGGCCGAATATCAGCGGGCCCAGCACCGAGGCCACGCCGTTCAGGCTCTGGTTGGCCCCCTGCAGCTGCCCCTGTTCGTGCGGCGCCACCCGGCGTGTCATCAGACCCTGAAGGCCGGGAATCAGGAAGCCTGAGAGAGCGCCCAACGGCATGCCCAGGATGTAGACCCATCCGTTGGGCGCCAGTCCCACCCAGAGAAACGAAAGCGTGCTGAACCCCGCCCCCAGCAGCAGGGCGCCTCGTTCTCCGACACGCCTGACCACCGGACCAACCAGGAAGGATTGAACCAGGATTCCCATAAGCCCGCCGGCCATCAACGAGAGCCCGACCTGGAACGTCGACCAGCCGAACCGGTAGCCCATGTAGAGGACGATGATGCTGGGCCAGACCAGGTTGGCGAGCTGGTTGAGGAAGGTGATGACCGCGAGGCCCAGTAGCGCGCGATGCGACCGGAGCAGCTTTAGCGAGCCCAGGGGGTTTGCACGACGCCAGTCGAACGTCGTGGCCCGCCGCTCGAGCGGCAGGGACTCCGGCAGGATCAGCAGCCCATAGAGCCAGTTGAGCAGGGTCAACGCCGAGGCCGCCAGGAACGGCAGGCGGAGGTCGATCTCCCCCAGCAGACCGCCGATGGCCGGCCCCACCAGGAATCCGAAGGAGAAGGCCGAGCCCATCCAGCCGAAAGCCTGGGCCCGCTGCTCCGGCGGGGTGACATCGGCCACATAGGCGTTGGCGGTTGAGAAGGTGGCGGCGGTCGCCCCGCTGATGATCCGGCCGATAAAGAGCCAGGCCAGGTTGGGAGCCCAGGCCATCAGCAGGAAATCACAACCCAGTCCGAAAAGAGAGATCAGCAGAACGGGGCGGCGGCCCCATCGGTCGGACATCAGGCCCAGGATCGGACCGCAGAAGAACTGGATCACGCCCCAGGTGACGGCGAACACCACCGCCCATTCCGAGGCCTGGGCCGTGTCGCCGCCGACGAACTGCTTGATCAGATTGGGCAGGATCGGGATCATCAGCCCGAAAGACACTGTATTGGCGAGCGCGCTGGCGAAGATGAAGCCAAAGGCCGCTCGACGGCGGCCGGGCGTCGTTTCTGTCATGGCGTCTCCCCCGCGTGAAACTTGAGGCCATGCCGGCGACCACGCAACCCGCACCCGCTTGGGGCTCACCTGACCTTCGGCTAGACTTTCGCCATGAGCACCCTGCGCCGCCTGATCGACCTGCCCGGTATCGCCGAGCTGGAATTCGCCTCCGTCATGAAGCCTGCCATGCGCGAGCCCGGCGCGCAGGCTGAGTTTCCACAGCTCGACGAGGTCAGCCGCGCCAATTTCGGCCTGACCCTGGACGAGGCCGACGAGGTCGCCCTGCCCGCCGACTGGGACAGGATCGAACGCAAGTCGGAACGCGATCAGGTCGAGGCCTTCGAGGCCGCCGGTTGGGACGTCACCGACAAGCGCCGGCCCCTGAAGATCCTGCCTCAGTTCGCATTCCAGATGTGGCTGGCCATCCGCGGCGTCGCCGGCTCCCTGCCCTACCTGGCCGAGGAAGACGTGGAGGCCAAGATGTCGTCTTCGCTGGCGGCGGATGCCGCGAAGTTCCGACGGGAACGCTAAGCCCGCTCACATTTCAATGTTGCGGTATGTCAGGCTCGGCTATTCAGGCTGAAAACCTCAAGAGGAAATCGCCCATGCCCCGTTCCCCCGACTATCTCGGCGCCACCGGCATCGGGGTCAGCGACCTGGCCCGCTCCACCGACTTCTACACCCGGGTCCTGGGCATGAAGCAGGTTCAGACCTTCAAGCTGGACTACATGGACGAGGTGGTGGTGGCCTTCGAGGGCCGCACCGCCGTGGTGCTGATGCATTACACCGACGGCTCGGAGCGGAACTACAAGGACAATCCGGTCAAGCTGGTCTTCTATGTCACCGACCCCAAGGCGGTCAGCGACCGGATCAAGGCCGAGGGTCTGACCATCCTGCGCGAACCCGCCCCCATCGCCAGCCTGGGCGGGGCGATGGTCGGCCTGGCCAAGGACCCCGACGGTTACACCATCGAACTGCTGCAGGCGCCGCCGCCGAAGAGCGACGCGCAATCCGCCACGGCGTCAGCCAGCGCCTAAGCGCGCGGATAGAGGATGATCTGCGTGCAGCGGAAGGCGGCCATCAGCTTGCCGGTGGCGCCGTCCGTCAGCGTGGCGTCCCAGACCTGAGTGGTGCGGCCGCCGTGCAGCATCTGGGCGGTGCAGACCACCGTCCCCTCCCGCAGGGTGCTCATGAAGTTGCACTTCACCTCAGCGGTGGTGAAGCCGCTCGCCCCCTCCGGCCAGACGGTGGAGACCCCGTAGGCGCAGAGGATGTCGGCCACAGACAGCAGGCAGCCGGCCAGCAGGAACCCGGTATGGGCCACCAGGTCGGGCCGCACCTCGAACCGCCCCACCACGCGGCCATCGGAGACCTCGGTGACGGTCAGGCCCAGGTGGCCCGGCAGCTTGCCCTCATTGGCGCGGTTCAGGTCCTCGACGGAGGTGTTGTTGCTGGTCTTGGCCATCTGGCTTCCCCTGTTCGACACCATCTAGCCCAGAGCGGCGGGCCTGTGTCAGGCTCGCCCTGGAAAATCCGCGGAGGGCTGATGGCTGGGATGGATCTGAGCCTGGTGGCCGAGCGCCTTGCCGCCCGTCGACCCGAGTTGGGAACCTACATCATCGGCGTCACCGGAGCGGTGGCCGCGGGCAAGAGTGTGTTCGCGGCCGCCCTGGCAGAACACCTGGCGGCGGAGGGCGCACGGGTGGAGTTGGTCTGTACCGACGGCTTCCTGTTCCCTAACGCCCGGCTGACGGAACTGGAAATCCTCAACCAGAAGGGCTTCCCACCCTCCTACGACCACGCCGCCCTGCGTGCGGCTCTGGAGGAGGTCCGCCATGGGCCGACGATCTTCCCCGGCTATTCCCACGTCACCTATGACATCGATCCGGCGCTCGCCCGGACCCTGAATCCCCCGGACATCCTGATCATCGAGGGGCTGAACCTGATCCCAACCCATGGTCCGTCCCTGATCGACAGCCTGATCTATCTGGATGCGCCGGAGCCGGATCTGGAGGCCTGGTATCTCGCCCGCTTCCTGGGCCTGTGGGAGGCCGCCGAGCACGATCCGGCCTCCTTCTACGCCCGCTTCCGGCATATGAGCCGGCCCGAGGTCGAGGGCCTCGCCAGGATGGTCTGGGAGAAGGTCAACCTGAAGAATTTGCATGATCACATCGCGCCTGCCCGAGACCTGGCCGACCTGATCGTGCGCAAAGGGCCGGGACACGAGATCGTGGAAGTGAAAGCACGGGGCTGATCAGTAGACGATCGGCCGGGCCTTGCGGGGATAGAGGCTGCAGTCGTCCTCCACCACGCGGATGTGGCGCTGGGCGAGTTCGGCCTTCTGGGCCTCGATATCGGCGTTGTAGAGGCAGGGCAGGATCACGGTCATCGGCAGATGCTGGTCCTCGCTGAGCGCCAGGACGAACTTGGCGATGCTCTGCCGCATCATCTGGAAGTCGGCCTGCTGGCCCCGCACGAATCCGCTGCGAGCGCCGTAGCCACTGGTGGCCAGATCACCCTCACGGGCATGGGCGGGCCACGCGGCGTCGCCGCCTCCGAAATTGCCGGGCGCGATGTAGTTGGAGAGATTGATGATGTCGAAAGGGTCGCCGAGGAAACCGAGCCCGACCAGGGCCACCGCATCGCGTTCGTCCAGGCCGACGAAGCGGGCGCTGAACCCTGCGTCCACCGTGGTCTGGAAATCGACCCGGCCGCTGCGGCGCTCAACGATCCGGTAGATGGCCCGGCTCCGGCTTTCGAAATTTCCGCCGATGGATGAACCGTTGAGGTCCACAAACTCCACTTGCAGGCCATAACGCGCGGCGATCGGTGTGGGCGCCAGCATGCCGGAGTCTTCCAGCATCCGGGCCAGCTTCGGCCGGAATTGCCGCTGATTGGCCTCGGCGAACAGGAAGGAGTGCTGACTCATACCGGCGACGTAGTCGACCGTCACCGTCTGGTAGAAGGGGTGGCCTGGGGGCACGGAGAAGGCCAGCGCGTTCTTCAACGGCGGCCGCTGCAGTTCGATCATGGTCTGGTGCGAGGCGCAGGACGCCAAGCCGACACTCAAGACAGCCACCAGGCTCAGCAACCAGCGCATGAATATCCCCCAACGCCCAAGCTTTAGCGGTGGGATGGATAACGGAAGATTACGCGGTGAAGCTTGAAAGGCGTGGTTGAGAGACCGGCGCATCGTCACCCCCCAGGGTTGTTGGCCGCCTCGACGACGGATAGCTTGTCGCCAGCCACTCGCCGGGGGACGCATGACGACCAAATCCAACGGCGCCGCGGCCCCCGCGCGCCGTCCCCATCTCGGCGGCATCGAGTCCCTGCGCGCCTACGCGGCCAGCGCGATCGTGATCTTTCACGTCATCCATCTCACCGGCGCCGCGGTTCCGCACAGCCTGGAATTCATGAAGTGGTTCTTCGCATACGGCGTGCCACTGTTCTTCGTCGTCAGCGCCTTCAGCCTGGCCTACGGCTATGAAGGCCGGCTCAGCTCTCGCGGCGAGATCGGGCAGTTCTATCTGCGGCGGGTCTTCCGCATCGCGCCGCTCTACTACGCCATCCTGCTGTTCACGATCTTTACCCACGGCGGATTTGCATGGATGGGCGCGAACCTGCGGGTGCTGGCCCTGAACCTCGGGTTCGTTTTCGGTCTCTTCCCAAGCACAGTGGACGGCGTCGCGCCTGCGTCTTGGTCGATCGGCGTGGAGATGCTGTTCTACGCCATCCTGCCACTGGTGCTGATGGTGGTGCGCGGACCTTTCTCAGCCGCCGTTGCGACCGTGATCGCCAGCGGGGTCGCCGTGATCTACGGACTGCGGCTGGACGCGATCGCCGGGATGCCGGGCTCCTTCATCCAGCACGGCTTCCTGTTCAACCTGCCCTATTTCGGCTTCGGGCTGTTGGCCTATTTCATCCATCGTCGCATGCCCGTGACACGCGCCGCCGCCGCTCTGATCGTCGGGGTGATTGGCATGCTGGCTTTCTACCTGATCGGGCAGTGGCCGACGCCCCTGATGCCGGGGCGGGCGGGCAACACCGTCTACCAATTGCTCTGGGGCGCGCCCTTCGCCCTGCTCTGCCTTGGCATGGCCTTCGCACCGCCGGTGCTGTTGTCCAACCCCATCACCCAGTTCCTCGGCAAGATCAGCTTCAGCCTCTATCTCGCCCATCCCCATGTGATCGCGTGGATGGCCCATTTCGGCGGCTACAGGTGGATCGAAGCCCTGCCCGGCGGGTCGGGCGTCCGCTTCCCGGCCGCCGTCCTGCTGACCTTCGCGATCACTGTCCCCATCGCCTGGGGGCTCTACAAGCTGGTGGAGGAACCGGGCATGGCGCTCGGCAGGGCGCTCTCGCCCTCCAAGCCGGCCCTCCAGCAGGCGCCGGCCTAGCCAGAACACCCTTCCTTAACTCTGAAGGCCGCTGTATCACCAGAACATATCCCGAACATGCCTTGAGTCTCCGCATGACCGCCATCCGCATCCTCGGTCTCGATCCGGGTCTTCGCCGCACCGGTTGGGGCGTGATCGCGATCGAGGGCGCGCGGCTGACCCACGTGGCCCATGGGGTGATCGCGCCCAAGGATAACCTGCCCTTCTCCGAGCGCCTGCTGGCCCTGTTCGAGGGCATCAGCGAGGTCGTCGTCGCCCACGCGCCCCATGAGGCGGCGGTGGAGGAGACCTTCATGAACAACAACGCGGCCTCCGCCCTGAAGCTGGGTCACGCCCGGGCCATGGCCCTGGTGGTCCCGGCCCGCGCCGGGCTGCCGGTGGCCGAGTACGCCGCCACCGTGGTCAAGAAGTCGGTGGTGGGCACCGGGGCCGCCGACAAGACGCAGGTGGCCTTCATGATCGCCCGGCTGCTGCCCAAGGCCGGCCCCGCCAGCGCCGACGCCGCCGATGCGCTGGCCGTCGCCATCGCCCATGCCCACGCTCGCAAGGCCCGCAGTTTCGGAGCCGCGGCGTGATCGGGCGTCTGCGGGGCCTGGTGGCGGAGGTCGGCGAAGAGGACGCCCTGATCGACGTCGCCGGCGTCGGCTATGTGGTGCGTTGCGGATCGCGCACGCTCGGCCACCTGCCGGCCATGGGCGAGGAGGCGGTGCTGCACGTGGAGACGCAGTGGTCAGAGGCCACCGGCATGCGGCTCTACGGCTTCCTCGGCCGCGACGAGCGGCGCGCCTTCGTGGTCCTGCAATCCATCCAGGGGGTCGGGCCCAAGGCGGCGCTGGGGGTGCTGGACATCCTGTCGCCCGCCGAACTGGCCCAGGCCGCCGCCCGCGAGGACAAGGCCGCCGTGGCCCGCGCCAACGGGGTGGGGCCCAAACTCGCCCTGCGCATCGTCACTGAGCTGAAGGACAAGCCGCTCACCGACGGGCCGGTCGCGGCCTTCCACGCCACCGCCCTCGCGCCCGCGCCGCTCGTCCCCTCCGCCACAGGCGAGGCGGTCTCGGCCCTGATGGGTCTGGGCATCGCCGAGGTGAACGCGCGCCGCGTTGTCGAGCAGGCCGCCCTGCGCCTGGGGGATGACGCCACGGTCCAGGTGCTGATCAAGGCCGGCCTGCAGGAACTCGGCCGATGACCCGCCTGGTCTCGGGCGAGGAAGTCCCGATGGAGGGCTCCGACAAGGCCCTGCGGCCCCAGACGCTGGCCGAGTTCGTCGGACAGGAGCAGGCCAAGGGCAACCTCTCGGTCTTCATCGAAGCGGCCAAGGCCCGCGCCGAGGCTCTGGACCACGTCCTGCTGTTTGGCCCGCCCGGCCTCGGCAAGACCACCCTGGCCCAGATCGTCGCCCGGGAGCTGGGAGTCAATTTCCGCGCCACCAGCGGGCCGGTCCTGGCCAAGGCCGGCGACCTGGCCGCCATCCTGACCAATCTCGAACCGCGCGACGTGCTGTTCATCGACGAAATCCACCGTCTGCCGGCCAATGTGGAGGAGATCCTCTATCCGGCGATGGAGGATCACGTCCTGGATCTGATCATCGGCGACGGTCCCTCGGCCCGCTCGATCCGCATCGACCTGGCGCCCTTCACCCTGGTGGCGGCCACGACGCGGGCGGGCCTGCTGGCCACGCCGCTGCGGGACCGCTTCGGCATTCCCCTGCGCCTTGAGTTCTACACCCACGCAGAGCTGCAGAAGGTGCTGACCCAGGCCGCCCGGAAGATGAACCTGGAGCTGTCGCCGGACGGCGCCCTGGAGATCGCCGCCCGGGCGCGGGGTACGCCGCGGGTGGCCGGCCGCCTGCTGCGCCGGGTCCGCGACTTCGCCGCCGCCGACGGCGCCACCCTCATTGACCAGAAGGCCGCCGCCAAGGCGCTGGCGCGCCTGGACGTCGATGAGGCCGGCCTCGACGCCCTGGACCGCCGCTACCTGCGGGCCCTGATCGAGAACTATGGCGGCGGGCCTGCGGGGGTCGAGACCCTGGCCTACGCCATCGCCGAGGCCCGCGACGCCGTAGAGGACGTCATCGAGCCCTTCCTGCTGCAGCAGGGCTTCATCCAGCGCACGCCGCGGGGCCGCATGGTCTGCGCCAAGGCCTACACCCACATCGGCCTCACCCCGCCGCCGCAGATCCAGGCCGGCGGGCAGGCCGGATTGTTCGGGGACGAGCCGTGAAAAGCACCGCCGGATCATAGGGCCTCGACCGCGTCACACCCCTCCGGGCATAAGGAGGCGATGCGTACCCTTTCCCTCATCCTGCTGGGCGCCGTGCTCTGGTTCCTCGCGGCGGTGTTCATCCGCCTGGCGATGCCGTGGGGGGTGTTCAGCGGCGGTTACGCCACCGCGATCCTGTTTGGCCTGACCGCCTTGCTGGCCCCGGTGCTGGTGAGCCTCGTGCATCGCCTGACCGCAGGCGGCCGGGGCCCGCGCTTGCCAACCGCCGCGATTCTTTGCCTGGTCGGCGGACTGCTGGACGCGCTGGCCATGACCCTGTCGCCCGAACTCTACGCCTCGAACCCCGCGCGCCTGGTGACCGGCGCGGCCTGGCTGCTGTTCGGCTTCGGCGCTCTCCTCACCTCGGCCATGCTGCAGGACCGACCCCGATGACCCAACCCTATGCCGGCGAGATCGTCGGCCGCGAACACCGGCTGCCGGTGCGGATCTATTACGAGGACACGGACTTCACGGGGGTCGTCTATCATGGCCAATACGTGCGGTTTTTCGAGCGCGGCCGCAGCGATTTCCTGCGCGTGGCGGGGATCGGACATGCCGATCTTCTGGACCGCCCCGACCCTGCGGCCTTCACCGTCGTGCGGCTGGAAATCGACTTCAAGGCTCCGGCCCGCATCGACGATGCTCTGATGGTGCGCACCACCTACGACAGGATGGCGGGACCGCGCCTGTTCATCGATCAGAAGATCACCCGCGGCGAACAACTGATCGCTCAAGCGGTGGTGGAGGCGGCCTGTATCGATCTGGCGGGACGGCCCCGAAAGCCGCCTAAGGAACTCATAGCAACGCTCCGGCCCCTTTTTTGCTAGAGCACGATGGCCGGAAGTGGACTTCCGGTTCTGGCGGCCATCGCGCTCTAACCAGGAGTGGCCAGAACTGCCCGTCTCAGAGTGAAACGGTCATTTCTGTGATGGCTTGGCCACAAGTTCGACACTGCGCCGTCCTAGGCCAATCCTGGCCGGACGCAAACCACGGAGCCCAGGCCGCATGGACCCCGCAGTCCCCGCCGCGATCACCGCCGACACCTTCTCCTTCCTCTCCCTCTTCATGCGCGCCGACTGGGTGGTGAAGAGCGTGATGACGGGCCTGGCGCTGTCGTCGCTGTGGTCCTGGACCGTGATCCTCGACAAGTTCTTCCGCTTCAGCGTGCTGAATGGTCAGGCCGACAAGTTCGAGAACCAGGTCTCCTCGGGCCGAAGCCTTGAGGACATCGCCGCCGAAGCCGGCGAGCGGCCCAAGCACGCCCTGCCCCGCATGCTGCAGGGCGCCCTGCGCGAATGGCGCGACGCCCGTGGCAAGGGCCTGTCGTCCGACACGCAGGCCGCCTTCCTGATCCAGCGCATCGACCGGGTGCTGGACACCACCATCGCGCGGGAGGCCCAGCGGGTGGAGGACGGTCTCGGCTCGCTGGCCATCGTCGCCACCGCCTCGCCCTTCATCGGCCTGTTCGGCACCGTCTGGGGGATCATGAACGCCTTCCAGGAAATCGCCATCCAGAAGAACACCAACCTGGCCGTGGTGGCGCCCTCCATCGCCGAGGCCCTGTTCGCCACCGCCATTGGCCTGATCGCCGCCATCCCGGCCTATATCGCCTACAACAAGTTCTCCACCGACGCCTCGCGCTATGCCGGCCGTCTCGAGGGCTTCGCCGACGACCTTTCCACCGCCATTCAGCGGCGGCTGGCGGATCGGACCTAGGCGCATGGCGATCTCAAGCCACGACGCGTTCTCAGCCTCGGGCGGTGGTGGCCGCAGGCGCCGCCGTGGCGGGCGCAGAGGCGCCCTGTCTGAGATCAACGTCACGCCCCTGGTGGACGTGATGCTGGTGCTGCTGATCGTCTTCATGATCTCCGCCCCGCTTCTGACGGTGGGCGTGCCCGTCGAGCTGCCCAAGACCGAGGCCGGCTCCATGCAGGATCAGTCGGAACCGCTGACGGTCTCCATCCGCGCCGACGGCTCGCTGTTCGTACAGGAGGAGCCGGTGGTCTTCGCCGGCCTCTCCCCACGCCTGCGCGCCATGGCGGGCGACACCACCAAACCGATCTATGTCCGCGCCGATGGCCGCGCCTCCTATTCCGTGGTGGCCCAGGTCATGGCGGCCCTGTCGACCTCCGGCTTCACCTCGATCAACCTGATCACCGACACCGGCGGCCCCTCCTCCGGCGGAACCCCCGCCGCGGACGCTCCGGCGGGTTGAGGCCGGCATGACGCGCACCCGGTCGGATTTCTCCGCGGCCATGATGGTCTCCGTGCTGTTGCACGGCGGCGTACTGGTGGCCGCGCTGGTCTCCTGGCCCAAGGCGCCGACCCTGGTGGGCACGACCGTGCCGGTGAACATCATCTCCAACGCCACCTACACCGACCTGCGCGCCGCGGCCAAAGCCGCTCAGGAGCAGATGGCCACCACCGAGCAGCCGGTCCCCGACGCCCCGCCCGAGGCCGCGGTCGAGGCGCCCTTGCCCGATCCCGTTCCACCCGCGCCCGTCCCGGCGCCAAGCCCCAACAAACCCGCGCCGGTGGCGGCCAAGCCCACCGTCGATCCCACCGCCAAGGGCGTTCAGAAGCCCGCCGACAAGCCCCAGAAAGCGCTCGACCTCGACGCCCTGTCGGCCAGCATCGCAAAGTCGCGCCCCTCCGGCGGCAAGTCCTCGTCCGCAGCGAGGGGGCCCACCAAGCAAGAGACCGCCCTTGAGGCCCGCGCCGCCGCCGGTGCGGGCAAGGGGGTTTCGGCCAGCGCCTTGGCGGGCCTCGTCTCCCAGATCGAACGGCGCTGGAATCCCAATTGCGAGGTCGAGGGCGGCCGCGACGTGCGCGTGCGCGTCACCTTCACCCTCTCAGCCAGCGGCCAGGTGGTCGGCGCCGTCGAGGCCGGCGGCCAGGAATCCTCGTCCAATCCCGTGGTCCGGGCCGCCGCCGAACGCGCGATCCGCGCCGTTCGCCAGGCCGCCGCCGACAAGGCCCTGCCCCGCGAGGTCTACGGCCAGGCCTGGGCCCCCACCTTCAACGCCCAGGAAGCCTGCCAATGAGCGCCCTTAAGGAGACCCGCACGATGCGACTGAAGGCCCTCTGCCTGGTCCTCGCCAGCCTCATGCTCGCCACGGTGTCGACGCCGACGCCCGCCGCCGCCCAGATCGAGGTCAACGTCAACAAGGGCGACGTCCAGCCCCTGCCCATCGCCATTCCGGCCTTTGGCGGAACCCGCGGCGCCGACATCGCCCAGGTCATCACCGGCAACCTTGAACGCTCAGGGCTGTTCGCGCCCATCAGCCAACAGGCCTACATCGAGAAGGGCCTGAACGTCGCCGTCCAGCCGCGATTCCCCGACTGGAAGGCGATCAACGCCCAGGCCCTGGTCAATGGCCAGGTCACTGTCGAGGGCGGCCAACTGCGGGTCGATTTCCGGCTGTGGGATGTCTATTCCGAGCAACAGCTTCTGGGCCTGCAGTTCACCTCGACCCCCGAGAACTGGCGCCGCGTGGCCCACAAGATCTCCGACGCCGTCTATGAGCGGCTGACCGGGGAAAAGGGCTATTTCGACACCCGCATCGTCTTCGTCTCCGAGACCGGGGGCCGGATCAACCGCACCAAGACCCTGGCCATCATGGACCAGGACGGCGCCAATCCGAGCTACCTGACCGATGGATCCTACATCGTCATGTCGCCCCGCTTCTCGGCCACCAGCCAGGAGATCACCTACATGACTCTGCGGCCGGAGGGCTCGGCCATCTATCTGTTCAACCTGGAGACCGCCCGGCGCGAGAGCATCGGCCAGTTCCCAGGCATGGTGTACGCGCCGCGCTTCTCGCCCGATGGCGGCCGCGTCGCCTTCTCGGTGGAGCGGGGCGGTAACAGCGACATCTATGTGATGAACCTGAAGAGCCGCACCTCGGCGCGGCTGACCTCCGACCCGGGCATCGACACCTCGGCGTCGTTCTCGCCGGACGGCACGAAGATCGTCTTCAACTCCGACCGCGGCGGGTCGCCCCAGCTCTACATCATGAACTCAGACGGCTCGGGCGTCCGTCGCATTTCTTATGGGTCCGGCCGCTATACCACCCCGGTCTGGAGCCCGGTGGGGGATTTCATCGCCTTCACCAAACAGGCGGGCGGGCAGTTCCACATCGGGGTCATGCGTCCGGACGGCTCGGATGAGCGGCTTTTGACCACCAGCTATCTGGATGAGAGCCCGACCTGGGCGCCAAATGGGCGTGTTCTGATGTTCAGTCGTGAAACATCTGGCGGGCCACCGCGTTTATGGACGGTGGATGTAACAGGTCGGATCCTTCGACCAGCCCCCTATCCGGGCTCCGGCTCCGACCCCGCCTGGTCTCCGCTGCTCAACTGATGAGAGAATTCAGGTGTAACGTTTGCATAGTGGCGGTCATTTGAAATGTCCGGCACATGGAAATGCAGGTAGAGTTCAGGAAATGGCGCGTTCGGCGCCGACGAAACCAGCTTAACCAGCTCAAGGAGAGGCCCGAGATGAGCTTCAGCACCAAGCACGCCCTTCGACTGGCGCTTGTGACCACCGCGGCTCTGTCGATGGCCGCCTGCGCCTCGAAGCCCAAGCCTGGCCCGACGCCCGGCCCCGGCCCTGGCCCCGGCTATCCGTCGCAACCCGGCCCTGGCCCCGGCGTCGGCAACGTCGTCCCCGGTTCGATCCAGGACTTCGTCGTCAACATCGGCGACCGCGTCTATTTCGACTTCGACCAGTACGATATCCGCTCTGACGCCGGCCCGGTGCTGGATGCTCAGTCCCAGTGGCTGATGCGCTACCCCAGTGTTCAGGTCCGCATCGAGGGCAATGCCGACGAACGCGGCACTCGTGAATACAATCTGGCCCTCGGCGCCCGTCGCGCCAATTCGGTCCGGGAATATCTGGTGAGCCGCGGCGTTTCGCCGGCGCGGATCTCCACGGTGTCCTTCGGCAAGGAACGCCCGATCGATCCGGGCACCAGCGAGGACGCCTATCAGCGCAACCGGAACGGCCACACCGCCATCACCGGCGGCGCGCGCTAAAGCGCGCTTAGTACCAGTTCGAGGAGAGTGCGAGAGGGGTCCCCGGAGCGGGACCCCTCTTTGCGTTCTGGACTAATCCCACGGACGGGCCGCAATTTGGCCCACCCGACCTGAAGATGATGATCGCATGACCCTTCGCCGTCTCGCCCTCGCCTCCGCCGCTGTCCTGACCCTGGTCAGCGTCACGCCCGCCTTCGCCCAAACCCCCATTGACCCCCTGGACGCCCGCGACGCCCGGCGCCTGGATCGTATGGAGCAGGTGATGCGGGAGCTGCGATCCATCGTCTTCCAGGGCCGCGACTCCGGAAAGCCGGTGGTCGTCCAGCCGGCCGAGACCGACTACCAACTCCAGGAAGTGACCCGCCGGATCGCCGACCTGGAGCAGGCGCTCACACGCGTGAACGGCCAGCTGGAGAGCACCAACCACGAACTTCAGCTGGCCCGGCGCGACGCCGAGGCCCTGAAGCGCGACAACAAGGCGCTGGCCGATCGCCTAAGCGGCCTGGAGCAGCAGCAGGCCAGCCCTACCGCCGAGGGCCCGTCGCCCGATCTCGCCGGCGGCTCGGCCGGGGCGCCCAGCTCCGTCCAGACGCCGACAGAAGCCTTTGCCGCCGCGCGCCAGATGATGCTGGGCGGCGACTACACCGGCGCCGAAGGCGCGTTCCGCGATTTTGTCGACCGCTATGACGGCAGCGCCAAGGCGCCGGAGGCCCGCTACTGGCTTGGCAAGACTCTGGCCGCTCGCGGCGCAAACGCCGATGCGGCCCAGGCCTATATCAGCGCCATCCGTGGCTGGCCGGCGACAGGCTGGGCGCCCGACGCCACGGTGGAGCTGGCCCGCGCGTTGATCGCCATCAAGAAGCCCGCCGACGCCTGTCAGATCCTGGGCGAGTTCGACCGCCGATACCCGAAGGCCGTGGCCGCCGTGAAGGGCCGCGCGACAGCCGCCCGGACCCAGGCCAAGTGCACGATCTAGAACCCGTCGTTCAAGAGGTTCTAGACCGCCGCCTGCTGATCGCCTCGCCCGCGCCCATCGCCGTGGCCCTTTCCGGCGGCGGCGATTCCTTGGTGTTGACGCTGATGGCCGCGGACTGGGCTCGTGCTCATGGGCGACGCCTGATGATCTTCACCGTCGATCATCGTCTGCGGGCCGAGAGCAGCGCCTGGACCCAGGCGTGCGCCGCCATCGCCGCCCGCCTCGGCGCGGCGTTTCAAGCCCTGGCCTGGGAGGGCGCCAAGCCCGTCACCGGCCTGCCCGCCGCCGCCCGCGCCGCCCGTCACCGCCTGATCGCCGACGCCGCCCGTCGGGCTGGAGCCAGGGTCGTGCTGATGGGCCACACCGCCTCTGACCGGCTCGAGGCCGCCGCGATGCGTGAAGCCGGCGCCACCACACCCAGCCCGTGGGAGTGGGGTCCATCGCCGGCCTGGCCGGAAGGCCGAGGAGTCTTCCTGCTCCGCCCCCTGCTGACGCGGACGCGGGCCGAACTCCGCGCCTGGCTGACTGAACGCGGTGAGACCTGGATCGAGGACCCCGCCAATGAGGACCCCCGCTTCGCCCGCACCCGGGCACGCGCTGGCCTGACGGGCATGGAGAGCGACGAGGTCACCTTTCGCCTCGACCTGTCTAGGTTCGCCAGCGCCTCGATCGAGCTGGCCGGCGGAATGTCCCTGCCCCGCACAGCCCTTCGGAACGTCCCGCAGGCCTTTCTCGCCGCCGCATGCCTCTGCGCCGCCGGAACCACGCGCCCCCCGCGTGGCGACCGCCTGGAGCGCCTTGCGGCGATCCTGAGATCCGACGCCAGTGTCACCGCTACCCTGGCCGGGGCGCGGATCGAGGCCGACGAACGCCAGGTCCGTTTCCTGCGCGACCCCGGACGCGACGGGCTCGCGCCCCTCACCCTGGCCTCGGAAGGCGCCGGGGTCTGGGACGGGCGGTTCGAGATCACCACAGATAGGCCCCTCACGATTCAGGCGCTCGCCGGGCACGCGGCTGGGCTGTCGCCGCCGCAACGTGCGGCGCTCCTGCGTCTGCCGGCTGGCGTGCGTGGGAGCCTGCCGTTCATCCAGGGCGAAGGCTCGCCACTCCTGGCCAGTCTTCCGGGGGTGTCTGTGCGTCCGCTGGCCCTGGATCGGCTGCGGTCGGCCTGTGGTGGGGTTGAGCGGGAGCCGGGCTAGGCGCAGACCCGCGTTCTCTGCTATGCATCTCGTGAGCGGCCGCCACGGGCCGGAACCCGAGCCACGGAAGGAGATCGTCATGCGTCAGACCGCCGACCTTCAACCTTCAATTTCGGGTTTCAATGGACCTATTCAAGTGGCTGGCGCGGGTCTTCACCGCGCCTAGGCGCCATCGCGCGCCGACTCAACCAGACAGCGCCCTCATGCGGCGTCGGCTCTCAGGACGACTATCGAACCACCTGCAAAGAGACGTTGGGGTCGAAGACCCCATCGGCTAAGCCGGGCCCGTGGCCGCGAGGCCGCGGGCTAGCCTTTCGCCATCACGTGCTCGATCCCGACGATGATCGGATCGGCGAAACGTTTGCCCAGCAGGGTCGAATGGTTGGCGCCGGCGATGTCGGCGACATAGCCTCGCGCCGAGGCGTGGGCCGGAGCCGCCTGGATCACTTTCAGCCGCGCGGGCAGCCGGGTGCCCCCGGCATTGACCACCGCCACCGGCATGTCGGGATGGTAGTGGCCGATCTCGCGGCCCTGCGCTGAGGTGGCGGGCCAGTGGAGCACCTCCTCGGCCGACCAATGGGCATGGCTGGCCAGGCCGTAGATCCGGCGCTTCTCGGTGGAGGCCTCTCCCTCCAGCCCGATCTTGTCACCGACCACCAGGGCGAAGGGCTTCATGAAACCGATCCCCGACCAGCGCCCCACCAGCTTCATGGCGCGACGAAAGCCGTTTATGGCGCGCGCGGCCATTGGGCTCTCGATGGTCTCCGGCGTCACGGCGTCGACCAGAACCACCCCGGTCACCCGCTCGTGGTTGCGACCGACGAACACCCGCAGCAGCAGGCCTCCCATGGAGTGGCCCACCAGGATCAAGGCCCCCGTCTCACCTGCATGGGTCAGCAGGGTTTCAAGGTCGCCGGCGATGGCGCGGCCGTCGCGGGGTTTGGGCCCGGGATCGGAATAGCCGAGGCCTGCCCGATCATAGGCCAGACTGCGCAGGCCCTTGTCGGCCAGGCGCTGCTGCACCACCGCCCAGTCGGCGGCGCAGCCGAAGGCGCCGCACTCAAGGACGATCAGCGGCGTCGCGCTCTCAGGTCCCGCGCGCACCACGCGCAGCCGCCGCCCACCGATGTCGATGAGTTCTCCGCGCGTTGGGTGAAATCCAGCCTTGGCCATGGGCGAGACCTAGGCGCCGCTCAGGTCCCGTGCAAGGCCAGTTTTCGGCTATTTCCAGACGACGGTCTGCGGCGCCTCGGAAGCCCCATAATCGATCTCCACCCGCGTCACCGCCTTGGCGCCGGCGGGGACGTCGAAGGGCGCCCGGGCCAGGGTCGGCTTCAGGGCCACCGGCGCTGCCCCATCGAAGCTGACGCGGACCATGCGCACGCCGAGTTCGGGATTGGCCAGATAGGCTGGCTGGTCGGCGGCGACGCCTTTCTCGGTGACGACGAAGAAGCGCTTGGTCTGGCTGGCGCCCGCGTACCACATGATGTTGAGCTGCCGGCCGCCCACCCGCCAGTTCGGGGTCATGGAGACCGTCGCATCCGAGCCCTTGGTCTTGATCTGGGCTGTCTGGGCCGGAAGAATTCCGTGGGCGCTTTCGCCGGTGGAGAGCGCCAAGCCCGCCGGCGCCGCCGGGGCCGCAGGTTCGCTCTCCCCGCAAGCGGCGAGAGAGGAGCTCAGTAGAAGCACGGACGCGAGCGCAAGCCCGCTAAAGCCTGAACGCATGGGTCGTTTCCTCGTTTTTATGGCACGAGGATGGGCACAAGCGTGGCCATATACAAGGCCGGGCGCCGAACCCTTACTGGGACTAGGGTCCCGGTCCCTTGAGGAAGGATTGATCATGCTGCGGCTGATTCTGGCGGTGATTCTCGGCCCCCTGGTCGGACTCGTCGTCCTGGGCGCCATCGACGGCGCGGCCAACATGATCTTCCCACCTCCGGTCGGGGTGGACCTCACCGATCCAGCCGCCATCCGGGCGGCCACCGCGGTCCTGCCCTTCGGGGCCCAGGTGGGCGCAGTTCTGGCCTGGCTGCTTGGCGCCCTGGCGGGCGCCTGGAGCGCCAACCTAGTGGCCGGACGCCGGGCGCTGGGCGGCCGCGTCGTCAGCGGCCTGTTCCTGGCCTTCGCCGCCTGGACTATGGCCACGACCGCATATCCGATGTGGACGCGGGTCGGTTTGTTGATCGCGGTGCTTGTCGCCGCCGTGGCGGCCGACCGGGCGTCGGGTCGTCCCCGGGCCTAACCCTGGAATTTCAGGGTCTGGCGGACACGGCCATTCTTGTCCTTCTTGCCCTTCTTGCCCTTGGCCTCCATCAGGGCCTTCTTGCTCTCCGGTATCTCGGAGACCGTGGCGATGCGCACGCGGGGCGAGACATAGGCGCCGAGCTTGAGGGGAAGGTCTTCCTTGGTGGCGAACTCGCGGTTCATGAACACCAGCGGGTTGAGCGGCTTACCATCCTGGCGGATCTCGAAATGGACGTGCGGCCCGGTCGACGTGCCACTGGAGCCCATGCGACCGACCGGCGAGCCCGCCTCAACATAGGCGCCCTTCTTCACGCCCCGCTCGATCTTCCCGAGGTGGGCGTAGAAGCTGGTCAGTCCGACGCCGTGCTCGACCTCGACATAGCGGCCATAGGACGGGCTCTGGCCCGCGCGCTTCACAATGCCGTCGGACACCGCGACAACCTTGGTGCCAGTGGGGCCGGCGATATCGACGCCTTCGTGCAGGCGGCCGTGGTCCTCCCATGGCATCCGGCGCAGGCCGAAGGGGGAGTTGATCTTCTCACCCGGCACCGGGTCGCCACAGTCGAAGGCGGGCGGCGGGGCGGGCGGCTCCACAACCTCGACTGGGGCGTCAGCAACGGGCTTGGTCTTGTCGGCGACGTCGGGCAGGGCCGCATAGGCGACGGTGGCGACGCCCAGGGCCAGGGCGGCGGCGAAGGCGGCCTCCAACCCGAAATTGCGCACGCGGTCGGTCGTCGACGGGAACTTCGAAAACAAGCAGAACCTCTTCCAGTATAGTCGAGCTCAAAATGCGTCCGCTAGAGGTTGTGCGGAACAGCTTCGACCAGTCGCCACGGGTATGCGGCGGCTAAGTGCCGTGGCTTTAAGACCAAAAATTGACGGCGTTAAGGATTAGCTTTGAACCTATTGTCGCAGAGCCGGATGAAGCTCGACTATAGATTCAACTGGTAAAGGTTCTCCTAGCCGGGCTGCGACAAAATCGCAGCCCGCGCCCATGAGGACCTGAAAACCTGGCCCTAGAGGCCCTTGAGGATGCCCTCGACCATCTTCTTGGCGTCCCCGAACAGCATCATGGTGTTGTCGCGGAAGAAGAGTTCATTCTCGACCCCGGCATAGCCGGAGCTCATGCCGCGCTTCACGAACAGCACGGTTCGGGCCTTTTCGACGTCCAGGATCGGCATGCCGTAGATGGCGCTGGTGGGGTCGGTCTTGGCGGCCGGGTTGGTGACGTCGTTGGCGCCGATCACGAAGGCCACGTCGGCGCTGGCGAACTCGGCGTTGATGTCTTCCAGTTCGAAGACTTCGTCATAGGAGACGTTGGCCTCGGCCAGCAGCACGTTCATGTGCCCGGGCATCCGGCCGGCGACGGGGTGGATGGCGTACTTCACCTCCACGCCCTCTTCCTTAAGCTTGTCGCCCATTTCGCGCAGCGCATGCTGAGCCTGGCTGACGGCCATGCCGTAGCCCGGGACGATGATCACCTTGCTGGCGTTCTTCATGATGAAGGCCGCGTCCTCGGCCGAGCCCTGCTTGACCGGCCGGGTCTCGACCTTGCCGCCGGAGGCCGCCGCCGCGTCTTCGGCGCCGAAGCCGCCGAGAATCACGGAGATGAAGCTGCGGGTCATAGCCTTGCACATGATGTAGCTGAGGATCGCGCCCGACGAGCCCACCAAGGCCCCGGTGATGATCAAGGTCACGTTCTCCAGCGTGAAGCCCAGGGCCGCCGCCGCCCAGCCGGAATAGGAGTTCAGCATCGAGACCACGACGGGCATGTCGGCGCCGCCGATGGGAATGATCAGGGTGACGCCGATCAGCAGGCTGAGACCCGCGATGGCCCAGAAGGCCCACTTCGCCTGGCCGCCGCTCATCACCAGCACCACCACCAGGGCGACGATGGCCAGAGCGATGACGATGTTCAGCAGGTGGCGAGCGGGCAGCATGATCGGCGCGCCGCTCATGTTTCCGTTCAGCTTCAGGGCCGCGATGATCGAGCCGGTCAAGGTCACGGCGCCGATGGCCAGACCGAGGCTGAGCTCCACCAGCGAGTTGAGGTGGATCTGGCCGTTCTCGCCCAGGATGCCGTAGGCGGCGGGCGTATAGATGGCGGCGATCGCCACCAGACAGGCCGCGGCCCCCACCAGGCTGTGGAAGGTGGCGACGAGCTGCGGCATCGAGGTCATGGCGACCTTGCGCGCGATGACCGCGCCCACCGTGCCGCCGATGGCGACGCCGCCGACGATGAGGCCCAGCGTCAGGGTGTCCAGCGCCTGTTGCCCCCAGAGGGTCAGCAGGGTGGTGCCCACCGCGATGGCCATGCCGATCATGCCGTTGCGGTTGCCCGCCTGGCTGGTGGTGGGGCTGGACAGGCCGCGCAGGGCCAGGATGAAGAGGACGCCCGAGACGATATAGGCGATGGCCGCGAGATTGGCGTTCACTTCGCGGCTTCCTTCTTCACGGGGTCTTTCTTCTTGTACATGGCCAGCATGCGCTGGGTGACCAGGAAGCCGCCGAAGATGTTCACGGCCGCGAAGGCGGCGGCGATGGCGCCGGCCCCCTTGGAGATCATGACGTTCTGGGTCAGGCCCGCGTCCGGCGCGCCATGGGCGGCCGCGGCCAGCAGGGCGCCGACGATGATCACCGAGGAGATGGCGTTGGTCACGGCCATCAGCGGTGTGTGCAGGGCGGGCGTCACGCTCCAGACGACATAGTAGCCGACGAAGATCGCCAGCACGAAGATCGCCAGGCGGAAGACTGTGGGGTCGACGGCTTCCATCGGTTCCTCCTTGGGATCTAGCTGTTCAGCGTGGGGTGGACGACCTTGCCGCCCTGGGTGACCAGGGCCGCCTTGAGGATCTCGTCCTCCAGGTCGGGGGCGAGCTTGCCCTCCTTGTCCAGCAGCAGGCCGGCGAAGGCCATCAGGTTGCGGGCGTAGAGGGCCGAGGCGTCGGTGGCGATGCGGCCGGGCAGGTTGGCGACGCCGAGGATCTTCGCGCCATTGGCGGTGACCGCCACCTCGCCCAGCTTGGCGCCGACGACATTGCCGCCCTGCTCGATGGCCAGGTCCACCAGGATCGAGCCCGGGCGCATGGAGGCCACCTGTTCGGCGCTCACCAGCTTGGGCGCGGGCCGGCCCGGGATCAGGGCGGTGGTGATGACGATGTCTTGCTTGGCGATGTGGCTGGAGACCAGCGCGGCCTGCTTGGCCTGGTACTCGGCGCTCATCTCCTTGGCGTAGCCGCCGGCGGTCTGGGCGTTCTTGAACTCCTCGTCCTCGACCGCCAGGAACTTGGCGCCAAGGCTCTCGACCTGTTCCTTGGTGGCGGGGCGCACATCGGTGGCGGTGACCACCGCGCCCAGGCGCCGCGCCGTGGCGATGGCCTGCAGGCCGGCGACCCCGACCCCCATGACGAAGACCTTGGCTGCGGCGACGGTGCCCGCCGCGGTCATCATCATCGGCATGGCCCGGCCATAGGCCTCGGCGGCCTCGATCACCGCGCGGTAGCCCGCGAGATTGGCCTGCGACGACAGGGCGTCCATCACCTGGGCCCGGGTGATGCGCGGCACGAACTCCATGGCGAAGCCGGTCGCGCCCTTTGCGGCGAGCGCCTTCAAGGCGTCCTTGTCCATGTGCGGATTGAGCAGGGCCACGACGATGGCGCCGGCCTTCAGGGCCGCGATTTCGGCGGCCTCGGGGGCGCGGACCTTGAACAGGATATCGGCCTTGCCGATGGTGGCCTTGGCGTCCTTGGCGATCTCAGCGCCGGCGGCCAGGTAGTCGGCGTCGGGATAGGCGGCGGCCGTTCCGGCGCCGCTCTCGACCACCACCGAGAACCCGGCGGCGATCAGTTTCTTCACCGTCTCGGGGACGGCGGCGACCCGGGTCTCGCCGGCGCGGCGTTCAGTGGTGACGGCTATGACGGCCATGCGCCTGTTTCCCCCAAGTCAATATTGGCCGGACCATACGAGCGGCAGCGTCAGCTTGTCCAGCTATGGACGGGGCAGATTTGAACGTTTGTTTGAATCGCGCATACGACTTCGGGCGCACCGACGAGTCGGCACGCCCGATAGGTCTTTCAGGAAGGCGCGCGACGGGCGCGCGACAGCCGCTTAGTGGTCGGCGGCGGGCTTTTCGCGCAGGAAGACAATGCCCAGGACCAGCAGACCCATGCCGCTGATGAAACCGGCCAGGAAGCCGGCCGGGGTGCAGAACCACAGGACCAGCAACACCATCATGGAGGCGATCGCCAGCGAGCCCCACTTGGTCATGCCGTTGAACAGGTTGAACGTGGCGACCTGCTCGGAAATGTCCATGTCGCCGCGGTGATATTCGGAAGCCATAGAAGGGCGTCTCTCAAACTTGGGAAGAAATGGAATGGCGGCCGACGTACACCGTCAAACGCCAGGGCTCAAGCGCGCCTTATGTCTCAGCCCGGCCACCGGGCCAGAAGTCCCCGCAACGCCGCGATCAGCGCCAGGGGTTGGTCGACCATGATGTGGTGGGCCGAATCGGGGATGGCGATTTCCAGCATGTCCTTGGGCAGGGGCGAGGGGCGGTCGTCGCTGATCCGCGACTTCACCACCGAGCGGTCGCCATAGATGTGCACCAGGGGCACGGTGACCTTTGGCGGGCCGTCGGCGCTCATGCCCATCATCACGGTGCGGTCGAGCTTGTTCCACATCGCCGGGTCGAACCGCCAAGTCCAGCCTTCGCCGCCACCCTCGGCCAGGGGCGCGCGCTTCAGGGAGCGACGGGCGATGAAGTCGGCGATGAACAGGTTGCCGGCCACCTGAGGCGGCATGAAGCGGAAGCGAGCCAAAGCCGCCTCTTCCGTCGGATAGACTCGAGCCGCGCGGTCCCCGGTGGGGATGTTGCGCACCTCCTGCTCGCGCATGCGCTGGGCTTCCGGCGAGTTGGGCGGCGGACCACCGAAACCGGTGTCCACCAGCACCGCGGCGCGCATGCGCTCCGGATGGGCGGCGGCGGCGAAGAACACCTGACTGCCGCCGAAGGAGTGGCCGATATAGATCGGCAGGGCGCCGCCGTCATAGAGGCCGGTGGCGCGGGCCACGGCCTCGGCGTCCTCGGCGAAGTCCTGGAAGGCGTAGCTCTCGCGCCAGTCCGAGGCGCCCATGCCGGCCAGGGACATGGAGGTCACCCGGTAGTCCTGGGCCAGGAAGGGGGCGATGAAGCTCCACCAGTCGGCATGGGCGGAGTTGCCGTGCACCAGCAATAGGCCGGGCTTGCCCAGTTCGCCCCAGGTCAGGGCCTCGATCTGAGTTCCAAGCGAAGTGACGAAGCTGCGCTCCGGCTCCTGGGCGATGGCGTCAAGGAACCACTCGGGCGCGTCGGGATGGCGGCCTCGGAACGGCGCCAGCGGGGCCTGGACCTGGGGCGGCAAGCTGCCGGGTTCGGAATGGATGGGACGGTCGTCGTAGCCGACGGGCGCGCCTTCCTTGATCGCCGGATCCAATGCCATCAGGCCACCCCTCGCGCTTCCCGCTCACCCGCCTTGCGGGAGATCGAGCGGATACCCTTGTAGACGCCGGTGCCGGTGATCAGGGTGCGGTCGCCGCACCAGATTCGGCCCCGGACCGTGAAAACGTCGTCCTGCTCGGTGATGATCTCGCTGGTCCCCTCCACCCAGTCGCCCATGTGGGCGCCGGAGAGGAAGTCGGTGGTCAGCCGCACCGTCACCCAGCCGATCTCCCGCTTGTTGGAGATCACCCGGCCCCAGGCCATGTCGGCGAAGCTCATCAGCATGCCGCCGTGGCAGTTGTTCATGCCGTTGGCGTGGTGCTCTTCCACGCGGAAGGCCATCACCTCATCGCCGGTCGCCGCGTCGCGGCTGGAATAGAACGGCCCGACCGTACGGCCGAACCCCCGGTTCCAGAGGTTGATGACAAAACCATCGGGGACGATGGCGGTCTGGACTTCGGTCAGATCATCGGACATCGCGCAGGGAAATGAACGGGCGGTCGGCGAATGGCAAGCCCTTGATGACGCTGCGGCGGGTTCAACGGCCCCAGGCGCCCTCGTGCAGCACGACGCGGTAGCCGTCCGGGTCCTCGAAGCTGATCCCGTGATCGTCCCAATAGGGGTTGAAGGATTTCACCGGCCGATAACCCGCCGCCTCCAGCCGCGCGACGGCCGCAGCGCGCGCCGTCTCCTCCGGGAAGTAGAAGGTCAGCAGGTGGTCGGGGTTGGGCGCGGGGCCGGCCGCGTGCCCATGGGCCTGGGTGAGCTCCAGATGCCAGGGCGCGCCGAGGAAGCCCAGGATCACCCCGTCGAACCCGGCATGACCCCGAAAGCTCGCCAGCTCCAGCAGCCCTAGACCCTCGCGGTAGAACGCGGTCACGGCGTCCAACTGATCGGTCGGCCGCGCGATGCGCAGGGTCAGGCCGGCGAGGCTCATGGTCAGGGCTTCATAGTCCGCGCGGTGAGGTCCGCCGTCCCGTGCAGGATGGTGTCCTCCGCCGAGGTGGCCAGCGCCACGGCCACGGAACCGGCCGCGATCCGCCAACCGGGCAGGGTCGCGTCGTAGTTGGCCAGGAGGCGGGCGTCGGCGGTCACCGTCACGCGGCGGGTCTCGCCGGGGGCCAGGGCCACGCGGGCCCAGCCGATCAGGCGCTGGGAGGGCTTACCGTCCGAGCCAGTGACCGTCGCATAGACCTGCGGCGTGTCGGTCCCGGCCACGGCGCCGGCGTTCTTGACGTCGAAGCTTGCGGTGATCGTCTCGCCGCCCGCGACCTCGAGCTTCGCGTATTCGAAGTGGGTGTAGCAAAGGCCGAAGCCGAAGGGGAACAGGGTCGCCGCGCCGGTCTTGGCGAACCAGCGGTAGCCGACATCAGCGCCCTCCGGGTGCTCCACGGAGAAGCGGCCCTTGTGCTGCTGCACGTCGGGACGGGTGGTGGGCAGGGTGGAGCCCTCCACCGGCGGGCCGAAAATCTGGCCGGGAATTTCCGGGCGGACCAGGTCCTCCACGCCGCGCGGGAAACTCATGGGCAGGCGGCCGGACGGATTGACCGCGCCGAACAGGATGTTGGCGATGGCCTCACCGCCGCGGGTGCCCGGATACCAGGCCTCAAGCACGGCGTTGACGTCGTCGAGCCAGGGCATCAGCACCGGGGTCCCGGTCTCCAGCACCACCACGGTCTTGGGATTGGCGGCGACGACGGCGGCGATCAGCGCGTCCTGGTCGCCCGGCAGGGACAGGCTGGGCAGGTCCTCGGCCTCGGTCGCCCACTGGTCGGCGAAGACGATGGCGACATCGGCGTCCCTGGCCGCTACGGCGGCCTCGGCAGAGTCTTCCCCGGAGACGAAGGTCACGGCGGTGTTACGGGTCATCTCGCGGATCGCTGTGACCGGCGACGACGGGTGATAGGTGACCTTGGCGAAGGCGCCGGCCAGACCGGCCACCTCGATCTCATGGCCAGGCCCGCCCACCGGGATCACCTGGGACGAGCCGCCGCCGGACATCACGCCCTTGTCAGCATGGGCGCCGATCACCGCGATCTTGCGGATGCTGGCCGGCAGCGGCAGAACGCCGTCGTTCTTCAGCAGCACGGTCCCGGCTTCGGCTGCGGCCTGGGCGATCTTGGCGTTGGCGGCGTAGTCGGTCGGGCGCTTGGCGGCGGGATTGTCGAACACCCCCTTGTCGAACAGGCTGCGCAGGATGCGGTGGACCATGTCGGTCAGGCGCTCGAAGGGCACCTCGCCCTGCTCCACGGCCGCCTTCAGCAGCGCGCCGAAATAGACCTGTTTGTCGAGCTGCTCGCCGCTCTCCTGGTCCAGGCCCGCCATCACCGCCTTGGCTGTGGAGTGGACCGCGCCCCAGTCGCTCATCACCCAGCCGGGGTAGCCCCAGTCGCGTTTCAGAACGTCCGTCAGCAGGAAGGCGTTCTCGCCCGCCCACTCGCCGTTGACCTTGTTGTAGGCGCACATCACCGAGCCGGGGTCGCCGCGCTCGATGGCGATCTGGAAGGCCAGCAGGTCGCTCTCGCGCAAGGCGCCCTCGTCGATGCGGGCGTCGACGACGTGGCGGCAGGTCTCCTGATCGTTCAGGGCGAAATGCTTCAGGGTGCAGACGATGTCGTTGGACTGCGCGCCCTTGATGGCTTCCCCCACCAGCACCCCGGCCAGCAGCGGGTCCTCGCCGAGATATTCGAAATTGCGCCCGCAGCGCGGCTCGCGGGTCAGGTTGGCGCCGCCCCCCAGCAGCACGTTGAAGCCCTTGTCGCGGGCCTCGCCGCCCACCATCACGCCGGCGGCATGAGCCAGTTCCGGGTCCCAGGTCGAGGCAAGCGACAGGCCCGAAGGCAGGCCCGTAGCGCCGTCGCCCTTGCGCACCTGGCGGGGATTGGCGATGCCCAGGCTGGCGTCGGTCTCGTTCAGCGGCGGGATCCCCAGGCGCTCGACGCCGGGGATATAGCCCGCCCCCATGGCCGCGTCGGCGGGCGGCGGGGTGACCATGGCCGGCATCGGGCCGTGCACCAGGGAGATCATCTCATCCAGGGTCAGCTGTTCGATCAACAGCTTGGCGCGGGCGTCCGGCGACAGGGACTTGTCCATCCAGGCCTGGGTCATTTGAAGCGTCCTCCCACGTTGTAGGCACGACCCTAGTTATTTTAGTCCATTTGGGCAATAATCATTGCATGACCGTCGTCGCCCCCCGTCCCAGAGGCCGCCCGGCCCGTACCGCGCGGCCGGTGGAGGAGACGCGCGGCGTGATCCTGGACGCGGCCCTGAAGCTGTTCTCCGAACGCGGCTTCGAGGGCGCAGCCATGCGCGATATCGCGGCCCTGGCGGGCGTTGAGCACAGCCTGCTCCGCTACCACTACTCCGACAAGGCCACCCTCTGGCGCGCGGCTCTGGCCCGGCTGATCGTCGACATGAACGCGCACATGGCCGCCGGCTGGCGGACCACGGCAGGCCAGCCCGCCCTCGTGCGCTTCAAGACCATCCTGCGCGACTATGTCCGCTATTGCGCCCGCCACCCGGAGCACGCCCGCATCATGGTGCAGGAAGCGGTGGGCGATTCCGACCGCGTCGCCTGGATCGCCGAACAGATCGTGAAGCCACAGCATCGCAGCCTGGCCCGCCTGATGGAGACCCTGATGGCGGAGGGCCACCTGCCCCGAGTGCCGATGCGCAACCTGCTCTACATGCTGTCGGCCGCCGCCCAGTCGCCCTTCACCCTGGCCGGCGAGGTACGCCACGCCTACGGCGTCGACATGGCGCAGGAGGCCGAGATCGAGCGCCACGCAGATGCCCTAATCGCCCTGCTGATCCGGGACTAGGCTGCCGGACCGTCACCTGTGCATCCTCTCACGAAAGAGCCTGGGAGGCGGCCGATGCATGTGACCTGGAGCCCGAGCGATCTGGCGTTCCGAGACGAGGTGCGCGCCTTCCTCGACGCCGAGTTGACGCCGGAGATGCGGCGCATGACCCGGCTGATGACCAGCGTCTACGCCCCTCACGACCTCGCGTCCGCCTGGCAGGCCATCCTCCACGCCCGCGGCTGGGCGGCGCCGGCCTGGCCGGTGGAGTATGGCGGCTGCGGCTGGAGCTCGGCCCAGCGCTACATCTTCGCCAGCGAGATGGCCCAGGCCGGCGCCCCGCCCCTTTCGCCCATGGGGATCGGCATGTGCGGCCCGGTGCTGATCGGCCACGGGAGCGCGGACCAGAAGGCCCACTACCTGCCGCGCATGCTGAGCGGCGAGCACCAGTGGTGTCAGGGCTATTCCGAGCCGGCCTCCGGCTCCGACCTCGCCTCCCTGCAGATGAGCGCGGTGGCCGAAGGCGACGACTTCATCTGCAACGGCCACAAGCTGTGGACCACCCACGCCAATGTCGCAAACTGGATCTTCTGCCTGGTGCGGACCTCCAGCGAAGGCATCCGCCAGCAAGGGATCACCTTCCTGCTGATCGACATGACCACCCCCGGCGTCGAGGTGCGGCCGATCCTCATGCTGTCGGGAGAGCACATCCAGAACGACGTCTTCTTCACCGACGTCCGCGTCCCCCGCGCCAACGTGGTGGGCAAGGTCGGCGAGGGCTGGACGGTGGCCAAGTACCTGATGGAGTTCGAGCGCGGCGGCGGGGTCAGCGCGCCCGGCCTCAAGGCCCGCCTGCAACGCATCCGCAACCTGGCGGCGGCGGAAGACCATCTCGCCGACACCCGCAGCTTCGCCACGCGGCTGGCCTCGGCCTCCATCGAGGTCGACGCCCTGGAGGCCGTCGAGCTGCAGATCCTGGCCAATCTGACCCAGGGCGAGGCGCCCGGCGCCAAATCCTCGATGATGAAGACGGTGGGGACTGAGCTCAGCCAGAAACTGACCGAACTGGCCCTGGAGGCGGCAGGCGCCTATGGGGCGCCTTACCAGCCCCACGCGACAGCTCCGGGCGGCCCCACGCCGCTGTTCACGCCACCCGCCGACCAGGGACATGTCGGCCCCGACCACAGCCTTACGGTGGCGTCCAAATACCTCAACGATCGCGCGGGCTCGATCTATGCCGGGACCAACGAGATCCAGCGCAACATCATGGCCAAGGCGGTGCTGGGCCTCTAGCCCCGGCTCTCCTTGCCGAGGTCGCGGCGGCGCATCCACTCCAGCACGATCCAGGCGCCGAAGGCCCAGGTGGCCCCCAGGCTCCAGCCGGCCAGCACGTCGCTGGGCCAGTGGACGCCAAGATAGACCCGGCTGAATCCGACCCCGACGGTGGCCACCAGGGCCAGGACATAGATCAGGATCTTGGAGCTCGGCCGCTTCTCGACGCTGGCGATCAGAGTGGCCAGGGTCAGGAACACCGCCGCCGAAAGGGCCGAGTGACCGCTGGGGAAGCTCTGGGTGTAGACGTAGGAATGGTGCGGCACGAGGCTGGGCCTGGGGCGGTCGTAGAAGGTCTTCAGCACCTCGCTGGAAATCTGCGCGGCCAGGACAGTGCCCGCCAGAATCCAGGCCTGCCGTCGCTTGCCGTGGAAGCTGAACAACAGAACCGCCACGATCGTCGCGATGGTCAGGAAGGTGAAGCCGCCCAGGGCGGTGATGTCGCGCATCGCCTCCTCGACCCAGCGCGGCCCGATCGGATCGCTGAGGTCGCTCGGCTGACGCAGCATCAGCAGGAGTCGATGGTCGACGATATCGGTATCGCCCTCGACCACCTCGCTGGCGATGTTGAAGAACCCCCATATCGCGGCCGCGCAGGCCAGCCAGATCAGCAGGGCGCGGGTTTCTATCCGCCGGGCGGTGGGCTTGCGCGCGGGCGGGGCGGCGGGCGTGTTCATGCCCGCCTCAACGCGCGACCGGTCGGATGGATCAGACAAGCTCTTCGAAGGCGTCCACCAGCCGTTCCATCTGGGCCATGCCGGC
>NZ_JBBKVV010000133.1:0-21261 GCF_037968635.1 Phenylobacterium sp.
GACAGGTGGAAGGGCGCATAGACCTGCACCTCCATCATCAGCTTGAAGCGCTTCTCGGTGAACTCCACGACGGGCGTGAAATAGGTGATGGCGGCGTTGTTGATCAGGATGTCGATCGGACCGTAGGCGGCCACCGCCTCCTCCACCAGGCGCTCGCGCTCGATGGACTGGGCCAGGTCGGCCTTGATGAAGGTGGCGTCGCCGCCGGCCTTCTTGATGCGCTCGACGGTCTCCATCAGCGTGCCCGGCAGGCGGCTTTCCCCGTCCTGGGCGGTGCGGGCCGACACGACGACCTTGGCGCCCTCCATGGCCAGGCGGGCGGCGATGGCCTCGCCGATGCCGCGGCTGGCGCCGGTGACCAGGGCGACCTTGCCCTTCAGATTTCCATTGGGGTTGATGCTGGCGGCCATGAAATAACGCCCTCCCTGGGCTTTGTTATGGTTCAAACAATGCGCAAACCTCGCGCTCTTGGGCCGCCTGCGCAAGCGCCGCCGTGGCCTCCGGGCTCGCCTTCTGGGAGGAACCTCTAGGAAGCGTGGCCGCTCATGTTAATCATTGTGCGACTTCAGCGAGGCTTCAGCCCATGTGGCGGACCATCTTCAACCTGATCCTGGTCCTGCTGATGGGGGCCTGTGTGGCCTTCGTCGCCGCGCCCTGGTTCGCCTTCCGCGCTCTGAAGGCCAACGCCCGTGACGGCGACGCCCAGGGCCTGGCCGAACTGGTGGACTATGGCGCGGTGCGCGGAACCCTGAGGAACCAGCTCGGCCCCACCCCCAACGCCGCCACGGCGCCGGCCCCCACCGTCTGGACCGACCCGATCGGCGCCATGAAGCGGGCGCTGGAGCCCCTGACCCCGCCGCCTCCGGCCGTGGAGCGCTATGTCAGCGTCGAGGGCCTGCACGACCTGACCCGTGGCTATGAGCCGGGCAAGGCCCCGCCCGAACCGCCCATGCCCAACAACCTGCCCGACCAGGTGATCAACGCGGTCAAGGAGCCCTGGCCCTCCCTGCGCTACTGGGGACCCAATCGCTCCCGCTTCGTGGTGCGGGCGCCCGACGCGCCTGCGCGCGAGACCGTCTTCACCTTCCAGCGGCGCGGCTGGTTTGAGTGGAAACTCGTGCAGATCCGCCCGCCGGCCGAGGACGAGGCGCGACCATAGTTCTTGTTTTGTTCGCTTCCTCTGCTAGGCTGCCGGCCAACGCGAGAGGGAGAATTTCATGTCCATCGGGTACGTCACAATCGGGGCTCTGGATGTAGCGGCATCTCTACCGTTCTACGATGCGGTGCTTGGCGCCATCGGCTATCACCGCGCCTTCCTGGACGGTGGCTGGGCCGGCTACGGCCCCAAGGACGGCGACGCCAACACCTTCATCTGCCCGCCCTTTGACGGCGAGGCCGCGCGGCCAGGCAACGGGATCATGGTGGGCTTCCTGGCCCCCTCGAAGGAGGCGGTCGCCGCCGCCCACGCCGCGGCCCTGGCCAACGGCGGCGTCGACGAAGGCGCCCCGGGGCCACGACCGGCCGACTCCACCAGCTTCTACGGCGCCTATGTCCGCGACCTGACAGGCAACAAGCTCTGCATCTTCACCAAGCCCTAGCTTGACCGGCGGCTGGGCTGGTCGGATCGTGCCGGCCCTGTCATCCCGGAGCCAAGCCATGCGCACCGCCACCCTCCTCGCCTGCGCCTTCATGGCGAGCCTGCCCTTGAGCGCCCGGGCCGGGGTCTGCAAGGCCTGGAGCTTGCCGGTCCAGGTGGCCGCCATCCCGTCCACACCCATCAATGAGGCCAGCGGCCTGGAGGCGTCTCGCGCCTATCCGGGGCGGCTCTATCACCACAACGACTCCGGCGATGACCTGCGGTTCTTCGTGACCGACATGACCGGCGGCGATCTGAAGATCGTCAACCTCAAGGGCCCCAAGCCCGTGGACATGGAGGAGTTGTCCCTGGGACCGTGCGGGGCCAAGACCTGTCTCTACCTCGGCGACATCGGCGACAACGGCGGCAATCGGTCTGAGGTCAGCTTCACGATCCTGCCGGAGAAGCAGACCTATGCCGAGACCGAGACGCCGCTGCGGGTGGTGCGCGCCCGCTATCCGGACGGGTCGCGCAATGTCGAAGCCTTCGCCGTGCATCCGAACGGCGACCTCTTCGCGATCACAAAGCCGGTGGACGCCCGGATGACCAAGCCCGGCCCCGCCTCGGTCTACCGGCTGTCGGCCAACCAGCTTCGACAGACCGAAGGCGTGCAGGTCTTCGCCAAGCTCGGCGAGCTGGACCTGCCCAACCTGCTCTCCGACCTGCCGTTCTACGGCTGGATCCCCACCGGCCTGGACATCAGTCGGGACGGCAAGCGCGCGGTGCTGCTGACCTATATGGCCGTCGTTGAACTGGGCTTTGACCTCAGCCAGGGCGTGCCCGCCACCCTGACGGCAGGCGATAATGTCTCGGTGTTCCGCGCCCCGCCCCTGACCCAACAGGAAGCCATCACCCTGCTGCCCGACGACAGCGGATTCCTCTACGACAGCGAGGCAGGGCGAAAGGCGCAGACCTTCCCGCTGAACAAGGTGACCTGCACCGAGCGGTAGGGACATGGTCGCCGCGAACCGTTCGTCCAGGGCTGCCAAAGCCGTACGCATTTAGGGTATTGACCTAGAGTAGGCTCTAGGATGTTCCCTCCGTCACTGGTTCAATCTGGAGACCAGTGAGATGCAAAATATCGAAAACAAAGTGATCGTCACCAAGGCGATGGCGGCCCTTGCGACCGGCGACAACCGCCCCTTCTACGAAGCCATGGCGGAGGACGTGATCTGGCGCCCGATGGTCGGCGGCGTGTGGGGCGACGTGCATCATGGCCGCGAGACGGCACGCGACAACCTGTTCGCGCCTCTTCGGAAGCAGTACGCCAGCGCCTACACCAACACCGCCACCAACATCTTCGCGGCGGGCGACGCCGTGATCGTCGAGGCGCAGGGCGCGGTGACGCTGAAGTCGGGAAAGACCTACAACAACCGCTACTGTTTCGTGATCGAGATGGCGGACGGCAAGATGACAGAGGTCCGCGAGTACCTGGACTCTGCGCTGGCCGAGGCGGTTCTGGAGCCTCTGAAAGGGTGAGCATCCGCTACCACATCGGGCGCTTCGCCAAGCTCGTGGATCGAAGCGTCCATACGATCCGCTGGTATGAGGCTCAGGGCCTCATACCAGCCGTCGGCCGCGACGCCGGCGGCCGACGGGTCTACGAGGACGAGCACGTCGAGCACCTGCTGTTCCTGGAACGGATGCGCCGCACCGGCATGTCGGTGGCGGAGATGCGGCGGCTGACCGATCTGTCGATGCAGGGCTGGCGCACCCTGGAGGCGCGCAAGTCGGTGCTGCAGGACCATCGCGCCGAGATCGAGGCGAAGATAGCCGACCTGAGCGCCGCCGTCGAAGACATCGACGCCAAGATCGCCTTCTACGATGAGTGGGACCGGAACAAGCGCCGGCCCCGCAAGGCGACCGGGCCGGCCCAGGCTCGCACCTAGGCCAGCGCCGCCTTCACCGCCGCCACGCCCTCCGCCGCCTTGGATCCGTCCGGGGCGCCGCCCTGGGCGAAGTCTGGACGGCCGCCGGCGCCCTGACCGCCCATGGCGATCACGGCGGCCTTGGCCAACTCGGCGGCGTTGAACTTGCCCGCCGCCGAGCCCATCACCGCCACGGCGATGGCGGCCTTGCCCTCCGCGACACCGACCATGGCGATGACGCCGTCAGGCACCTGCTTGCGGTATTCCTCGACGATGGGCCGCAGATCCTTGCCGCCGACCCCGTCCATGACCCGGGCCATGAGCTTGGTGCCGGCGATCTCCTCGATCGCCGCGGCCTCGCCGCCGGAACCACCGCCGCCCATGGCGAGCTGACGCTTGGCGTCGGCCAGCTCCTTCTCCAGCTTGCGGCGTTGAGCGTCCAGCGCGTCCACCCGGGCCAGAACCTCGGCCACCGGCGTCTTGAACTGGTCGGCCAGCGCCTTGGCGACGCTGGCCTGGTCGTTGAGATAGCGACGCGCGGCTTCACCCGTCAGGGCCTCAATGCGCCGGATTCCGGCCGCGACGCCGGTCTCCGAGACAATCTTGAACAAGGCGATGTCGCCCGTGCGGGCCACATGGGTGCCGCCGCAGAGCTCGACCGAATAGTCGTCGTCGCCTTCCAGGGCCTTGCCGAGCGCCAGGACACGAACGCTGTCGCCGTACTTCTCGCCGAACAGGGCCATGGCGCCGGCCTCGATGGCCTCTTCCGGGGCCATCTCCTTGGTCACGGCCGGCAGGTTCTGGCGGATCACCGCATTGACCTCAGACTCGATGGCGTCGAGTTCAGCCGTCGTCAACGGACCACCGTGACTGAAGTCGAAGCGCAGGCGCTCACCGTCCACCATCTGGCCCTTTTGCGAGACGTGAGGTCCCAGCACGTTGCGCAGGGCGGCGTGCAGCAGGTGGGCGCCGGAGTGGTTGGACCGCGTGGTCAGGCGCCGCTCGGCGTCGACAGCCAGGCGCACCCGCGCGCCGGGCGCCAGGACGCCTTGCGTGATCTCCAGCACGTGGACGTGCAGGTCCCCGGCCTGTTTCTGGGTATCGATGATCCGGCCCTTGCCGCCGTCCCATTCGGCCTCGCCGGTGTCCCCGGCCTGACCGCCGCTCTCGGCATAGAAGGGGGTTCGGTCGAACAGGGCCTGGACGGTCTGGCCGGCCTGCGCCTTGTCGATCTCGGCGCCGCCCTCCACCAAAGCCAACAGTTCGGCGGTGGCTTCCACGCTGTCATAGCCCAGGAAGACGGTGGCCCCCAGGCGCTCGCGGATCGCGAACCACTCGCCGGCGGCCGAGGCCTGGCCAGAGCCGGTCCAGGCCTCGCGGGCCTGGGCGCGCTGCTGGTTCATGGCGGCCTCGAAGCCGTCCATGTCCACGGTCATGCCCTTGCCGCGCACCGCGTCCTGGGTCAGGTCGACGGGGAAGCCATAGGTGTCGTAGAGCTTGAAGGCGGTCTCGCCCGACAACACGCCGCCCTCGCTCATCTTGGCGGTGGCCTCGTCCAGCAGGGCCATGCCGCGGCCCAGGGTCCGGCGGAAGCGTTCCTCCTCCTGACGCAAGGTCTCGATGATCACCGGCTCGGCGCGCCGCAGTTCGGGATAGGCGACCCCCATCTCGGCGATCAGAACAGGCGCCAGGCGGTGCATCAGGGGCTCCTCGACCCCCAACAGGTGGGCGTGGCGCATGGCGCGGCGCATGATCCGGCGCAGGACGTAGCCCCGGCCCTCGTTGGATGGCGACACGCCGTCGGCGATCAGGAAGCTGGTGGAGCGCAGGTGGTCGGCGATCACCCGGTGCGAGGGGCCGTTGGAGCCGCCGGCCACCAGGGACTTGGACGCCGCGATCAGGGTGCGGAACAGGTCGATGTCGTAGTTGTCATGCACGCCCTGCAGCACGGCGGCGACCCGTTCCAGGCCCATGCCGGTGTCGATCTGCGGCTTGGGCAGCGGCCTGCGCGTGCCGTCGGCCAGCTGCTCGAACTGCATGAAGACCAGGTTCCAGATCTCCACGAACCGGTCGCCGTCCTCGTCCGGGCTGCCGGGGGGACCGCCGGGGATGTGGGCCCCGTGGTCGTAGAAGATCTCCGAGCAGGGACCGCAGGGGCCGGTGTCGCCCATCGACCAGAAATTGTCGCTGGTGGAGATGCGGATGATCTTCTCATCCGGCAGGCCGGCGATCTTCTTCCAGAGGTCAGCCGCCTCGTCGTCGGTGTGATAGACCGTGACCAGCAGCTTCTCCGCCGGGACGCCCAGTTCCTTGGTCAGCAGGTTCCAGGCGTATTCGATCGCGCCTTCCTTGAAATAGTCGCCGAAGGAGAAGTTCCCCAGCATCTCGAAGAAGGTGTGGTGGCGGGCGGTGTAGCCCACATTGTCCAGGTCGTTGTGCTTGCCGCCGGCGCGGACACATTTCTGGGATGAGGCCGCACGCGGCGCGGGCGCGGCCTCGGCGCCGGTGAAGTAGTTCTTGAACGGCACCATGCCCGCATTGACGAACAGCAGGGTCGGGTCGTTCTGCGGCACCAGCGGAGCCGACGGAATGATCAGGTGATCATTCTTCTCGAAATAGCCCAGGAAGGCGCTGCGGATCTCGTTCAGGCTCGGCATGGCTCTAGACGCTAGACTTCAAAATGGGGGCGCGTGTTGCGCTGCGACATTGGGGTCCGTTTACGAGACTTAGAGCCCCCCGCAAAGAAAAAGGACGCCCGGACCGAAGTCCGAGCGCCCTTCTCTTGCGTGAACGACCGTGCGGGGTCTGGCCCGGCGACCGCCGGCCGCGCGGTTTGCGGGGGCGCGGCGACGGGGTTTCGAGGGCCAAAGCGGCCGTCCACGTTAACGGTGGGCATCTCGGGTCCGGCGGCGGATCAAGCCCGGCCGCCGGCGAAACGCCTATTCCTCGTCTTCGCCCGCCGTGGGGCCGACCAGCAGCTCTTCCTCGATGACTTCCTTGGCGCCGCGGACCTGTTTTTCGATGGCGTCGGCGATGTCGCGATTGTTCTTCAGGAACTCCCGGACATTGTCGCGGCCCTGACCGATGCGCTGGCTGTTCCAGGAGAACCAGGAGCCGGACTTCTCAATGACCCCGGCCTTGACCCCCAGGTCGATGATCTCGCCCAGCTTGGAGATGCCCTCGCCGTACATGATGTCGAACTCGACCTCGCGGAACGGCGGGGCCACCTTGTTCTTCACCACCTTCACGCGGACGTTGTTGCCCATGATCTCGTCGCGGATCTTCACCGAACCGGTGCGGCGGATATCCAGGCGAACCGAGGCGTAGAACTTCAGGGCGTTGCCGCCGGTGGTGGTTTCGGGGCTGCCGTACATCACCCCGATCTTCATGCGGATCTGGTTGATGAAGATGACCAGGGTGTGGGTCTTGGAGATCGAGGCCGTCAGCTTGCGCAGGGCCTGGCTCATCAGGCGGGCCTGGAGGCCGGGCAGGCTGTCGCCCATCTCGCCCTCGATTTCGGCGCGCGGCGTCAGGGCCGCGACGGAGTCGATGACGATGATGTCCACGGCGCCGGAGCGCACCAGGGTGTCGGTGATCTCCAGGGCCTGTTCGCCGGTATCCGGCTGGGAGACCAGCAGTTCATCCAGGTTCACGCCGAGCTTGTTGGCGTAGGAGGGGTCCAGGGCGTGCTCGGCGTCGACGAAGGCCGCGGTGCCGCCGGCCTTCTGGACCTCGGCCACCACGTGCAGGGCGAGTGTCGTCTTGCCCGAGCTTTCCGGCCCGTAGATTTCGACGATCCGCCCCTTGGGCAGTCCGCCGATGCCAAGCGCGATATCCAGCCCCAAGGACCCCGTGGAGACCGACTCGATCTCCATGTGGCTCTTGTCGCCAAGCTTCATCACCGAACCCTTGCCGAAGGCCCGATCGATCTGCGCCATCGCTGCTTCCAGCGCGCGCTGCTTGTCACCGTCTTCTCGTGCCACGAGCTTCAATGCCGTTTGAGACGCCATACCAAGCACTCCCTATCCCATGATTCCGCCAACCCGGTGGGGTAGATCGCTCTCCCCGCCGCCGGACTCAGGTGTACTTATTTTGTTCTCGGTTCACAAGATGTTCTTTTCCCGCGAGGCGACCGAAACTGTCGTAGTAGGGGCGTGTTCGGGCCGCGGCGTCTTGTTCGCGGCGCGCAACGTCTTTTAAGCTGCAGCGTCCCGTTCCGGAGCTCCGCATGTCCCTGCTGGTCGGCCGTACGCCTCTGACCATCCGACGGCTGGCCTATGTGGGATCCGACGCGCCGGCGTTCGAGAGGGTCTATGCCGCGCGCAATCCGGCCGCGACCTTCGCGTCGGACGCCCCGGACGGCGTTGTCATCGCCGACCTCGACACCCTGAACCTTGACGATTTGAAGACCCATGCCGAAAGCCTGGCCCCGGACGGCTTCCTGGTGGCCGCCTCCCGGTCGGGGCCTCATGTCGCCGAGGCCCTGGCGGCGCTGGGCGGCGACTTTCGCATCGACAAGCTGCAGTTTCTGATCCCGAGCGACGATCACTTCAACGACCTGGCCCCCCGCCTGGCGCCCGCCCTACTTCCTCAGGTGGAAGGCCGAGACCTGCTGCTGGTGGTCCAGAAGAGAACCTCCGACCCCGCGCCCCTGGCCGTCCAGATCGCGGCCTTCGCGCCCCGGCTGATGGATATCCGCACCCGGTTGCCCGCCCAGGCCCTGCGCGCCGATCCGGAGCTGATCGTGGCCTATGGCGGCGCGCCGTTTAAGTTTCTGCCGCTCGCACCCGAGTCACCAAAGATCTTGGTGCTGCAGCGCCCGGTCCTGCCCTCAGTCAAGGCTTGGTGCGCGGCGATGGCTGACAGCATCCAGGGCGGCTGGCTGGTGGTCACGGAGTTCGACGATCATCCGGCTATGATCGCGGCGGTCGCGGCGGAGAAGCTGACCCCGGACGGATGGCGCACCTATGGCTTCTCGCACGCCCTACAGACCTCCACCGAGCGGCTCGGGCGGGCGTTTTCCAAGTACAATCCCGTGGTCAAGGTGTTCCCGAACGCCGTCTTCGACCTGCCGCCCTTCCCCGCCGCCCCGGCGCCGCGCCGGGTCTTTTACGGGGCCTTGTCGCGAGGCAAGTTCGCCGCACGGGTGGCAGCGTCGCTCGCCCCCGTCACCGAGGAATTTCCAGAGGTCGAGTATGTGGTGGTGGGGGACCGGGCCGTGTTCGACGCCCTGCCCACGGCCAACAAGAGCTTCCACGACTACCTGCCCTACGAGGCCTATCTTGACCTGATGGCCACCTGCGCGGTCTCCCTCTCACCGGTGGAGGGGCGGCTCTACGAAGACACCAAGAGCGACGCCAAGTTCCTCGACGCCGCGGCCCGGGGCGTGGTGACGCTGGCCTCCCCGACCATCTATGCCGAGACCATGGTTCACGGTCGCACCGGCCTGATCGCCCACCGCCTGAAGGACTGGGCGCCCCGCCTCGCCGAGGCCCTGCGGGACGAGCCCGCCCGTCAGCTCATGGCCCAGCTGGCCTGGAAGTATGTCCGCGACAACCGCATGTTCGCCCATCAGGCGGCCGACCGCAGCGCCTGGTATCGGGAACTCTGGGACCGCCGCGCGGAACTGAACGCCGGGCTCCTCACCCGCCTGCCGGGTCTGGTCCAGGCCCTGGCCTGAAACGGTTGACTTGGGGCCACGCCGACCGCCATTTCGGGCGCGGCGCAGGAGAGCGACTTGGCGAACCTCATCAACCTTCCGGTGATCTCGGACCCTCGGGGCAACCTGTCCTTCATCGAGTCCAACACCCACCTCCCCTTCGATATCGCCCGCGTCTACTACCTCTATGATGTCCCCAGCGGATCGGTGCGCGCCGGCCATGCGCACAAGGCCCTGCATCAACTGTTGATCGCGGTCTCCGGCAGCTTCGACGTGCGCCTGCATGACGGCGCCAGCGAGGAGCGGGTCACCCTCAACCGGCCCCATGTCGGTCTGCACATCGGCCCCATGCAGTGGCGGGAGATCGACAACTTCTCCTCCGGATCGGTCTGTCTGGTCTTGGCCTCGACGGTCTATGACGAGGCCGACTACATCCGCGACTTCGACGCCTTTCTGGGCCGCGCCAAGCTGTGAAATTCTTCGACCTCAACCTGTCCGATCCCGCGCTGCGGGGAGAACTCGACGGCGCCTATGGCCGGGTGATGGACTCCGGCTGGATGATCCTTGGACCTGAACTGGCGGCGTTCGAGACCGAGTTCGCCGCCTGGTGTGGTGCGAGCCACGCCGTCGGGGTCGGCAACGGCCTGGACGCCCTGACCCTCACCCTCCGCGCGGCGGGGGTGGAGGCCGGCGCGGAGGTGATCGTGCCGGCTCACACCTTCGCGGCCACCTGGATGGCGGTGGAGGCCCTGGGCGCGGTCCCGGTCCCGGTGGAGGTCGACGACAGAACCTACACCCTCGACGCCGCGGCCTGCGCGGCGGCGGTGAGCGACAGGACGGCGGCCATCGTTCCGGTTTCGCTCTATGGCCACCCTGTGAACTTGGATCCGCTAATGGCGCTGGCCCGGCGGCACGGCCTGTTCGTCCTGGAGGACGCCGCCCAGAGCCACGGCGCAAGCTTCCAGGGGCGCAGGACCGGGGCAGGCGCCCACGCCACCGCCTTCAGCTTCTATCCCACCAAGAACCTCGGCGCGCTCGGCGACGCCGGCGCCGTCACCACCAACGATGCGGCCCTGGCCGAACGCATCCGCCGCCTCCGCAACTATGGTTCGGACCAGAAATACGTCCACCAGACCCTGGGGGTGAACTCCCGGCTGGACGAACTGCAGGCCGCTTTCCTGCGCGTGTTTCTGCCGCGCCTGGACACCGCCAACGATCAGCGCCGCGCGCTGGCGGGCGCCTATGATGCGGCGCTGGCGGGCTGCGGCCTGACGACGCCGACGCAGGCGCCGGGTGCGCGCCACGTCTATCACCTCTATGTGGTCCGCAGCCCTGACCGCGACGCCCTGCAGGCAAGGTTGAGAGCCGCCGGGATCGAGAGCCTGATCCACTATCCCATCGCCTGCCATCTCCAGGCCGCCTTCGCCCACCGGGGCTTCAAGCGGGGCGACTTCCCCCTGGCCGAGGCCCTGGCCGACGAGGTCCTGTCCCTGCCGCTCTGGCCGGCGATGCCGGTAGGGAATGTCGAGCAGGTGGCCCGCGCCATTCGCGCCTAGGCGCCTCTTGAGGCTATCGGATTGGACGGTCTCTAGGCCCGACGGGTCTTTTTCTGCCGGGCGGTGTGCAGGGGGCCCTCAACGATCTGGACCTTCGACGGCGCCTTGTAGTTGGCGAGCCTGGCCAGGCAGGCCGCACGGACGCGCTTCTTGAGCGCCTCGGCCGGCTCCGGGGCATCCAAGACCAACTTCGCCACCACCATCTGGCCCAGGAAGGCGTGGGGCTCTCCAAACACCGCGGCGTCGGCGACGTTCTCCAGCTCCAGGATCACGTCCTCCACCTCGGCGGGATAGACCTTCTGGCCACCGACATTGATGATGTCGGTGACCCGCCCCAGGATCTTGAAATAGCTCCCGTCGACCTCGACCTGGTCCTGGGTGTTGAACCACCCCTCAGCGTCAAACTCAGACGGGGCGTTCAGATAGCCGACCATGGCGTAGTCGGACCTGATCCACAGGATCCCGTCGACCACCTTGGTCTCGAACCCCTCACCCCCGACCCGCACCCAGAGCGAGCCGTCGTCGCGGGACTGGGAGCGCAGCACGCCAACCTCGGAAAGACCGTAGGTCTGCTGCAACTCAACACCCGGGAAGGCCGCCCGCAGACGGTTCAGGGTCGATTGCGGCATGACTTCAGTGCCGTAGGTGATGCGCTTGAGCGATCCCAGGTCGAAGTCCCGATAGAGGCCGGAGGCCATCAACATGGTCAGGAAAGAGGGCGTGGCCGGAAGCAGCTCGACCCCATGGCGTGCGATGGCCGCGCAGATGCTGGCGGCCGAACGATCCGCCACGGTGACCACCGTACCCAGGCTGCTGGTGATGGCCAGGATGGTGTTCACCCCACCGAAATGATCGATCATCAGGAAAGGGATGGCCCGGCTCGCCGACCGGGCCTTGCGGAACTTTTCGGCCACCCGATCAACGTCGTGCAGTATGCCCTTGGGCCTGCCGGTGGAGCCCGATGAGAACAACACCAGGCCCGGCCTGCGTTCAGCGATCAGGCCCGCGATGAGCGGATTTTCCACGGCGATGGCGTGGCGGGAGAACGTCGCCTCGCGGCCTTCGGCGTCGAACCTGGCGAACCAGTCACAGCCGGAGATCGCCAGGGCAGCCTCTTCCTCGACCACGGTGGCGGGGCTGATGGGAATGACGATGTTGGCGTTCCGCGCCAAGGCCAGGATCAGGCAGAAGACTTCCGGCGAATAGTCGGCCAGCAGAGCGACCCGGTCACCCGGCGCGACACCTTCTGCGCCGAGACGCGCACCCAAGGCTTCGACGGTCTCCATCACCTGGCCATAGGTCACCACCCGATCCTCGTGGATGAAGGCGGGGGCCTGCGGCGCGGTGGCGAAGCGGTCGATCAACCACTGCATGGTCAGGCCGCCGTCAACTCTTCGAGCACGAGCTTGATCAGGGCGTAGGAGGTGATGTTGGCCGCTTCCTCGTCCGGGATGGAAACTCCGAACTCCTCCTCCAGCGCCAGCACCAGGTTCATGTGCCGCAACGAGTCCCAGCTCTCCAGGGTGTCGCTGCTGGACTCCTCGGTGATGGCGTCGGGGTCCACGCCGAGCACCGCGGCCAGGGTCTGCTTAAGGGCGGTTTCGTCAATCATCGACAAGCTGGATCCAGGGAGACGGCGGACGCGCCAGGCCCTCTATCGCATGGGCATAGCGCCGCGCGCCATCGACCTCGCCCATGTGGGTCAAACCGAGCCGATCATAGTAGTCGGCGACCTGAGCGTTCTTAGTGCTCGCCACAAATTGGGCGGTGAGCGTCTCGCAGCCCCGCGCCAGGGCGGCGTCCAGCACCGGCGCCCAGAGCGCGAACTCCACACCGCGCCCCAGCACCCGGCAACTCATCAGCACATTCTCGATGTCCGCTGTCTTCGCGCCATATCGCACCACGACGACACCGGTCAGCCCAGCCTTGCCGAACCTGTCGGCGACCTCCACCGACCAGACATCGGCGTCATCGCTCGCCATCAGCGCCTGGAGATCTCCAATCGCATAGCGTCGCGTGGTGAGATTGAACTGGTTGGACTTCTGGCTGAGTTCACTGATGCGCGCGACCTGGGCGGCGTCATTGCGGGTGACCCGGACCGTCATCTTCAAGGAGGCGAGATAGGCCTCGTGGCTCTCGAAGGATTGCTGCGACTGCAGCGCGTCGGCGCGCTGCCGATACTGCTCGGTCTTGTCGCGGCTCTCCTGGCTGACCCCGCCGGCCAGGAACAGGGATCTGATCTGCTCGATCACCCCCAGATAGGCCGGCAGGTTGGCCGGGGTCTGGAAGACCGAGACCATGGGCAGTTGGCTGCGAACCGCCTCGCACTCGAAGTCGGAATCGTCGAGGAACACCAGGCTGTCGAGACCGATATTCAGTTCGGCGGCGATCTCACGCAGGTTGTCGACCTTCTCGCGCCAATTGACCTTCTTCAGGATGATGTCGGCCTGGGTGAGCACCATGTCCGGATGGGCGGCGAACATCTCCTCGACATCCTGCGGATTGTTCTTGCTGCACAGGCAGAGCAGCACGCCCTCGCGCCGCAGATCGGCGAACACCTGCTGGGCGCGCCAATAGACGGCTCCCGGATAGTCGTGCGGTCCGAGCTTCACTCCGGCGACCAGGTCCTCCCCCAGGACTCCTCCCCACAGGGTGTTATCGCAGTCGAGCACCAGCGCCTTGCGGAACTGCGCGCCATAGTTCCGCGACATGGCGGTTATCTGGCGCGCCCAGGCGTCCAGCAGGAGAGCCGAATAGGGCGCCCTGTTGCGCAGATAGAAGCGAGGATCCAGGGCGGCCGACCGGCCCACCTCCGCCACCAGGGCGCTCATGTCGATCCGCCGCACATTGGCGAAGGCCGCGGCCTCCTCGCGCAGGGCGACATTGAAGCGCGCCAGGATCAGGTCGGTCGCGTCACCGCCCGGCAAGGCGGCGCCGAACCGGTGGAAGTCGGCGAGGAATATGGTGCGGAAACCCGCGCCCTTCTGGAAGGCCAGCCGATAGCGGGCTCTGATCTCGGCCTCACGGGCATCGATAAGGTCGTTGCTCCACTGCCCCGCCTGGGCCTCGAAGGCCGGCGCGAGCAGGTCGAAGAACGGCGCGATCAGAAGGTGCTCGACGCCCTCCGCCGCAAACCGTTCGGCGTCGCCCACCGGATCGTCGAACTGACCCTGACGGACGCTCAACCGGACGCCGGCCAGCAAGGCGTGCTTGCGCAGGAACAGGCCCAGAAGATCGATGGTGGATCCCGCGCTGATGGCCAGGCTGGCCACGGCTGGGGGCGCCCCGTCCTCGATTTCCGCCACCAGTTTCATGGTCTGGGCCAGCGGCAGGCCAGGCGCAGCCAGGGCCTTCAATCGGTCGGCGTCGAGGGTCATCGCATCGCCATGCCGCCATTGACCCCCAGGGTCTGGCCGGTGACGAAGGCGGCGGCGTCGGACGCGAGATAGGCCACCGCGCCCGCGACATCCTCCGGGGAGGCCAGTCGGCGTAGCGGCGTCTGGCGGGCGACCAGCATCTGCGCCTTCTCCGGCACCTCGCCGACAAGGCCGGCGTCGGTCAGGCCCGGCGCGATACAGTTCACCGTCACACCGTTCGGCCCCAACTCGGCGGCAAGGTAGCGGGACATTGTCGCCAACGCCGACTTGGCCATGGCGTAGCCGGTCCAGGTCACGGTCGGCGGGCCTTCGGCGGCAAGCGAGGTGATGTTGACAATCCGGCCCCAGCGGCGCTCCGCCATGGCCGGTGCGAGCGCCTTGGCCAGCAGGAACGCGCCTTTCACCTGGACATCCAGATGCGTCTGGATGTCGGCCCAGTCGGTGGCCGCGAGAGCCTTGGCGCCGATGCCCGGTGAGGCGTTGTTGACCAGGACATCGACCCCGCCGAAGGCGCTCAGCGTCGCCGCCGTCAGCGCCTTGACCCCTTCCACGGTCGAGATGTCGGCCGCCACGGCGATCGCGCGCACCGAGCCCTCGAGGGCGGCGATCTCGCTCACAACCGTCTGCGCGCGCTCAGGCCGCGAACGGTAATTGACCACGACATGAAATCCTTCGCGCGCCAGGCGCAGGCAGATGGCCCTGCCGATGCCGCCCGCCCCGCCGGTGACCAGCGCGACCCGCGGCCGATCCAGCGCCACGGCCATCTCCGCCGTAGGCTTCGGCGCCAGCACCTTGACCTTGCCCTGGCCCGTCAGGACGCTTTGGCCCGACTGATTGACGATTGTGGTCGACAGTTCGAGCAGCCGGTCACGCTCGTGCTTCCTGGTGACGGCGCAGGTTACGGTGAGGGTGTCCCCGAGCCGCACGGGCGCCAGGAATTCCAGGCTCTGGGCCACCCACAAAGCGCCCGGACCAGGGAGTTGCGTGCCGATCACCGTGGAGATGAAGGAGGCGCCCAGCATGCCGTGGACAACCACGTCCTTGAAAGCCGTGGTCTCCGCATAGGCGCGATCAACGTGCAGCGGATTGTCGTCGCCGGTCATCTCCACGAACCGGCGGACGTCGGCCTCGGTTATGGTGCGGGTCAAGGCGCGGGTGTCGCCGACCTTGATGGCCGCGAAATCGGAGAACATGGCTAGCGCCCCCCCCTGGGCATATCCCAGCGCCAGACGCTGGCCCCGAAGTTGAAGCCCGCGCCCACCGCGGCAAGGACCACCAGGTCACCCGACTTCATCAGGCCCTTTCGCACCGCTTCGCTGAGCGCGATTGCGATGGACGCCGCCCCGGTGTTCCCGATCTCCTGCACGTTCGTATAGGTCTTGGTCAGATCAAAGCCCATCTTCCGGACGATGTAGTGGATCAGATTGAAGTTGGCCTGGTGGAAGACCAGGAAGTCGACCGCCTTCACCTCAACCGACGCCTTGGCGCACGCCTTGCGAATGACGCTGGGCAGATGGGTGATGGCCTGTTTCCAGGTCGCCAGTCCGTTCATTTCCATCAGGTCCACGGCGGGATCGAAGGCCCGGCCGGTGTTGGGGAAACTTGACCCCCCGCCCCTCAGGCGCACGGCCTCGTAGCTTGAACTGTCCGTGAAGAAGCTTGAGGCGAGGATTCCCTTGTCCGGCGTCGTGCGACTCAGTACGGCCGCGCCGGCGCCGTCAGCCAGGTAGATGGCGGTATTCTCGTCGGTGCGGTCGATATAGCGCGAACAGAAGTCCACCCCGATCACCAGGGCGTGCCTGACGCTTTCATCCAGCATCATCCGGTCGGCCGCGGTGGTCAGGCCCGCGACGAAGCCGGTGCAGTTGGCCTGCAGGTCGAAAACTTGGGCCGAGGCGGCCTTCAGGTCCCGCTGCACCTTGGCCGACAGCGGCGGGAACAGGTAGTCGGCGGAGAAGGTGGCGGCGATGATCAGATCGATCTCGCCCGCCTCGACGCCCGCCATCTCAATGGCCGCGCGGGCCGCCTTCAGCGCGTAGTCCGACGCCGTATCGTCGGGGGCCGCGATCCCGCGTCGCTTGATCCCGGTCTTCTCCAGGATCCAATCAGGCGTGACCGGCAAGGTCCGGCACAGGGTCTCGTTGTCCTCGAAATAGGTCGGCAGATGATGACCGACTCCGGCGATGGTGACCCCCGGCCGTGCGGCGGGCCCAGCCATCAGTTCACCCCACCCAGAAAGACCGTCTGCGCCGTGACGTAGGCGCTGCGTTCTGAGGCGAAGAAATCGATGACGTTGAGGATGTCGTCATCGGTCGCCAGGCGCGGGATCGGCAGGCGAGCCACCACCGCTTCGACCTTGTCGCGGGGAAGCTGGCCGAGCATCTCGGTTTCCACGGCGGTGATCGCCAGGGTGTTGCAGGTGACGTTCAGCGCCGCGAATTCCTTGGCCATGACGTTGGCCAGGGTGCTCAGCCCGGCCTTGCTGGCGGCATAGATACTGTCGCCCATTGGCTCCAGGCTGACGGCCATGGAGCTGATGTTGATGATCCGCCCCCACTTGCGCTTGCGCATCAGCTTGGCGGCCTCCCGCGACACCATGAAGGGCCCGAGCAGGTTGGTGTTGAGCATCGCCTGGGCCGCGGTGGGCGACATGATCAGCGCATACTGCGAGGTCAGGACGGCGGCGTTGTTGATGACGATGTCCAGATGCGGGCTCAGCTTGCCGATAGCCAGGAAGGCCTGTTGAACGGCGGTCGCATCCCCCACATCCACCTGCAGGTGGCTATAGGCCTTGTCGTCCAGCCCGGCTAGGCCCCGCGCCAGGCCGATAACTGTCGCGCCCTGGTCCAGGAAATGGCGGGCGATCGTCAGGCCCACGCCGCGCGAAGCGCCCGTGACGAGGACCACCTTGCCGGCGTAGAGGGCGGGACTTTGCGGGTGTTGCGGGGCGTCGGTCACCGGTCAGCCCTAGATGACGACAAATGCCGCCGCAAGCGGAACGGGCGCGCCGGCCTGTGCGGGCTTGTAGGCCGCGCCCAGGAAAGCCTGCTCAAGAGCGAAGCCCGCGGCCTGCAGATGAACCTGCACCTCCTCTGAGGTTCGGTAGAGGTAGATGTGGTCAGCGTTGGCCGCGTCCAGGGCCGCGGTGATAAAGGCCCGGCCCCCGGGGGCGAGGGTCCGGCGCAGCAACTTCAGGAAGGCGACCGGATCTTCCAGATGCTCCAGCACCTCCACGCAGAGCAACCAAGGCGCGCTGGCGTCGGCCTCCTCGGCCACGTCGCGAAGGTGGACCTGATAGCGGTCCTGCAGGCCGAAGGCGGCCACATGCCGGTTGGCGTACTCCTGTGATGACGGACTGATGTCGAGCCCGTATCCGGTCGCCGCCGGGAGGGCCTGAAGCAGACGACGGGAATAGAGGCCGGTGCCCACTCCGACCTCTACGAACCGGGCGCCGCCGGCGGCCTTCATCGGACGGACGAAGGCCGCGTCGAAGAACTCCAGCTGCCTGTAATGGTGCGGCCACAGGAAGTGCGACAGCAGGAGGCCCGGCAGGTAGACCCCCATCATGTGGGCATCGTTGAAATAGACCTCGCTGGCCGCCTCGGCATAGGTCTTGGACGGATAGGCTAATGTCTTCTCGAAGCGGGCCTGACGACGCATGGAGTCGAGGGCGAAGACGCTGTAACCCCTAATGGCGGCGTTCAGCCCCTCGTCGTCGGAGAACAGGACCCGCAGAGTTTCCTCCGCCTCATCGGCCCACGACCCGCCGAAGGCCGCAATGGCGCGATCCACGATGTCGCGGGAAAATCGATACTGCTCGGCGAAAATCGTGCGCATCCGCGCCAGCCGGGGGTGGTCTTGCGCCACGAGCTCGAAGCCGGTCCGGGTCACGAGGCGGATCCTGCGTTAGGCCGCTTGGGCGAGCAACTCGCCGATGTAATCCACCAAGGTCTGAACGCTGGTGAAGGGCGAAATCTCGCGTTCCATCGCCTGGTCATCCATCAGGCCGAACGGCCGGCCGAACACCTCGGCGAGCCCAGCCTCGACGTCAACGATCACCGAGACCAGGGCCAGGGAATCTAGTTCGGCGTCGGCGCCAAACAGGGGGGTTGTGGACATGACAGGAACTTGCTGACCGTCCTCCAATTCCGCATTCAGGTTCTCCAGGGCGCGCAACACGATCGCCAGGACCTGATCCTCACCAGCCATTCAAACTCTCCAATTCCTACCGTGCGCCACCCGCTGCGCGGCCGGCGGCGACAAGCGCCATCATCCTTGGGCGGGCGACCGCGTGGTACTCCGAAGCCAACAGCCCAAGCGCCACCGCATCGGTGAAGACCTCATCCTTGAAGTAGTGGCGGCGCAAGCGCCCCTCTTCCTTCATGCCCAGGAAGGTCTGCCACTTCAGCATGAGGTGATTGTCCGCCCCGATCAAACCGTGGATTCGCTCCAGATTCAGGGTGTCGAAGGCCAACTCATAGATCAGCTTCATCGCCTCGACAGCCGCTGGAACCCCCCGCGCGGCCTGCGCCTCGCCGATCAGGAACCGTCCGGCCTCGGCGCGACGGTTGGCGTGGTCGATCTCCAGCAGGGCGACCATGCCCACCGGCTCACCCGTCTTCAGCTCAATGATGAAGTTGTATTCGGCAGGCGGCCGAGCCGCGATCCAATTGGCCTGGTCGGCCACTGTTGGCGCCGCCCGGTTCAAATGGCGTGCGCGGTCGTCATGACGCCAGCGATGAGTCATCTCCGCGTCGGCCACGGTCAAAGGACGCAGTGTGACGAACTCCCCCACCAGTACGGTCTGCGCTGGCGGCGCAGCGGCGTTCATGGATCGGTCCTGTCCCATGGCTGACGAGTGGGTCGGGATGGTCGTGGCGTCAACAGCTCGGTTCTAATATCACTGTGCCGGACCCCGTCACGGAACCTGAACATGCCGTCCGATCACGCCCTCGAGAAGTTTGCCGAGTCCATCTACCTGGAGGACACCACCGGCGAGAATTTTATCGAGAACGTCATCCACACCCAGAACCTGCCGTCCATCCTGGCCAAGCTGTCGCCGCGGGACCGCATCCTGGAGTTCGGCTACGGCGAAGGCACCATAACCGCCCCTCTGGTAGAGCGCGGCTATAGCGTCGAGATCGTCGAAGGATCCGAAAAGCTCTGCGAAGCCGCCCGTGCGAGATTCGGCGACAAGGTCGTCGTCCATCACTCCCTGTTCGAAGAGTTCAAGCCCGCCCAGCCCTATGACGCGGCCTTGGCGCTTCACGTGCTGGAGCATGTCGATGAACCTCGCGCCGCCATCGCCGCCATGGCCTCGTGCCTGACGCCGGAAGGCCGGATCGTCGGCGTGGTTCCCAACGCTCAGTCGTTGCATCGCCAGTTGGCGGTGATGATCGGGCTGCAATCCAAGCCTGACGACCTCTCCCCCCGCGACCACGCCGTGGGGCATCAACGGGTCTACAATCTCGACCAGTTCGCCAGCGACTTCGAGGCCTGCGGTCTCGAGATCGAGGAACGCTTCGGCTATTTCGTGAAGATCGTGCCCAACAGCATGATGCGCGATTGGTCGCCCGACCTCTTGCGCGCACTGACGGGCATTTCAGACCAGTTGCCGCCGCACCTGCTCGCCAATATCGGCGTGGTGGCCAGGCGGCGCCCCCCGACCTAGGCTTGGACTATGGGCGTCGGGCCGAGCGCTCGGCCAGCGACATAGTGCTCGAAACGCTCAAGCTCGGCCTGCACAGTGGCGCGGTAGGGCGCGCTGCGCATCGCGTCGCGGCGGTCGGCTGCGTCCGCGATCGCGGCCGGCAGTTCGGCCGGGTCATAGACCAGGGTCCAGCCCGACAGCGGTGAGGAATATTGGACCAGCGGCCCCATCTCGGCCTCGCTGGGAGCTACGGCTGGCACACCGGCGGCCATGGCCTCGAGCGTGGCGCGGCCGCCGCCCTCCGGGTAGCTCGAGACATAGACATCCACCTGGTGGCTGATCAGCGCCGCCTGCAGATTGGGGGTCGCCCCCGTGAAAACGTAGCGTTGGGGATCAAGCCCGGCGTCGGCCAAGCCCTGCCGAACTTCCTGTTCGAACGCGGCGTCGGTGGGGCCGATGTGGATGAACCTTGAGTTCGGTGTGCTCAGGGCGGGGATCACCCAGTCCACCCAACGGTAGCGGCTTGCGCGCCCCTCTCGCCGGTATTTCCCAATATTGCCGCAGGTGCCGAACACCATGGGGCCCTCAGCCTTACTGACACCCTGGACGATGGAGACATCCGGAAGGGTCATACCCGAATAGGTAGGATTCAAGCCGGCCGCCGCACAGATCGGGTGGCAGGTATAGGTCAGGTCCACGTGCGCCGAGTAGTCGACCGTCGCCCCCAGGGATGGCAGGTGGTCAGCGTGGTGGACGAACTCCGTCACGTCGCGGAACGGATAGGTGGCCGCCACCGCGCAGACGTCCATGTGGTGGTGCAGCAGAAAGATTCGCGTGGGTTTGACCGCGCAGAGCAGACGGTACAGTTCCACGGTCCGGTCCAGGACGTTGGGCGCTTTCAGGGCCAGCAGCGCCCGGCAATGATAACCTCGCGCCGCCAGATCCTCTCCGATAAGTCGGCGGTAGGGGATGTTTCCATAGAGGTCGGTCAGGATCAGACTGACCTTGTCGCCGCCGATCAGGCGGGTGATGTCGGCCACGACCTTGCTGTGCCCACCGACCCCATAGAGCTGGGTGGCGATGACGCAGACATTGTCGTTGCTCTTTTCGCCCTCACAATCCGCGAGCCGCAGGGTCCGGGCGATGTGGGGGATCGTGCCGTCCAGGCCTTTGACGAACAACTTGTGGCCGCGCACGTCCGGCGCGCCAAGGGGCGCCGTGGATTGTGTGAGCCTGGCGAGAATGGGGTCTAGCGCCTCGGGCGTTTGGGCCGCGAGGATTTCCGCCGTCATGCTCGGGGTCTCGAACTCGAACTGCAACGACGCCTCCCAGCTACGGCATGACCTCAGTTGCCACTGTTCAAAGCCTCGCCGCAATGCCAGCGCAACGATCTCATCATGGCCAAGCTGATTAAGGTCCTGGTCACCGAGTCACCCGCAACTCCACGTTTTGGCGTTCCCAGTGACAGAGTTTCGATGAGGCCATCTCCTTCCCCCGCCTTCGACCACGGCGCCG
>NZ_JBBKVV010000134.1:0-25554 GCF_037968635.1 Phenylobacterium sp.
TTCGCACCACCAGCCTTCGCCAGCGTCATCGTGATCGCAGCCGTCAGCGTCGTCTTGCCATGGTCAACGTGACCAATCGTGCCGATGTTGCAGTGCGGCTTATTGCGTTCGAACTTTTCCTTGGCCATGGGATCCTACGGACGTTTGAGAGATGGAGCGGGTAGCGGGAATCGAACCCGCGTATTCAGCTTGGAAGGCTGCTGCACTACCATTGTGCTATACCCGCCGAGGTGGGTGCTCGTGAACGAGCCTCCATTATAGAGCTTCGCTCCGGCGCGTGGTGGGGGAAGTAGGACTCGAACCTACGAAGGCGTACGCCAGGGGATTTACAGTCCCCCCCCTTTGCCACTCGGGACATTCCCCCAGCGCGCTCGGAGCCTCACCGAAGGCCGAACAAAACCTACCGCTGATCGGTGCGACCGGTGTTAAAGCCGGGCGCGAGCAGCGGAAAACCTGTCCGGTCCCCGATTTGGAGAGCGCCTTATAGTGTCGTCACACAGCGAACGCAACGCGCCCTGGAAGGGTTCTAAAAACGGGGCCCGCGGCAGAGGGGCCGGACGGCGAGAAGCCGTGTCCGATGACTGGCTGTGGGGGTGGCACGCGGTGAGCGCCGCCCTGGCCAATCCGGCCCGCGAACCGGCCGATCGGCTACTGGCCACCCCGGACCGCGCCAAGGAGCTGACCGGCCGATTCGGCAAAAACCCGGCCCTGGAGATCGTCGAGAACGGCGTCATCAGCCACAACCTGCCCAGCGGGGCGGTCCATCAAGGTCTGGCCCTGCAGATCGCCCTGCTTGATTCAGTGGCTCTGCAGGAATTCGACGCCAAGCGCGGCGCGGTCATCCTGATGCTGGACCAGGTGACCGATCCTCAGAACGTCGGCGCCATCCTGCGTTCTGCGGCGGCCTTCGGGGCCAGCGGCGTGATCCTGCAGGATCGTCATGCGCCCAAGCTGACCGGCGCGCTGGCAAAGGCCGCCGCCGGCGCCGTGGACCAGATTCCCACCTCCCACGTGGTGAACCTGTCGCGGGCGCTGGAAACCCTCGCCGACCTCGGCTGGCGGGCGGTGGGTCTGGACGGTTCAGCCCCTCATACCCTGGAGCAGGCTCTCGACGGCGCCCCTACCGTGCTCGTGCTCGGCTCCGAGGGCGACGGCCTGCGCCGGCTGGTCGCCGAACATTGTGATGCGTTGGGCAAGATCGCGATGCCGGGCGGGTTTGAGAGTTTGAACGTCTCCGCCGCCGCCGCGGTGGCGCTCTACGAGGCAAGTCGCACTCGCGCGTGAGGAGAATCGGATACCCGTTACACGATTCAGGCTTTTGCTTTCTTCCCCAGAGCGTGATTTGTTGCGTGACTGTTAAGGTTTAGGACCAGTGTACGGTTCTGATCTCGGCATGGGATGGGGGCCCCAATGGCGATTACGATTACCAAGTGGATGTTGCGTGGTGTGGCCACGGCGGGGCTTCTGGCGCTCGCCGCGTGCAGCGGACCCAGTTCCCATGAGGTGGCCCCGCCACCGGACGCCTATACGCAAGCCCCGCCGCCGGAACTGATGGGCGGCGCCCCCGGCGCGCAATACGACGACACAGGTCTGGCTGGCGGCCCCGGTGGCCGACAGACGGCTCAATCCCCCGCCTATGGGGCGCCGTCGCGCCATGTGAATCGCCTCGTCACCTACCGCCGCGCCGATGGCATGCTGGTCACCGCCATGCGGCCGGTGCCGAACCCTGAGGATATGTCGGCCCGTGAACGCCGGCTGGTCTATGGCAACCGCTATGCGCCGCGCGCTCATGTCTCGGCCGCCCCGCGCGCCCGCCGCCCGGCCACGCAAGCCCTATATGCTCCGGCCAAGCCCGCCGCCAAGCCAGTGGTTGTCGCCGCCAAGCCGGCCGCCCCTGTCGCCAGGCCGGTGATTGCAGCCGCGCCCAAGGTCGTGGAACAGGCCAAGCCGGCGCCAGCGCCCAAGCCGGCTCCGGCTCCGGCTCTAGCCGCGGCGCCCCAGCCGAGCTTCCCCGCCACCGGTCTGCCGATTCCCGCCGATCCCAAGCTCGCCAAACTGCAGGCTGCGGTCGGCAGCGAGGTTGCTTCGGGCTCCAAGCTCACCGTGCCCGACGCCGTCACCAAGGGCCAAGCCGGCGAGGTCAGCCTGAGCCTGCCTCAATCTCTCCTGGCCACCCTCCAGCGTGAAGCCGCCAAGCTTGGCCTCACCAAGGCCGCCAAGAAGGCCGAGGTCACCGCGACCCTGTCGGGGACCGGCTATGAAATCACCCCCAACGGTCCACAGACCGCCAAGCTGAAGACCGGCGAGGCCGCCGCCTTCAACTGGCAGGTCAAGCCTGGCACGGGCGAGCGTGGGCCCCTGAAGGCCGATGTCGGCGCCGGCCTCACCGGTGTGAAGCCTCCGATGACCTTCTCGCTGGCCAGCATCGAACAGGCGCTCGCCGCCGTGATGCCGGACGCTCCGGCCAAGAAGAAGGGCTTCAGCTTCCAAGGCCTGCTCAGCAAGTTGAGCATTCCCGGAATGAAAGACGTTGCGGTTCCCGGCGTTGGCCGTGTGCCCTCCAACAAGGTGGTGGCTGGGGCCTTGGTTCTCGCCGCGCTGGCTCTGCTGATCGCACTCGCCCGCGGCGCCAGCGCAAGCCGCCGTCGCGCCGAGCGCCGTCGCAAGTTCCGCACCATGACCGACTACGGTGCGACCTCGCACCCGGAACCCGAGGACCAGCACCACGGCGTCGCCGCGCCCCTGGCCGCCGCGGCGGCCGGCGCGGCGGTGGGCGGCGCCATCGCCTCACACCACCATGACGAAGGCCACGGCGACAGCCACGACGCTCATGACTCGCACGGCGCTCATGACGACCACGCAGCGCACGACGACCACGGCCACGCCGCGGCGCACGACGATCATGGTCACGCCGCGCACGGTGACCATGCCGAGAGCCACGCGGTCACCCACAATGACCATGGCGACGACCATGGGCATGCCGCCCATGACGACCACCACAAAGAGCCTGAGCACGCCCACTAGCATCGACCTCCCTCCCCCGTACGGGGAGGGAGACGCCCGTCTTGCCCTGCGCGGCTTGGCGCGGCATTGAGGGGCCATGGTTCTCGCCGTTCCGCACCTGCCCGCCGCCGGCGCGCTCGCCGCCCTGACGCAGGTCGTCATGATCGATCTGGCCCTGGCCGGCGATAATGCCGTCGCGGTCGGGCTTGCGGCGTCCGGCCTGCCCGAGACGCAGCGGCGCAAGGCCATCATCCTGGGCCTCGCCGGCGCGGTGGTGATGCTGATCGCCTTCGCCCTGATCACCGTCCAATTGCTGAATGTGGTGGGGCTGCTGCTGGCCGGCGGCCTGCTGCTGCTTTGGGTCTGCTGGAAGATGTGGCGCGAACTGGCCGAGCAGGGCCGCGAATCCTTCGCCGACGGCGAACTCGCCCTGGGCGCCGCCACCGGCGTGGCCATCGGCGCCCACCCCAAGCACGCGGCCAAGGCCAAGACCCTGGGCGCCGCCCTTCTGCAAATCCTCATCGCCGACCTGACCATGAGCCTGGACAACGTGCTGGCTGTGGCTGGGGCGGCTCGCCAACATCCACGGGTGCTGGTTGTGGGCCTGTTGATCTCCATCACGCTGATGGGTGTCGCCGCCACCTGGATCGCCCAGCTGCTGCATCGGTTCCGCTGGCTAGGCTACCTGGGCCTGGGCATCGTCTTCTACGTGGCCCTGCACATGATCTGGGAAGGCCACCGCAGCGTGGTCGTCGACCTGGGACGAGTCGGCGCCTATAACGCCGCCCTACCCGCCCCCCTCGCCATCACGCCCGACGACCTCGCGGCCATTCAAGCCGGACGGAACTAGCCATGGAATCCATGTTCACCCCCGAATTCCTGGCGGCCGGCTCGGCCTTCCTCCAGGTGATGATGATCGACCTCGTCCTGGCCGGCGACAACGCCGTGGCCGTGGGCCTGGCCGCCGGAGGCCTGCCAGCCGAGCAACGCCGCAAGGTGATCCTATGGGGCCTGGCCGCAGCGGTCGTGATGCGGATCGGCTTCGCCCTGATCACGACCCAGTTGCTGGGGATCATCGGCCTGCTGTTCGCTGGCGGCATTCTGCTGTTGTGGGTCTGCTGGAAGATGTGGCGCGAGATGCGCGAACAGGCCACCCACGCCCAGGCCGAAGCGCTCTCCGACAATCCCCCGGTCCGGGAAGCCAAGACCTTCAAGGCCGCCTTCCTGCAGATCCTGATCGCCGACCTCTCCATGAGCCTGGACAATGTCCTGGCCGTGGCCGGCGCGGCGCGGGAACACCCCTCGGTGCTGGTGTTCGGCCTGATCTTCTCGGTCGCCCTGATGGGAATCGCCGCCAGCTGGATCGCCAACCTGCTGCAACGCTATCGCTGGATTGGCTATGTCGGCCTGGTGATCGTGCTCTACGTGGCCCTGCACATGATGTGGGAAGGTCACCGCGACGCCATCCAGCGCCTGGACCAGACTCCGGCCTACAACGCCATCATGCCAGACCTTCTGGACATCAAGCCCGGGAAGCACTGACCTCCGCACAGTAGGTTCCCTTTTCGTTCTTGATGCGTCGCGAGGGTGGTTTACGGTAGGCGGACTTCGGCGCCGCCTCGGACCTCGCGCATGACCGACCTCTATCCGCCCGGACGGCACGAGACCCTGAGGACGATCCCCTGGGATGTGGACGCTGCCCGAGCGGCGATCGAAACGATCGTCGCCGACAGCTTTGACGCCGTGAACGCCCGGGGCATGTGGCCTGTCCATCCCAAGGACGGCGAGACAGGCTCGCCGTCTCGCGCGGACCTCTACATGGGCGCCGCTGGCGTGATCTGGGCGCTGGACCACCTGGCGCGGGAGGGGGCCGTGGCGGCGGGCCCATCACTCTGCGATCACCTGGCGCCAATGCGCGAGCGGGCCCACGCCTACCTTGTGGCCACCGGACGACAGCCGCGGTCCTATCTGATCGCCGACGCCGGGTTGTTGCTGGCGGAATTGCGCCTTGCACCGTCCCCGGCCCTTGCCGACACCCTCGCCGAGGTCATAGCGGCCAACAATGAGGACCCCACGTTGGAACTCATGTGGGGGTCCCCCGGCACGATGCTGGCGGCTCTGGCCATGCATCGGATGACCGGCGAGGCTCGGTGGGGCGATCTTTTCCGCGCCGGCGCGGCGGCTCTGGAGCGCGCCTTCCTCTTCCAGCCTGAAATCTCCGCGCAGATATGGACCCAGGATCTCTACGGGGCGCAGCGGCAGCACTTCGGCCTCGTTCATGGGTTTGCCGGAGTCGCCTTCGTTCTGATCCAGGGTCGTGACCTCCTGCCTTCCGCAGACTGGGCGAGGTGGTCCCCCCGGCTGGCCCAGACACTGGCGGCCAGCGCGACGCGTGGTGAGGCGGGGATCACCTGGACAGCCGGCATCGGGCCCGCGCGGCCCGGCCGGATCGCACCCGTCCAGCTCTGTCATGGGGCGCCTGGGATGATCGTGGGCCTCGCCGCCCTCGACCAACCCGTGGACGAACTGCTGCTCGGTGGCGGCGAACTGACCTGGGCGGCAGGGCCGCTGCTCAAGGGCGCCGGGGTCTGTCACGGCACGGCGGGGAACGGCTACGCCTTCCTCAAGCTCTTCGCCCGCACGGGCGACCAGCTCTGGCTGGATCGGGCGCGGGCCTTCGCCATGCACGCCATAGGTCAGAGCGGCGCGGACTTTGCGGACACGGGGCAGCGCCGCTACACGCTTTGGACCGGCGACCTGGGTCTCGCGGCGTTCCTCTGGGATTGCCTGGAGGGCAAGGCGGCTTTCCCCACCCTGCACTTCTGAAGCAGGACGGCGCGCCAAGCCCGGGAGGGAGCCTGGCGCGCCGCGGGACCGGGCGTCGCGTTGAGGGACGGGAAATGACGTCCGGCCTTGATTTGCACATTGGCGGGGCGCGCTTGAACCCGACCTGAACACCGCTCGGCGCCGGCTGTTCATCTGGCCCCCGCGGGTCGGAACGAACCTTCGCTGTTGACGTTATGAGTCTTGCGACGAGTCCCAACAGTCCAGTCGCCAAGCAGGAAAATCCCCGACCTATGTCCCCCGGGGGTTTTCCTGCGGTTCTTCCCTACGTCTTCAGATCGGGCCGCGAGGCCAGGAACGCCGCTTTCTCCGCAGCGGTCAGCACCCTGCCGGGCTTCATCCGGGCCACCTTCGGGGTCGGCGGCGCATAGGTGCGGGGGTTGTCCTTGGACGGCGGTTTCATGAAGGAGCCCCTGCGTTAGACTCCCATCATCGCACATTCGCCGCGACCCAGGCGACAGTTTGCGGACGAGAGCGGCGGGCTCGGCTAAACCCCCGGGCATGGACGAGACGATTGCAGTGGTCGGCGGCGGCCCCGCGGGCCTGATGGCCGCTGAAGTGCTGAGCGCGGCGGGACGGACCGTGACCGTCTATGAGCGTATGCCAAGTCTGGGACGCAAGTTCCTGATGGCCGGTCGCGGCGGCCTGAACCTCACCCACTCCGAAGATCTCCGGCCGTTCCTGGGCCGCTATGGCGCGGCGGGCAAGGCGCTAAAGCCGCCGCTGGAGGCCTTCACCCCCGCCGACCTGATCGCCTGGGCGCAGGGCCTGGGCCAGCCGACCTTCGTGGGCTCCAGCGGCCGCGTGTTTCCGAAAAGTCTGAAGGCCTCCCCCCTGCTGCGCGCCTGGCTGGCGCGCCTGGACGCCCAGGGCGTCACCTTCAGGACCCGAATGACCTGGACAGGCTGGAGCGACGACGGCGCGCTTGCCTTCGCGAACGGCGAGACCACCCGCCCGTCGGCCACTATCCTGGCGCTGGGCGGCGCGAGTTGGGGCAAGCTGGGCTCCGACGGCGCCTGGGCGCCTATCCTCGCCGACCAGGACGTGGCTCTGGCGGCCTTCGAGCCCGCCAATGGTGGCTTCACGGTGGACTGGAGCCCGGTCTTCCGCGAGCGGTTCGCGGGCCAGCCCCTGAAGGCCATCGCCGTCACCCATGGCCGTCGCACGGTTCGCGGCGAGGCGGTGGTGGCGGACTACGGCATCGAGGGCGGCGCCATCTACGCCCTGTCCTCCGATCTACGCGGGGCAATCGCCGCGGAGGGGTCCACCACAGTCGAGATCGACCTGCGGCCCGACCTGTCGGTCGCGCAACTCGCCGCGCGCCTCGACCGCCCGCACGCCGGACAGTCGATGGCCACCTACCTGCGCAAGGCCGCCAATCTCTCCCCCCTGGAAATCAACCTCTTGCGGGAAGCCCATGGCGTCGGCTTGCCCGCCGACTTGGCCGCCACCATCAAGCGTGCGCCACTGAAACTCACGGGATTACAGGGCCTTGCCCGCGCCATCTCAACCGCCGGGGGCGTGAAGCTTGACGCGGTGGACGATCACCTGATGCTGAAGGCGCGCGCAAACGTCTACGTGGCCGGCGAGATGATGGACTGGGAGGCGCCCACCGGCGGCTACCTGCTGCAGGCCTGCTTCGCCACGGGCGTCGCGGCGGCCCGGGCCATCCTGGCTAGACCGTCAGGTGGGGAATGATCCAGCGGCGAGGATATTGCCAGCCCAGGGCCCGGACCTGACCGTCGGCGAGGCCCAGGGTCTTCATCATCGTCGCGGGAACCTGGCTGATGGCCTGGACGGGTTCTAGTCCGTCCACTGGGCTGGAGGCGACGATCCCGGCCTTCAGGGCATGGTCGACGCCGATCCATTCAGCCTTGGCGCGATCCTCGAAGCCGACGGCGAAGTAGTGGCGCAGGAAGGCCTTCTCCTCCGGAGCCTGCACCATCACGCCGATCAGCCAACCGCCCGCCATGCCGACCCTGATAGGGCCGATGCGGCCGGCGGCCTAGCTCAGAATTCCGCCGATCCGCCGTCGCAGGGCACGGTCGTGCCGGTGGTGTAGGCCGAGGCCCGCGAGGAGAGGAAGATCGCCACGCCGGCGATGTCTTCCGGGGTGCCAATGCGGCCGCGTGGGTTGCCCTTGGCGATGGCGTCGCCGGCGCGGGCCAGGGTCGCGGCCATCATGTGGCTGGGGAAGGGACCGGGCGCGATGGCGTTGACGCAGATATGCTCGGGCGCCAAGCGCTTGGCCAGGTGGCGGGTCAGCATGATGCAGCCAGCTTTCGACGTGGAGTAGGAATAGGTCTCCAGGCCGGGGGGCTCAATGCCGTTCACAGAGGCGATGTTGATCACCCGGGCCGGGTCGTCGTGGGTGGCGGCGGCGCGCAGTTGCGGCAGCAGCTTCTGGGTCAGGAAGAAGACCGACTTGGTGTTGAGGTCCACCACCTTGTCCCACCCGCTCTCCGGGAACTCGTCGATGGGGGCGCCCCAGGTGGCGCCGGCGTTGTTGACCAGGACGTGGAGCTTTTCCTCACGCTCGGCGATGGCGGCGGCCAGGCCCTCGATACCGGCCATGCCCCCCAGGTCGAACGGCAGGGAGACGCAGGTCCCAAACTCCGACAGCTCCTCGGCCACCCGGTCGCAGACCTCGGCCTTGCGCGACGAGATATAGACCTTCGCGCCGTTCTCGACGTAGCCGCGGGCGATCATCTCGCCGATGCCTCGGCTGCCGCCGGTGACCAGAACGACCTTGCCTTCAACGCTGAACAGATTGCGCAATGGGGATTCCTCGCGAAACGAATGACCGGCGTCAACGCGCCGTTGAAATCGGACTTTATGGCGAGGGTTAGAAAGGGAGGCGAGGCCTTTCCGGGGGTCATGGCAAGTTTTTTAGGGCGTGGTATGGCCCTAATCCCCCCGCCGATGCAGCGGCCGCAGGCGCGCGGTGACCTTGGCCACCACCGCGTGCGAGCACCAGTCCTGATAGCGGCATTCCTTCAGGCTGAGGTCGGTGTCGTAGTAGCGCAGGTCGAAGGTCAGGTTCCTGTAGGTGGTGGTGGCGCCCAGGTTCCACGCCGTGCGGTCATAGCCCTTATGCACCCAGCGACGGGTGAGTTTGCCGCCGACGGTTAGCTCCGGCGTCAGGCGGTAGGTCGCCTCCCCCGCAACCCTCACCGCCTCCCCCGCTCCGTAGGAGGCCATAGGCGTCCAGCTGGCGTCCGTCCCCAGGGTCAGCTTGTCGAACCGTCGGGTGGCGCCGACCTTCAGGGTCAGGAAGTCGTAGGTCGGCCCCCAGGTCCTGTTGTCCGGGAAGGCGGTGTACATGGCCTCCAGCTTGACTCGCGTCTTGCCCATCGGGACATATTTCCCCGCATAGACATCGACCTCATAGGAGGTCTTGCCGGGATCATTGAAATCCACCTGGGTGACGAACAGGCCGGCATAGGCGTTGTCTGGCCGCCACCAGTAGAGGTCGCCCTGCAGGACGGGATGACCGTCGCTGCTGCTGACCCCGTCATATCGGTAGTCGCTCACAACGCTGACCTGGGGATAGATCCGCCCCCAGCTTCCAGCCTGGGCGGCGCCGGCGACGCTCGCGAGCATCAGGGCACAGGGGATCATCGCCGGAATCATCCGGTTTTTCATCGTCTTGCCTCACTCATTGAAGGTCCGGCCCTCGCGCCGGGTCGACACAAGCTCTAGCGCTGGCCGGAATTCCACGTTAGTGAATTTGGTAGATGAGTGAATTCGATATCAATCACATTCGTCGTTTGGACGGCGGCCTGCTGCTGGTCTTCCGCGAACTGCTGCTGCGGCGACGGGCCTCTGAGGTTGCGACGCGCCTAGGTCTTTCGCCCTCGGCGGTGAGCCATGCCCTGACCCGCCTGCGCGACCTGTTCAGCGATCCCCTGTTCATCCGCCGACCCCACGGCTTCGACCCAACCGCCCGCGCCCTGCAGTTAGGGCCGGAGGTGGACGCCCTGCTGGAGATGGCCGCGTCGCTCGGTCAGACGGGCGGGTTCGACGCTGCCAACACCGAACGTTTGTTCCGCATCAGCGCACCGGAATTCTTCACCGCCCTGATCGGCGCCCGTCTGATCGAACGCTTGCGGGTCGCGACGCCTGGCGCCGGCTTCGAAGTGGCGTTTCTGGCGGAGGAGCGTGCCTCCGACGCTTTGCGCCAGGGCCAACTCGATCTGGCCATAGGACGCTTCAGCCAGACCCGACCGGGCTTCACCAACGAACTTTTGTATGAGGACCGCTACTGTGTGGTCGCGCGCCGCGGTCACCCCGCCATTCAGGGCGAGATCGACTTCGAAACCTATCGCAACATCGGCCACGTGCTGAGCTTCTCGCGCAGCGAGGCGCCGCAGGAGGAAGCCGCAGAAAGCCGCGCCTGGATCGCCGAGTGGCGCCAGCGGACCGTGGCCATGGTGCCCCATTGGTTGACCGCCCTGGTCCTGGTGGCCGGCAGCGACGCCATCGCCACTGTGCCTCGCCGGCTGGCCGAGCGTCAGGCGCTCCAGCTGGGTTTGCAGGTTCTCGATCCGCCCTTCAAACCCAACACGTTCACCGTCAGCGCCCTGCGGCGCGCGGGCGGGGAGGACGCCGGGCTCGACTGGTTCCTCGACCAAGTGCGCGCAGCGGTGGCGCCATGAGTGAGATTTCCGACGTCGCCTATGACGCCCAGGCCTTGGCCGAGATGGCCGCCTGGCGCGAGGCCGTGCTCAAGCCGCCCGGGCCCTTCGACAAGGCCGCGCGGCATATGCAGGACACGATCAACAACCTGATCCCGGAGAAGGTGCACGGCGTCATCACCGGCGCCATGGAGCAGATGACCCGGGCGATCCTGACAGGCGCCGACTTCACCACCCCGCCGCCTGTGGAGCGCGCGACCCTTCGGGCCCGAGAGGCCCAGGCCCGCGACAAGATCATGGCCTGGCGCACCACCGCGGCGGCCGAGGGTGGGGTGGCCGGAGCCGGCGGCTTCCTGCTGGCGGCGGCGGACTTCCCGGTGCTGATCGGGCTGAAGATCAAGCTGCTGTTTGATCTGGCGGCGGTCTACGGCCACTCCGGCGACGACCTGGCCGAGCGGCTCTACATCCTCCGAATCTTCAGCCTGGCCTTCTCCAGCGCCTCGCGCCGGCCGCAAGCCTATGAGGCGCTGGCCGACTGGGACAGCGCCCGGGCCATGGCGGACGGCGGGCTGGAAGGCCTCGACTGGCGGCGCTTCCAGCAGGAATACCGCGACTATATCGACCTGGCGAAGCTGGCCCAGATGATCCCGGTGATCGGCGCCCCGGTCGGCGCCATCGTCAACTACCGCCTGCTGGACCGCCTGGGCGAGACGGCGATGAACGCCTATCGGATGCGGTGGTTCGCGGAAGACCTACGAAGCCCTACACGCTGACCTTCGGCGTTGAGATGCCCTCCAGCCCGTTGAGGCGGTCGAGAATGGACAACAGGGTCACGCAGAAGAAGACTGCGGCAACCACAAGCCCGATGATCGGGATAAGCGTCGCGATCGTCCAACCCCAGGGGTTAATGCGACGCTTGCGGGCCACCAGGAAGACAACAATCGCGTAGAGAATGCCGAGAATAATCGACGGTATGAATTGAATGATCATTGTGCTGCCCGACGGTTCCATATGCCTTCGCTCCCCAGGTTAAAGCGAAAGCTAGACAGCCTTCACTGACCGTCAAGCGTCCGTCAGCAGCAGGATGCACAACTAGGCCTCGGCCTCAACCGGCTCGGGACCGCCGAAGCGTTCCAGCCAGGCGGTGACCTGGTCGTTCTCGATCTTCTTGAACAGCACCTCGGGCGCGGCGACCTTGCGGCCGACCGGCAGAATGTCGAGCACGGCCGCGCCCTCACCCGTCGGCCATTGGCCGGGGAAGGCCTCGTCCACCCCGCCGGCGATCTTCTCGGCGGCGAAGGGGATGAAGGGCTCGGAGACTTTCGCGAACATGGCCACCAGGTTCAGGCCGGTGCGCACGGCGACGGCGGCGCGGGCCGGATCGGTCTTGATGGCGGTCCAGGGGGCGGCCTCGGTGAGGTACTGGTTGCCCAGCACCCAGAGCTGCCGCAGGGCCTGGGTGGCCTTGCGGAAGTCGATGGCCTCCATCTGCTCGTTCAATTCGGCCAGCTTGGCGGCGACGTCGGCATGGAGCTTGTCCTCCAGCGGGCCGGGCTCGCCGCCCTCCGGCACCACGCCCTCGAAGCGGGTCTCGGTGAACTTCAGGATGCGGTTGACGAAGTTGCCCAGCACGTCGGCCAGGTCGGCGTTCACCTGGGCCTGGAACTGTTCCCAGGTGAACATGGCGTCGCTGCTCTCGGGCGCATTGGCCACGATCCACCAGCGCCAGTAATCGGCGGGCAGGATCTCCAGGGCCGCGTCGATAAACACCCCGCGCTGGTGCGTCGTGGAGAAGCGGCCCCCGTAATAGTTCAGCCAGTTGAAGCCCTTCAGGGTGTCCACCAGCTTCCAGGGCGCATTGGACGAGGGCCGCCAGGAGCCGTCGGCGGTCTTCGTCTCGTTGGAGCCGAACAGGGTGCAGGGGAAGCCCACGGTGTGGAACGGCACGTTGTCCTTGCCCATGAACTCCACATAGCTGACGTCGTCAGCCGCCGGGCCGCGCCACCAGCTTTCGTACTCAGTCTCGCTGGCCGGATCGGCGCCGGGCTTGGCCGCCGACCATTCCCAGGTCGCGGCGATGTACTCGATCGGCGCATCGAACCAGACATAGAAGACCTTGCCCGCCAGCCCCGCCACGTCGGGCCGCTCGCCCGCCGGATTGGGGCCCCAGTCGGCGGCGTTGACCGGCACGCCCCATTCCAGGTCCCGGGTGATGCCGCGATCCTGCAGCCCCTCGTCGAGCCACTTCAGGGCCGTGGAGGTGACCAGCACCGGCCACTTGCCCTTCTTGTCGGTGATCCAGTCGCGCAGCTTGCCGTCAAAGGCGGTCTGCTTGAGGAACAGGTGCAGACTGTCGCGGATCTCGATGTCTTCCGAGCCGGAGACCGACGAGCGCGGATGGATCAGGTCGACCGGGTCGAGCTGGCGGGTGCAGTTGTCGCACTGGTCGCCCCGGGCGGCGTTGTAGCCGCAGTGCGGGCAGGTCCCCACCACATAGCGGTCAGGCAGGAAGCGCTTGTCGGCGTTGGAATAGACCTGCTTGGTCACCCGGCCCTCGATGAAGCCGGCCTCCCACAGACCCTGGGCGAAGCGCTGGGTCAGGGTGCGGTTCTGGACCGAGGACGAACGGCCGAAGTGGTCGAAGCTGATGCCGAAGCCTGCATAGAGGTCGCGCTGGATCTGGTGCTGGTCGTCGCAATAGGACCGCACGTCCTGGCCGAGCGCCGCGGCGCCCAGCTCGGCCGGGGTGCCATGTTCATCGGTGGCGCAGATGTAGAGCGTCTCGCGCCCTCGCGCCCGCTGGAACCGCGCATAGACATCGGCCGGCAGCATGGAGCCCGCCAGGTTCCCCAGATGCTTGACCCCGTTGATATAGGGCAGGGCCGAGGTGATGAGGATGCGGGACATGGGCAGGAACTCGAAATGAGGAGCGTCGGGAAGCGCGGCTTATAAGGCGCCCCATCTGGTTTCCCCAAGCCGCCCGCGCAAGCCCCTCGCCTTTCCCTTCAGACAGCTGCAGCATAACGTCGGTATGGGACGTGGTCGACAGAGCCGCGCCGAGGCAAGGGAGAATGAGAATGTTCAAAAATATCAACTGGATCGCCGTGGTCATCTCCGTGGTTCTACTGGAGATTCTGGGCTTCCTTTGGTACGGCCCGATGTTGGGTGAGGCCTGGAGCGCCGCCTATCGCGACTCCATCGGCCGCGACCCGGACATGAGCAATTTCGTCGTGGCGCAGAGCCTGGGGGTGGTGAACACCCTGATCCTGGTCCTGGGCCTGTCCTGGGTGTTCGGCCGCATGGGGATCACCGCCCTGGCCGGGGTCGGCGCGGCGGCGGCGGTGTGGTTCTTCTTCAACTTCACCACCATGGCGATCGAGTACATCTATATGGGCCTGGCTCCGAACCTGGTGATCATCAACATGGGCTATCAGCTGGTGGCCTATCTGGTGGCCGGCGCGGTCCTGGGCCTGATGCCGAAACGGTCAAAGGCCGTCTAGATCGGCGCGGCAGCCAGGATTCACAGACTGGGAGGAGTCCGATTTCGTGGGACTCCACTCCTTGGATTGCGCCCTATCGACGTCAGCCAAACGAGGAGCCGATCGCGCGGCTGTCACCGCGCAAGGCGATTCCGGGCCCACGCGGCGGACAGCCGACTGTTGGTCGATGTCATGTTGCGAGTCGTGCGCTCAATCGCCCACCCCGGACGGTCATGGTCGGTGGAGAACGGGGCGTCACTTTCCACCTAACGCAGCAGTTCCTCGATACTACGGGCCTGTTCGGCCAGCACGTTGGCCATGTCTGCGTCCTGGGCGTCGAGTTGGTCCTTGCGGAAATGCCGGCGGACCTGCGGGGTGTCGCCGAACTCCATGAGGCGGTCGTCCTTTGGGTCATAGCGCGGCCACTTCGGCGCACCTTCGCAGGCGGGGACGCCCGTCCGGGCGAAGGCCACCCAGCACGCGTGCATCACGTGCGTCACTGCGCGATCCTGGTCCTTGAGAATGAACTTGGCGCCGGGAATCTTGCCCCAGGAGTCAAAGGCATGGGGCAATTCACGGCCATGGGCGGCGCCGCGCACTTTTCCGCGGTCGCGCTGGAGCACATAGGAGAAGTGGTAGAGATAGCTGGGCGCGCCTGAGGCGCTGCGGGCCGCGATCCATCGGGCCGGCGCGCCGACATGGCTGTCTGTGTACATCGCGTAGCCGAGATCTTCGTCGGAGAACTTCTCGCCTGCATAGGCAGCGCGGACGGCGGGCGAAGCCGTAGCGACAACGGACGCCGGAGCGTAGCGCAGGGACGACCCATCGAAGCTGTTCCAGCCGATCATCAGCGGAACGTCAGGCACCCGTCCGGCGGCGAAGGCGTCCGTCGCATTTTCCAACTGCAGGCGGCCGTCGATGCTGTATGCGCCGAACCAGGGCATCGCGTCGACCTTGAGCGCCCGCAGCTGCTCCACCGTCGCCTCGGCGCCCGGCAGGCCCGCGCGAGTAGCGAGCAGGGCGCCGACGGCCTCGTCTTGCGCCTGGTTCATGGGCGACCACCAACCGTTGCCCGACTCGACGATGGCCTTGTGGAAGAGCCCCTTCGCGCTTGGCGTCGCCAGCAGTTGCAGCACAGCCGCGCCGCCGGCCGACTGGCCCATTATGGTGACGTTGTCCGGGTCCCCGCCGAACGCGGCGATGTTGGCCTTGATCCACTGCAGCGCCGCGATCTGGTCCATCATGCCAAAGCGTCCGAGGGGTTCGTATGGGCCGGCCTCCGCGGTCAAGGCCCGGTGGGCGAAGTTGCCCAAGGTGACGAGGCGGTAGTTGATCGTCACCATCACGACGCCATCGCGGGCGAAGGCTGAGCCGTCGTAGTAGGGTAGAGAGCCCGCGCCGACGCCAGCGTGGATGAACATGATCACCGGCGCCTTTGCCGCTGCACGAGGAGCCCAGACGTTGAGGGTCAGGCAGTCTTCGCTGGCGCCCTCCGCCATCGGCCCTTCAAACAGCGAATAGGCCGCGCCCGACTGGTTCTTCGCCCCTTCGCCGCCCTTGGGCTGCGGACAGATGGGACCGAACGCCCGGGCCTCGCGCAACCCATTCCACCTGGGCGCCGGCTGTGGCGGCGCCCATCGCAGGCTGCCGACCGGCGGGGCCGCATAGGGAAGGCCGCGGAAGACGCGGGCGTCACTCTCCGCCCTCCCCTCGACTTGGCCGCCTGTCGTGGCCACGCGCAGATCAACGGTCGACGTCTGTGCGTCAGCACAGCCCGCGACGCAGGCAAGGACGAGCGCGAGCGGGGCCGCAGCAAGGTGATGCAGTGTGGTCCGCTTCATGGTCAGTTTCCCCCCGCCGCTTTTCCTTTCGGCGGACTCGAAATATAAAAGACGCACCGCATTAAATGCAAGATGCATATTATGAAACCGGATACTCCCCATTCCCGTCGCGGCGTTCCGAAGGGCGACAAGCGCGAACGCACGCGGCATGCGCTGCTCAAGGCAGCCTCCGCCACCATCCGTGAGAAGGGCTATGAAGGGACGACCCTCGACGATGTCGCCGGGCGCGCGGGCATGTCTCGAGGCGCGATCTACGGGAATTTCAAGAACCGCGATGACCTGTTCATGGCGGTGGCCCAGGACCAGTGGCGACCTCTGCTCTCGGAGGTCGCGCTGCGCGAAACCTTGACCGCTTACCTACGCGCCATCGGGGAGGCCGTGGCCGAGGCCGCATTGGCGCGGCGCCGTGGCGGCGTCCATGCCGCAGCCTACCGAGTCTATCTGCACACCCACGAAGAGATGCGCGAACGGGTCGCCGCGCAGGACCAGGCGACGCAGAGGGCGCTGGGCGAACACCTTCTTGATGCATTCGGGGCCGAGGCCCTGCCGATGCCGCCCGAACAGTTTGCACGCCTGATCCACGTCCTGGCGGCGGGACTGCTGTTCGCGCACTTCGACGCGCCGGAACACGTCACCCCAGACTTCATCATCGCCAGTTTCGAGGCGCTGGGCCGCTAGAGTGTTGTGGGTCGGATTGCCCGTCGGTCCCGTTCAAAGGGCTCCAACGCCAAGAAGACAGCGCACCTCGGTCGGGTTCGCCGGCCTCCACCTATCACAGACGCACTCAACGAGCTGCGTACAGTTACTCCAGGGCCTTCGCCGTCCGCGCCGCGAACCAAGGGATCAGACGGGCGATCGCCTCCTCGATCTGGGGCGTCGAGACCGCGAAGCTCAGCCGGATGAAGTGGCCGCCCTCGACGGGGTCGAAATCGAGCCCCGGGGCGGTCGCGACGCCCGTGCCGCGCAGCAGGTCTTTGCAGAAGGCCAGGCTGTCGCGGGTCAGGTGGCCGATGTCGGCATAGATGTAGAAGGCCCCGTCCGGTGGGGCGATCTGGGTCAGACCCAGTTTCGGCAGGGCGGCCAGCAGCAGGTCGCGGTTGGCCCGGTAGACCTCGACATTGCCGTCCAGTTCCTCACGCTCATCCATGGCGGCGAGGCCCACGTGCTGGCTGAGAGAAGGCGCGGTCAGGAACAGGTTGCCGACATAGGCGCGGGCCCGCGACAGGTCCCCCGGCGGGGCCAGCAGCCAGCCAAGACGCCAGCCCACCATGCTGAAGTATTTGGAGAAACTGTTCACCACCAGGGTGTCGGACTCGAACTCCAGCATCGACCGCGCGGGACCCACATAGCTGAGCCCATGATAGATCTCGTCGGAGACGATCCGGATGCCCCGCTCGCGGCAGACCTGGGCGATCGCCTCCAGCTCGGCAGGCTCGATGATGGTGCCCGTCGGGTTGGCCGGACTAGCGACGATCACCCCGGCCGGCGGCGGATCGAGAGCCGCCAGGTGCGCGGCGGTAAGCTGGAACCGGCTCTCGGCTCCACAGGCGATCTCTACCGGCTCCATGTGCAGGGCCTTGAGCGTATTGCGGTAGGCGACGTAGCCGGGGCGCGCGAGCGCGATACGGTCGCCCGGGTTGAACACCGAGGCCAGGGCCAGGACCAGGGCCGGCGAGGCTCCACAGGTCAGGATGATCCGCTCGGGCGCGACGGTGACCCCATAGGTCTCCAGATAGTGCCTGGCGATCCGGGCGCGCAGCGGGGCGCTCTCCCAATAACCACCCCGGTCGGCGTCCAGCATCTCGTGGGCCACGGCGATGGCGGCCTGGGGCGCGCCGGTCGAGGGTTGGCCGAACTCCATATGGATGATCGACGCGCCGTTGGCCTTCAATTCATGGGCCAGCGTGCTGATGCCGATGGCGTGGAAGGGATCGATCTGGGCCGGCACTACAAAGGTCCCTTGAACATGGAGAGCGCACCTGCCGCGACCAGCAGCGGGATCGGTCCGACGGCCGCCGTGGTCATGGGCATACCGGACCTCAAGGTCCCACTCACGTTGATTTCGCACTTAACGCGCGGGTCCGCAGCCCTATAACCTTGCGCGACGCAAAGGGGAGACTGCGATGAGGGCATGGAGGAAGCGGCTGAGTGCGGCCGCGGTCGGGGTTGCGGCCCTGATGCTGGCGGGCTGTGGCAGGGGCGGCGGCGAGACCCTGCATATCTACAACTGGTCGGACTATATCGACCCCGCCATCCTCACCGACTTCACCAAGCAAACCGGCATCAAGGTCGTCTACGACACGTTTGATTCCAATGAAGTTCTCGAAACCAAGATGCTTCAGGGGAACACCGGCTACGACCTGGTCGTCCCCTCCAACCACACGATCCCCCGCTACATCGCCGCCGGCGCCATCCAGCCGCTGGACAAGACCAAGCTGACCGGCCTCGCCAACCTCTGGCCCGACATCATGGCCTATATGGAGCCCTTCGATCCGGGCGCGAAATACACCGTGCCCTACATGTGGGGCACCATCGGCATCGGCTACAACAAGGACGCCATCGCCAAACGCCTGCCGGGCGTGGCCATCGACAGTTGGGACATCGTGTTCAAGCCGGAGAACCTGGCCAAGCTGAAGGATTGCGGCGTCTACTGGCTCGACGCGTCCGAGGACATGTACGCCGTGGCCCTGAATTATCTGGGCAAGAACCCCAATTCCACGGACCTGGCGGACTATCAGGCCGCCACGGGCATGTTCCTCAAGGCCAGGCCCTATATCCGCAAGTTCCACTCCTCAGAGTCCATTGAGGCGCTGGCCAATGGCGACGCCTGTGTCGCCGTCGGCTATTCCGGCGACATGCTGCAGGCCAAGAGCCGTGCGGCGGAGGCTGGCGACAAGGTCCACCTGGACTACGTGGTGCCCAAGGAGGGGAGCCAGGTCTGGTTCGACGTCTTCGCCGTCCCCAAGGACGCCCCGAACGCCACCGCAGCCTATAAATTCCTGGACTACATGCTGCGGCCCGAGGTGATCGCGCGCGCCTCGACCTTCACCGAGTACGCCAACGCCAACAAGGCGGCCACCGCCCTGGTGGACCCGGCAGTGCGGGACAATCCCAACGTCTATCCGACCTCCGATCAGTTGCTCACCCTGTTCGTCACCTCCACCAAGGAACAGTCGCTGCTACGTGACGTGAATCGGCAGTGGACGCGGGTGCAGACCGGCCAATGACCACGACCCGGCGGCCGCGCCTCAACATCGGCGCGGTCCGCTCCAGCTTCGCGCCCTGGACCGACCCGACCCAGAAGCCACTGGTGCGGTTCGAGGGCGTGACCAAACGGTTCGGAACCGAGACGGCGGTGAACGACGTCTCGCTCTCGATTTATGAGAGCGAGTTCTTCGCGCTGCTGGGTCCGTCCGGCTGCGGCAAGACCACCCTGATGCGGCTGCTGGCCGGGTTCGAAACCCCGGACGCTGGACGCATCACCTTGGCCGGTCAGGATCTCGCGGGCCGACCGCCGCATCAGCGGCCGGTGAACATGATGTTCCAGTCCTACGCCCTGTTCCCCCACCTCTCCGTCGAACAGAACATCGCGTTCGGCCTGAAGCAGCAGGGTATGCCCAAGGGCCAGATCGCCGACCGGGTGGTGGAGATGCTGGAACTCGTCCGCCTGGGGGGCCTGGCGCGACGCAAACCCCACCAGCTCTCCGGCGGCCAGCGGCAGCGGGTGGCCTTGGCTCGCGCGATCGCGCCAAATCCAAAGATGTTGCTGCTGGACGAGCCGCTGGCGGCGCTCGACAAGAAGCTGCGCGAGGAGACCCAGTTCGAGCTGATCGCCCTGCAGCAGCGGCTGGGCATGACCTTCCTGATCGTCACCCACGACCAGGAAGAGGCCATGGTCACCGCCGACCGGATCGCGGTGATGCGCGACGGCGAGATCGTGCAGATCGGCCGCCCGGCCGAGGTCTATGAGACCCCCAACTCCCGCTATGTGGCTGACTTCATCGGCGACGTGAACCTGTTCGAAGGCTACGTGACCTCCGCCGACGGCAAACAGGTGACCTTGTCGACGCCCGACTGCGCGGCCGGGCTGGAGGCCCTGGAGGATGACGCCCTGTCGGTGGGCTCTCATGCCTGGCTGGGGGTTCGACCGGAGAAGGTGCAACTCCACCTTGACCCGCCCAAGGAAGGCCCCAACCGGCTGGCCGGAAGGGTGGCCGACTATGGCTACCTCGGCGACTGGACCACCTATGTCGTCGAGTTAGAGAGCGGCCGGACGGTGCGCGCCGCGCGGGCCAATGCCTCGCGTCTGGTGGCCCGGCCCATCGCCTGCGACGACGCCGTCTGGCTGACCTTCGCGCCCGACGCGGCCGTGGTGCTGACCCGGTGAAGGGCAAGCCCCGGACAGGCCTCGCGGCGATCGCGCCCTTCCTGTGGCTGGGCGTCTTCTTCCTGTTCCCGTTCTTCCTGGTGGCCAAGCTGTCGCTGTCGGACACGGTGCTGGCTATGCCGCCCTATGCGCCGCGGGTCGACTGGGGCGCAGGGTTCGAGGGCGTGCGCGCCTTCTTCGCGGCCCTCGATTTCGAGACCTATGACCGGCTTACCAGCGACCGCCTCTATGTGGCCTCCTACCTGTCGAGCCTAAGGTTCGCCGCGGTGGCCACCGGCCTGCTGCTGATCATCGGCTACCCCATCGCCTACGGCATGTCGCGGTTTCCGCCCTCGCAGCGGCAGGCCCTGCTGATGGCGGTGATCCTGCCCTTCTGGACGAGCTTCCTGATCCGGGTCTATGCCTGGATCGCGCTGCTCAAGCCTCAGGGGCTTTTGAACGCCGCCCTGGCCCAGGTGGGCCTGGGGCCACTGAACATCCTCAACACAGACACCGCAGTCTATATCGGCCTCGTCTACGCCTACCTGCCCTTCATGGTGCTGCCGCTGTATGCGGTGCTGGAGAAGCAGGACCAGAGCCAACTGGAGGCCGCCGCCGACCTGGGCTGCACGCCATCCCAGGCCTTCTGGCGCGTGACTTTCCCGCTGTCTCTGCCCGGCGTGGCGGCGGGCGCCCTGCTCTGCTTCATCCCCATGGTCGGCGAGTTCGTGATCCCGGACCTGCTGGGCGGCTCAGCCACCTTGATGCTGGGAAAGACCATCTGGACGGAGTTCTTCGCCAACCGCGACTGGCCGGCGGCCTCGGCGGTGGCCATCGTCCTGCTGGCGACCCTGGTCATCCCCATCATGCTGTACCAGCGCCAGCAGCAGAAGATGATCGAGGCCACCCAATGAAGGGGCCTTCAACCTTCAACCGAGTCTCGGTGGCGGCGGGTCTGGCCTTCCTCTACCTGCCCATCGTCCTGCTGGTGATCTACTCGTTCAACGCCAGCCGGCTGGTGACGGTGTGGGGCGGGTTTTCCACCAAGTGGTACGGCGCCCTGCTGCAGGACCAGCAGCTTCTGGACGCCCTCGGGGTGACCCTTCGCGTGGGCCTGATCTCCGCGACCCTGGCCACCGTGCTCGGGACGCTCGCCGCCGTGGCCCTGGTCCGGTCGGGCCGGTTCAAGGGGCGGCTGCTGTTCTCGGGGATGATCTACGCGCCCCTGGTGATGCCCGAGGTGATCCTCGGGCTGTCCTTGCTGCTGTTGTTCGTGGCCTTTGGCCTGCCACGCGGGTTCTGGACGGTGACCGTCAGCCACGCCACCGTGACCCTCTGCTACGTCACGGTCGTCGTGCAAGCGCGGTTGGTGAGTTTCGACAAGGCGCTGGAGGAAGCGGCCCGAGATCTTGGCTGCACGCCGATCCAGGCCTTCTTCGCCGTCACCCTGCCCAATATCGCGCCCGCCGTCGCGGCCGCCTGGATGCTGGCCTTCACCCTGTCGCTGGACGATCTGGTGATCGCCAGCTTCACCTCGGGCCCGGGCGCCACCACCCTGCCCATGCGCATCTACAGCCAGGTCCGGCTGGGGGTCAGCCCGGAGATCAACGCGGTCTCGACGCTGCTGATCGGCCTTGTGGCCACAGGCGTGATCGGCGCCTACCTGTTCCAGCAGCGTCGCGGCGGCCCAGACGCCTAGATGGGCGCGACCCGGTCGAACCAGGGTTGGGCCTGCTCTAACTGACCCGCCAAACGAAACAGGGTCGCCTCATCCCCCATGCGGCCGACGAACTGCAGGCCGATGGGCAGGTTCCCGTTCGACCACGCCAGGGGCACGCTCATGGCCGGCTGGCCGGTGTTGTTGAAGGCCTGGGTGTTGGGCATGAAGGCGAACAGCCGGTCGCTGAACTGGCGCAGGTCCTCCGTCAGGTGACCGATGGGAATGGCCGGGCTGCCCAGGGTCGAGAGCAGCACGACATCGTAGGTTTCAAACAGGGCGGCCACCGCGCGGCCATAGGCGTGGATGGCGGCCAGACCCCGGACATAACTGGCGCCGCTGACACCCGTTCCCCGGCGGTACATGCCCCAGGTCAGCATCTCGACATCGGCCTCGGTCACCGGGCGGCCCCGGCGCTCGGCCTCGGCGTCGAAGGTGGCGGCGACGCTGGCGGCGATCACGTCGCCCGCCGCCTGCTGCATGGCCGCCAGGTTTCCTGGCAGGGTCACCTCCTCCACCGTATGGCCAAGGCTCGCGCACAGCTTGGCGGCGTCCAGCACCGCCTGCACGCATTCGGGATCCAGGGCGGGTGCGGCCAGGGCGGCCGTGGTGAAGCCGATACGCAGGCTGCCCGGCGCGCGGCCGACCTCTTGAGCGTAGGGCTTGGCGGGCGCGGCCAGGAAATAGGGGTCGCCGTCCTGCGGCTGGCAGGCGATGTCCAGCAGCAGGGCGCTGTCGCGGACCGACCGGGTCACCGCGTGCTGCACCGACGCGCCGCCCCAGCCCTCTCCCAAGGGCGCGAAGGAGACCCGGCCCCGCGAGGGCTTCATGCCGAACAGGCCACAGGCCGAGGCCGGCGTACGGATCGAGCCGCCGCCGTCGCTGGCGTGGGCGGCCGGTACGATGCCCGCCGCCACCGCCGAGGCCGCACCGCCAGAGGAGCCTCCGGGGGTGCGCGAAACATCCCAGGGATTGCGGCAAGGGCCCAGGAAGCTGCTCTCGGTGATCGGCATCAGGCCGAACTCCGGCGTATTGGTCTTGCCGAAGATCACCAGACCCGCGTCGCGATAGGCCTTGGTAAGGGCGCTGTCGGCCGCCGCCACGTTGTCCTTCAACAGGGCCGAGCCCGAGGAGGTGACCGTTCCCCCCAGCAGGGCGCCCAGGTCCTTCAGCAGATAGGGCACGCCAGCCAGCGGCCCCAAGGACTTCGCGGCGGCTTCCTTACGGCCGAAATCGGAGAGGTCCAGGGTGATGGCGTTCAGCGCCGGATTGACCTGTCCCATCCGCTCGACGGCGGTCTCCAGCAGTTCGCCGGCCGAAACTTCGCCCCCGGCCACCAATCCGGCCAGGCCCACGGCGTCGTGTTGGCGATACTCATCGAATTTCATGACCGCTCTCCCTGTTTTCGCCAGAGGACCACAAGGGCGGCGGACAGGGCGACTTCGAAATTCGTGCAGAAAGCATTTTTCCTGGGAACACTCCCGCCGCCCGCGAATTGATAGGGGGCGACGGCAAATCGCCCCCCCGACTTGAGCCGTCGCCCTGGCCCCGGGCTCCTATTCAGGAGCGCCGGGGCTATCTTTTTCCCGCTGCGACACAACACCGGTTTGCGGAGTCGGCGAGTCTCCGACATAACCCCTGCAGGTTTTGGCGACAGGCGCTCTCGAGGGCGACAGTCGACCTGTCGGGGGACAGGTGAAGGCGCTTCCGGCTCGATCGGCAGCGCCTTTTCCTTGCCCGGATGGGGCTCGCCGTGGCATCCCCTGCCCACCAGACGCCGGATTAGCTCAGCTGGTAGAGCAGCGGTTTTGTAATCCGGGCCTTATTGGGCGTTTTCAATGGCTTACCTCCAAACGGTCGCCAAAATCGCTCTAACGAAATCAAGGACTTACAGCGGCCCTGTAAACCGTTTTCGCCGCGAACCGGGTTCGCGGCCCCCGCGAGAACATTACCGGAACAACCCCCTAGACTTCCGGGGTCGTCCGGCCTTAGGAGGAAGCCGGAGGTCGACATGAGCGCCACCCAAGTCCGCGAGATCGAGCGCCGCACCGATCACACCGGCAAGACGCTCTACTTCATGATCAAGTCCGGCAGCCGCAGCCGGCAGCACAAGTTCTTCGAGCCCGACGAAGTGCCGGACTTCGAGGGCGACAGCGCTTGGTTCGAAATCGAGCCCCGCAGCGGGCGGGCGCATTGGAAGGCGCTGCGTCAAGTCGAGCCGCCAGCCGGTAGTTCCTGAAGGGCACCTTCGCGACGCCTTAACGCAAATGCCCCTGCCCGGCGGTCTCGACCTGGCTGACCTAGGCGCCCAGACCGCGGTCGGCGAAGCTCCTTGGAGGTTGTCGTCATTTTCCCGCCTCAGGTGAGCGTTACCTCCGGTTAAGCCCTGTGGCCGTAAAGACGCATTTACGAACGGCCGTTGGGCTCCTACGTTGACTCGTGTTGGGAACCACGTAGGACCCCATCCGCTATCGAGGAGCGCTAGATGCGCCTTCCGCCCCAATGAGGGCCATGACGAACAACGTCAGACAGAGAACGAGGATCTTATGGCTAAAACCCCGAAACTGGACGCCCGCAGCGCCCGCGGGGCTGCCCTTCCGCCAGCCGATCCGGCTGACTACTCAGATGAACTGACCCCGGCCCAACTCGAAGCGCTGCGCCAACATGCGCCTCAGGACGAACGCGAGATGGGGCCGCTCGTCCATGAGTTCACCTGGTAAGAACGAAGTTGAACTCGAATGGTGGGGGCCGGGCACAGTCCCGCCCCCCGCCAGTCTTGTTTGGTGCAACTTCCCAGACACTCCTGACCTAGGCAAACCGGGGCCAAAACCGAGGCCGGGTCTCGTCTTCAAGGTCGCCTTCGCGGAAGACCCCCCAGGGGACCGCTTCTACATCCTGATCGCCTACGGAACGTCCAAGCTCAAGATTGGCAAGCGGCCCGACGATTTCACGATCGCAAACTCCGCGACCCTTGATCTTCTGCGCCTTCCGCAAGCCACCCGGTTCGATCTGGACAACATGATTTGGCTACCGTGGGCGCGGCCCTTCTTCTGCCCACGCAAGATGAGCGATCAATTCACCACGCCCATGGTCAGCGTACTTCCCGGGGAGCTGCAGCGGATGCTTGGCTGGACGATGGCGCGCCGCGAGTCTCGAGGGATGACCGACGCATATCGCGCCGCGCCACCCGAGCCCAGCTAACCCAACGCAAAAGGCCCGCCGCCCCCAGTGAAGGGAGCGACGGGCCCGGTCGTTTCAAGGTCTGCGGCTTGGATCTATCTGCAGGCTGCGATCACCGGTTCAATCTCGGCGAGGCGCTGATCCCGCAGCAGCCGGCCGGCGGCGAGAAGCTGCAGGAGATCGCCGGGCCCGGGCGAGGCGCGCACCGCGGCGTCGGTGTCTGGATACACCGGAGCGGCGCCCAAGGTCTTCGGGGCGCAAGTGACAGGCACGGCCACCTTGACCTCGACCACCTTCACGACAGGCTCACGCGGCGCGCTGGCGCAGGCGGCAAGCGCCAGGAGAGACAGGAGGGCAAAGACCTTCATCGGGCAGACTCCTTCACGGCTTCGAACGCGCTCATGGCCCGAGCGCAGGCGTCTATTCCGGCCGGCGGCGACTTGAGCAGCTTGGCCGCCCTCGCCTCTGCCCCCGCCCTGCCCCTCAG
>NZ_JBBKVV010000135.1:0-10401 GCF_037968635.1 Phenylobacterium sp.
ATCACCGCGCGCCGCGAAACCACCCAGCCGATCCGCGAGAAGACCGGCGGCTCCACCTTCAAGAACCCGCCGGGCCACTCCTCCTGGAAGCTGGTGGACGAGGCCGGCTGGCGCGGCAAACCCTTCGGCGGGGCGATGTTCTCGCCCCTGCATTCGAACTTCCTGATCAACACCGGCGACGCCACCGCCGCCGACCTCGAAGGCCTGGGCGAAGCCGTCCGCGCCGACGTGAAGGCCAAGACCGGGATCGAACTGGAATGGGAAATCAAGCGCATCGGCCGGCTCTGATCCTGGTCAAGCACGCCGCGCCGGCCCAGGACCCCAATGTCCCACCGCCCCAGTGGCCGCTGTCGGACGAAGGCCGCGCCGCCGCGCGGTCCCTGGCGGCCAAGATCAAGCATCTGGCGCCGGTCGCCGTCGTCTCCAGCCCCGAGATAAGGCCCTGGAGACCGTGCGCATCCTCACCGAGGGCCTCGGCCTCACGGTCGCCGCCGACCCCGCCTTCGCCGAACTGCACCGCCCCAGATGGCCCTTCAGCGACCCCGCCACCTTCGAGGCCCGCGTCGCCCGCCTGCTGGAGAACCCCCACCTCAGCATCGAGGGCGCCGAGCCGGCGGGGGAGGCGGCCGCCCGGTTCTCCGAGGGCCTGTTCCGCCATGCCGCCCGGCCCCTGATGGTGGCCACGCACGGCACCATCCTGGCGGCCTATCTCGGCCTGCAGACCGGACGCCACGACGCCGAGCTCTGGAAGGGCCTGCGCCTGCCCGAGGCCCTGGTGCTTGACGACAGCGGCGGGTTGATCGAGCGGATCAGCGTCTAGGCACCGCCGGCCAGCGGAAACCGGCTTGGGGGTCAGACCAATTGAGCTAGCAGGGGCCTCAGGCGCTCCGACACCGGCTCATGGTCAGCCTCGCGCAGGAGCTGGTTTCGCCGCTCACCGACACGAATGACTTCGGCACCACTGCCGTCTACGCCTGTCGGCTCTTCAACGCCCAAAATCAGTTGAGTGCCCTTCGGTCGCTGGCTCAGGAGCATCTCGATAATGGCGGGCAGGTGTTTGTCATCCTGACCTTGTTGGTTCGGGGCATCGACGACGACAGGGCAGAACGTGCCCGACCCAAACTTCGAGATCGTATTCAAGCAAGCATAAAAGTAAGCGGCGATGCCGCGTGGGCCTTCGCTGCCTCGGGCGAAACTCATCGATGAGATAGGGCCTGTGTGCACATCGCCCACGCGGACATCCAGTTGCAGGGCGAGGCGTGTAAGGTCGCTGGCAAACGTATCGCGTATGAGTTTAGCGCGCTTACGATCTTGCGCCTTCCGCATGTCGTCAGAAAGTTCTCTGTAGCGTGTGGAGAGGAGTCCAAGCTCCTGCTGCATTCCATCGATTTGGGAGCGCAGGGAGCGCGTCGCAGCATTTCGTCCCTCGGCAGCGATCACCTGGCCAAGGTCCAAACCTGTACTTCTCGGAGCGAGAAGAGCCTGCACCCGTTCAGTCGCTCGCGCGATCTCTTCGAGAGCAGCCCTCCGCTTTTCGAGTGCGGCATCAACTGCACGAAGTTCGGCTAACGCCGAATGATGGGCGGCGACGAGCGCCTCCGTGTCGGCCGCCATATCGAACCGGGCCGTTATGTCATTGTGGTAGTGCTCTCCGCAGGTTGGGCACTGTACCTCTTCGGAGTGGCCGACCGCGCTGGCGAACACTGTTTCAGCCTCGCGCAGCGCCCCGCGCGTGACGCTGATGTTTGCGGTCCAAAGGGCGCGTTCGTCTTCCAACTCGACAAGTTTGGATCGGTGGACCGTCTGGGCGTCTTGAAGGCGTCGAGCCTCAGCAAGTAATAGGTCGGTTTCAGCCTTGAAGTCTGCCAAATCGAAGTAGACGGAGGTCTCGGGTTCGATCTGTCGCAAATGATCTGCGGCGTCACTTAGGCCGTCAACGCGAACCTGAATTTGCTTCAGTCGCTGCTGGGTCTGAGTGCGCTCAGCGAGCGCCACGTAGTAGGCGTTCGGCTTCAGGCCAAGGTGATAGTCCGCGAGGGCAGAAGCAGACTTTGGCAGAAACATCTTCGTAAACGGCGCCCACGCCTCGGACCAACTATTATCCTGATCCACATAGTAGGGGGCGAACGCATAGGCAGGCGGTGGGACCACGGTGTCTCCCCGCTGATCGGCCATCGACAGCCGGAAGTCGAGTAACTCCGCTAGATAAGGCGCGAGTTCCTGCATGACCGAGGCGGTATGAAAGACCCTCTGATCGTTGCTGTCGAAGACGGTGTAGGTGCCAGCAAACTTGAGGATGGAGTATCGCTTGCCATCGATCATGAACTCCACTGCGGTAATGACGTTCGCGTCGCGCCAGCTTCGATCCACCTTATGGGGCTCAGCGCCGAAGGCATCATAGAGGCTCTTCAGGATCGCCGATTTCCCGAACCCGTTCCTCCCGCAGATCACTGTCGCGTCCGGGCTGAACGTCACCTCCAGCCCCCGACGCTCTTCGTTTGAGAGGAGAAAGATTCTTGAGAATTTCATCGTGTGCATGGCGCTTCCCCCCAGCATTCAAAAGCAAGCGCCGTAAGCCGTATTTACTTGGCTCATCCATGGATCGCTTCGAACGCCTCTACTAAAATCGCCGCTTCGAGTTCGAGCCCTGAGAAGGGCGTCTGAGAGGGTAGAACTGTGTTCAGCTGCAATACCCCGCCAGCAGCAATAAGCGTTTCAGTGCCATCTAGGTCAGTAACATGCTGACTTGCTGCCAGGCGGGCTGCCGCGCTCAGGGCAGTTGCAGCGGCGTCCCTTTTTCCCCGGGCCCGGACGTAGGAGATCATGCTCGTGCGGAGACGAATGCGATCTTTGGTGCTGCGCGAAGCGTCCTTGAGTTCTTCGTCAATGATCGCCCAATGGTCTAGGACGCTAAATCGTGTCTCGGCTGCTGAGATCGCGCTTTGAAGCTCTGCTCGGCAGAAGGATTTCGATCCGAAAATCTCGCTCGGGGTCGTGCAATCGGACGTATCGTTTGCGCGCTTGGTAATTTCCTCGATCAGAAGGCGATAGAGGGCATTGACTGGGATGCCGGTGTCGTCGCCGACCGTGATAACCAATCGGCCCCTCAAAAACACCTCATAGTCGGTGAGCGGCACGGACGTGCGCTCAAACTTAAGAACGCTCGCTTCGTCGGGTGAGCGCGGTGGTTTGAAATCTAAATCGAGTGCCTTCCTAAAGCTGTCTTGGTCATCCTTGCCCAGCGCGCTGAACTCCACAGACACGCTATCTGATGTCGTTTTCGTGCCATCGCTGAGAGTGAAGCTGAAGGGGGCGTTGCTCACGAAGGTGCATGCAGCGGCGGATGCACCAAAGCCAGCGGTGTGGTGATACATTTTCCCAACGACGGTCTGGGGCGCTTTCCCTTCAGGTTTGACCAGTTGCGCTGCGGTCCAAGAACCAGACTTCTTTCCTTTGATCTGAAAGAAGCGTGCTTCGGATGGATCTGCCGTCGAATCCGAGAAAATGGTCAGATCGTCGTAGTAGTCGAGCAGCGCGCGGAAATCGGTGTCCGCATCATGCAAATCGAGCATCTTTGCCAGCGAGACATGCGCTTGGAACGCGAAGCGAGAGCTAGTCGTGGCGCCCGACTTTTCGCGAGGGGTAACGGTTTGAAGCGCAGAGGCGAGCATCGCTGTCACTAAAGTCGCTATCGACAGCAAGCGCAACTATGGCGCGCGAGCTTAGCTGCTCTACCGCAATGGGTATCCTCATAGCGCCTCGCTTGGAGAGGCCCGGCGGTCCAATCGAATTCCGGTGACAGCGCACCCATCAACGCCCTGATCCCGCCGCCGCCGCGAGCGAAACATATCATTAGTGCAAATTTCGGTGACAGTGCATTCAATTAAGCTCGGCTGAGACAGCGTAGAGGCTCAGCCTGATTGAATGCACTGTCACCGAAATCCTGCGGTGACAGTGCAGGAAATTTTCTGAACCGGTCCGTGGCCGCGATCGAGGCTCATTCCAAGCGTTCGAACGCGACCGGGTGAAGCTCATTGAACTGCAAACTGAAGACATCCGGCGTCACCATTTTGCGCCACTCAGCCAGCCCGAACTGCGGATCGATCGAGCGCAAGATCGATGCGATCAAGGTCCTATGGCTTGCGACGACGACGCAGCGATGACCCCGCCTGCGGATATCTGCGAGCGCCGCCAGCGCTCGGTCCGCAGCGTCCTTTAGGCTTTCGCCTCCCGCCGCCCGGTAGGTCTCGTCTGCGAATGAGCGGTGGAGATAACCTTCAACATCCTCAATCTCGCCCGTCGAACGGACACGCTCCCGCAGCCGACCGTCAATGTTGATCCCGGCTTTCAGCCGCGTCGCCAAGGGGGAGACGGTCAAAACCGCTCTTGCATACGGGCTCGCATAGATCGCGTCTGGACGGAGCGGTGTGAACTGGTCGGCAAGGTGCGCTGCGGCTGCAATTCCTCTCTCCGTCAGAGCGGATTCCGGCAAGCCGCCGGTCGATTGGCAGTGGCGCACCAAAAACAGTTTCAATGCTCACTCCCCCCAAGAGTCGAGTTGGCGTCCATCCGGAATAGAGGTGACACCGTACGAACTAGCTTCCTGTAATTCGGGCGACATTGCACGAACGGACGCCCCGACCCCGCCGCCCCTCCGACCGAAAAATAAAACATATCATTGCCCCGGGCGGCCCCCACGGGGATGATCGCGGCAGGCAAGATCGGCCGCGTGTGGGCCGGCGACCAAGGCGGAGATCGTGGAGATGAACAGACCCGTTGAATCCCAGGCCTGGACCCAGCGGCCGATGGACACCCCGGAGATCCTCGCCCAGCGGGCCTACCTGGAGGCGCACAACGGCATCAAGGGCCTGGACATCCTGGAGCCCGGCGACACCGAGCACGCGGTCAACCTGTTCCGCCGCGACGGGTTCGTGGTGATCGCCAATGTCCTCACCAGCGAGCAGACCGACTTCCTCGCCCAGGGCTGCCACGAGGTGGCCCGCGAAATCCTCGCCCTGGACGGCGACCGGGCCGGCAATCGCGGCTCGCACCGCTATTCCTTCGGCGGCTGCAGCATGACCCGCAGCCAGCTGCATCGTCCTGAGTGGCAGATGATGCTGGATATCCCGGCGGTCACCGACATCGTCACGGCCATCTTCGAGAGCCCGGACTATGTGCTGCGGGCGGCCAGCGGCGACTTCTGCCTGCCCGGCGCGGTGGAATACCAACCCCTGCATTCCGACGTGAACGACTGGCGCAGCCATGAGCGTACCCCCTTCAGCGCCTATCACGACCCGCGCGGCCATCTCACTATTCGAGATTTGCCGTGCCCCTATGTCTGCGTGAACTTCCTGCCCCAGGACGTGACCAAGCTGAACGGTCCGACCCGCCAGATTCCCGGCACCCAGCACTCCCGGGTCCGCATTCCGCGCCTGGACGAGGAACCGGAATGGATGCGGCTCAGCACCGTCTGCCCGGCCCCGGCCGGGGCCATCATGGTCCGTGACGTGCGCGCCTGGCACGGCGGCACCCCCAACGTCTCCGACGCCATGCGGGCGATCCCGAACCTGGAATTCTACGCCCCCTGGTTCCGCGAGCCGATCGTGCCCGGCATCAGCTATCAGGACTACAGGAAGCTGTCGGAGCACGCCCAGAAGCTGGTCCGCCACTGCGTCGCCGATTCCAGCGAGACCCTGGTCACCGGCCCCACCATGCGGGCCCCATGAAGTATCGCCAGCTTGGCCGTTCGGCCCTGAAGGTCAGCGAACTCTGCCTCGGCACCATGAACTTCGGCCCCCGCACCCCGGAGGCGGAGTCCTTCGCCATCCTGAGCGCGGCGGTCGAGGCGGGGATCAACTTCATCGACACCGCCAACCAGTACGGCGGCGCCCTGGGCGTCGGGTCCACCGAGACCCTGCTGGGCAAGTGGTTGGCGCAGGACCCCGGCCGGCGCGACAGGATCGTGCTCGCCACCAAGGTCCATGAGCCGATGTCCGACGACATCAATGACCGGGGCCTCTCGGCCCGCCACATCCAGATGGCCTGCGACGCCAGCCTGAGGCGGCTGGGGGTCGAGCACATCGACCTCTACCAGATGCACCACATCGACCGCTTGGCGCCGGTGGAGGAGATCTGGCAGGCGATGGATCGGCTGATCGCCCAGGGCAAGATCACCTATGTCGGCTCCAGCAACTTCCCGGGCTGGAAGATCGCCCAGGTCAATGAAAAGGCCATCGCCGGGGGGCGTCTGGGCCTGGTGTCGGAGCAGGGCCTCTACAATCTGATCGAACGCCGCGCCGAAATGGAGGTCATCCCCGCCGCCCGCGAATATGGGCTGGGGGTGATCGCCTGGAGCCCGCTGGCCGGCGGGCTGCTGGCCGGCAAGGTCGCCGCCGACGCCGGGCGTCGCCAGACCGACGACATGAAGCAGGCCGCGTCGGCGCGGGCGCAACAGCTTTCCCGCTTCGCGGCGCTCTGCGAGGCGCGTGGCGAAACCCAAAGCGCCGTCGCACTCGCCTGGCTGCTGCATCAGCCGGGCATGACGGCCGCCATCATCGGCCCGGCAAGCGGGGCGCAACTGACCTCGGTCCTGCGCGTGCCGGAGATTCAGTTGGGCGCCGAGACGCTGGCCAAGCTCGACGCCATCTTCCCGGCTGTCGGCCCGGCGCCCGAGGCCTACGCCTGGTGAGCCCCTGGGCGACCGGACGGGTCGAGGTTTCCGGCGGACATCTGGCCTATCACCGCACGGGCGGGGAGGGGCCGGCCCTGGTCCTGTCCCACGGCCTGACCGACAAAGGCTTGTGCTGGCAAAGGCTGGCGCAGGCGCTGGCGGGTGACTTCGACATCGTCATGCTGGATGCGCGCGGCCACGGCGACAGTTCGCCGATGCCGCCGGGTGACCACGATCCCGCCCAGGATATCGCCGACGCGATCGAGCAACTGGGCCTGGTCGCCCCCATCGTCATGGGCCACTCCGTTGGCGCTCGGGCCACGGCGGCCTATGCCAACGCCCATCCGGGCAAGGTGTGGAAGGTGATCCTCGAGGACCCGCCGTTCCTGCCGCTGATCGACCGCGCCGCCGCCGACCGCCGCGCCGGTCGGTTCGCCGAACAGGTGGCGAATTTCCGGGCCATGTCGCAGGACGACCTCATCGCCCTGGGCAGGGCCCAGTCGCCTCTGTGGCATGACGACGACTTCCCCGCCTGGGCGGCCGCCAAGCACCAGACCGATCCCGCGGCCATGCCGGTCTACGCCACGCCCTGGCAGGACATCCTCGCTCAGATCACGGCGCCGACCCTGCTGATCCACGGCGACAGCGCCCACGGCGGTCTCGTCACCCCGGAGATCGCGCGGGAGGCCAAGGCCCTCAATCCCCACATCGTCACGGTCCTGGTGGCCGGCGCCGGCCACAACACCCGGCGCGAAAACTTCCCCGACTACCTGGCGGCGGTGCGGGATTTCCTCGTGGCTTCCGACTGAACGGCGCGGCGAACCTGGCGGGACCTCGACGGTCACTCATCGGCCTTCGTCGGCCGGCCGCCACGTCCCGAAGGCCTAGCGCCATAGGCTGTGGTGGCCATTCGCGGGACGGATAAAGGCCTTGTCCTCCATCCGTGGCCGCCGACATGTGCGTGGCGGCCAGGATCGCCTTGCTCTAAACCGTCGCCGACAGCGATATCGATTTCCGCCAGCTCGCCACGGAGGCCCAGTGAGCCAACCCCTTTCCGGTCGCCATGTGGCCCTGCTGCTCGGCGGCCTGTCTTCCGAGCGCGACGTCAGCCTGGTCTCGGGCCGCGAGTGCGGCGACGCCCTGGAACGCCTCGGCGCCAAGGTCACCCGCGTCGACGCCGGCCGCGACCTGGCCCAGGTCCTCACCAAGCTCAAGCCCGACGTCTGCTTCAACGCCCTGCATGGAGAGTGGGGGGAGGACGGCTGCGTCCAGGGGGTGCTGGAGACCCTGAACCTGCCCTACACCCACTCCGGCGTCCTGGCCTCAGCGCTGGCCATGGACAAGGCCAAGTCCAAGGCGGTGCTGGCCGCCGCCGGCGTCACCGTGCCGGGGGGCGGATTGTTCAACCGCTTCGAGGCCGCGGCCGAGCACGTGATGACGCCACCCTATGTGGTGAAACCCAACGCTGAGGGGTCTTCGGTCGGTGTCTTCATCGTCCTGGACGGGGCGAATCGCCCGCCGCAGGAGATCATTTCCCTCGAATGGACCTTCGGCGAAGAGGTGATGATCGAGCCCTATATCCGCGGCAAGGAGCTCGCTGTGGCGGTGATGAACGGCAAGGCCCTGACCGTCACCGATATTGTGCCCAGATCGGGCTTCTATGACTACGAGGCCAAGTACGGGGACGGGGGGTCGGAGCACATCCTGCCGGCCAAGATTCCCTTGAAAACCTTGGACAAAGCCATGGAGCTGGCCGAGCGCGCCCATGCTGCGCTTGGTTGTCGCGGGGTTACCCGATCTGATCTTCGTTATGACGACATTAACGACATTCTGGTCCTTCTGGAGGTCAACACCCAGCCCGGCATGACGCCGACTTCGCTCGTCCCCGAGCAAGCGGCGCTGAAGGGCGTGGACTTTGACAACCTGGTGCTTTGGATCACGGAGGACGCTTATGCCCGCGGCGCTGCGGGGGGGATCGCGAGTTTCGGCGAAACCCCGGGCTAGAAAGCCCGCTGGCTCCAAGTCTCGCTCCCAGGCCAAGGCGCCTGCGGGGTACGCCCCCGCGAAGCTGGGCGCCGCCCGCGGCGTCGGCCTTTCCCCGCAACATGCCCTGTTTGGCGCCGCTGGCGTGCTGGCGATCGCGCTGATCGCGACGCTGGCCACCGGCGACCGCGCCCACAAGCTGTCAGAAGCGATCAACAGCGGCGTCGGGGGGCAGTTCGCGCATCTCGGCTTCCGCTTGAAGGCGGTCCACGTCCAGGGCGCCTCGGCCATGGCGACCGCCGACATCCTGGCCGCCGCCGGCGTCTACAAGGACCAGCCGCTGCTGGGCCTGGACCTGGAGGCCCTGCGCCAGCGTATCGAGGCCGTGGGCTGGGTGAAGGAAGCCCGCATCGTGCGCCTGCTGCCCGACACCCTCGTGCTGGCGGTGGTGGAGCGCCGACAGCTCGCCGTCTGGCAGCACGGCGGCGAAAGCCACGTGATCGATGAGCACGGCCAGATCATCCCCGAGGCCCGATCGGACAAGTTTCCCACCCTCCCGCTGATCGTCGGCGAGGGGGCCAATGAATACGCCGCCCAGATCCTGCCGGAGGTGGCCGCTCGGCCGCGTCTGATGGAACGGATCGAGGCCCTGGTGCGGGTGGACAACCGCCGCTGGGACCTGCGGCTGAAGGACGGATCGCTGGTGCAATTGCCGGCGGTGGACGAAGACGGCGCCCTGATAAAACTGGAGCAGCTGGATCAGAGCCAGCGCATCCTGGAACTGGGTTTCGAGCGGATCGATCTGCGTGATCCGAGCGTGGTGGCGGTGCGGCCGCGTGACGGGGCCCTTCCTGGGCAACTCGTCGCCAACGGCGTTTGAGGAAGAAGAGGGCAGGCGAGTTGGCGACCCGTGTTGAGGACCGCAAGGAGAGCCGCGAGGGGCTGAAGGCCGCGCTTGGCCGCCAGCCGGTGATCGCCGCGGTGGACCTTGGCGCGTCCAAGGTGAGCTGCTTCATCATGAAGCATGATGGCGTGCGCCGATCCGACCGCACCCTGACGGCGGCCGGTGTCGGCTATGTGCAGTCGCGCGGCGTGCGCGGCGGGGCCATCGTCAATCTTGACGAGGCGTCTGACGCCATCGCCCAGGCCGTGGAGCGGGCCGAGAACGTCGCCGGCGTCCAGGTGCAGAGCGTCACCGTCGCCACCGCCGGCGGCCAACTCGCCAGCCATCGTATTTCCGGCCGGGTCTCGATCGGCGCGCGTCCGATCTCGGACGGCGACCTGGTCCGGGCGATCCAGCAGGCCCTGGCCCAGATCAAGCTTCCCGGCCGCCGCGCCGCCCATATCCTGCCGGTCGCCTGGTCGGTCGACGGCCAGGCCGCGATCCGCGATCCGCGCGCCATGTTCGGCCGTTCGCTGGGCGTGGAGCTGCTGGTGGTCTCGGTGAGCGAAGCGGTGTTCCAGACGCTGGGCGCCTGCGTCGAGCGGGCTCACCTGCAATTCGAAGGCGTGGTCGCCGCGCCCTTCACCTCGGCGCTGGCCGCCCTGGAAGAAGACGAGATGGATCTCGGTGCGGTCTGCATCGACATGGGCGGCGGCTCGACCTCTGCGGCGGTGTTCAGCGGCGGCAGCCTGGTCCATGTCGAGACGCTGGCGGTCGGCGGCGGCCACGTGACCGCCGACATCGCGCGCGGCCTGTCGACCTCGATCGCCGGGGCCGAGCGGATCAAGACCCTGCACGGCTCGGC
>NZ_JBBKVV010000136.1:0-6767 GCF_037968635.1 Phenylobacterium sp.
TTTGTCTCGGCCCTGGTGAAATACCTGGTGGTGGCGATCGGCCTGATCGCGGTGCTGCAGCAGCTGGGCGTGCAGACCACCTCGGTCATCGCCGTCCTGGGCGCGGCGTCCCTGGCGATCGGCCTGGCCCTGCAGGGCACGTTGGGCAATGTCGCCGCCGGGGTGATGATCCTGCTGCAACGGCCCTATCGGGCCGGTGACCGTGTGGAGCTCAACGGCCGGCAGGGCGTGGTGGTCAGCATGGACCTCTTCAACACCAAGCTGCTGGATTATGACGGCCTGACCGTCTACCTGCCCAACGGCAAGGTTTTCGGGGACATGATCGTCAACGTCTCCCAGGCCGGCGAGCGGCGAATCGATCTGACCTTCGGCGTCGACTACGAGGACGATCTGGACGTGGCGCTCAGCCTGCTGCTGGACATCGCCAAGCAGGACAGCCGCGTGATGTCGCATCCCGCGCCCTGGTCCAGGGTGACCGAGATCGGCGACAGCGCCATCAATGTCACCCTGCGCTGCTGGAGCAGCCCAGACGACTGGGCGGACCTGAAGTTCGACCTGGTCAAGCAGGTCAAGGAGACCTTCGAAGCCAAGGGGCTGAGCTTCCCCTATCCCCACCAGGTCCATGTCGAGCGCGTCATCCGGCCAGACCCGGTCGGCTAGGCTTCGGACTTGGCCGCCGCCTCCCATTCCAGGAAGTCCCGCGTGCCGAGGATCGTGTCCACGTACCGGCCCGCCGCGCCTTCCGGCTTGATCCCATAGGTGCGGAAGCGGCTGGCGACGGGTGCGTAGAAGGCGTCGGCGATGGACCACTCCCCCAGCAGGAAGGGGCCGCCGAACCGGCCCAGCAGATCATTCCACAGCTCGGTGATACGGGTGACGTTCTTGAACGCCGCCTGCGAGAGCTCGGCGTGCCGGGGGTCGATGTCCAGGGCCATGGGACATTCCTGGCGCAGGGCCTGGAAGCCGGAATGCATCTCGGCGGCGGCCGAGCGGCCCATGGCGCGGGCGACCGCGTCGTCGGGCCACAGTTTCGCAGCGGGGAACCTCTCGGCGAGGTGTTCGCAGATGGCCAGCGAGTCCCACACCACCAGGTCGCCCTCCTTCAAGGCCGGCACCAGGCCCGACCGGGAGACCGGGCGAATGGCCTCATAGGTCTGGTTGTTCTCCTGGCGCAGCGGGATCAGGGTCTCGGTGAAGGCCGCCCCCGTGCGTTTGAGGGCCAGCCACGGACGCAGCGACCAGCTCGACCATTTCCGCGTCCCGATCAGCAATTCCATGGCGCGCCTCCGTTAAATCACACAGGTGCTATTGGCGTGAGCGCGCGGGCGCCGTCTAGTGTCGCCAACGATCAAAAACTATCCGAGGAAACCCCCGTCATGACCGAGGCATCCGCCCCGGCCCCCATCGGCGCCAGCATCTCCGACGGCACAGGTCCCGCCGTCCCCCTGGTCTCCGACGCCTATCGCCGTTACGCCCTCGTCATCCTGATGTTGGTCTACACGCTCAACTTCCTGGACCGGCAGATCGTCACGATCCTGGCGGAGCCGATCAAGAACGACCTGGGGCTGGCCGACTGGCAGCTGGGCCTGATGACCGGCCTGGCCTTCGCGGTCTTCTATACGGTGCTGGGCCTGCCGATCGCGCGTCTCGCCGAGAGCTTCAATCGGGTCTGGATCATCGGCGGCTCGCTGGCGGTCTGGTCGGGGTTCACCGTGCTTTGCGGCCAGGCCGGCAATTTCGCCCAACTGGTGGGCGCGCGCATCGGGGTCGGGATCGGCGAGGCGGGCTGCACGCCCACCGCCCACTCCCTGATCGCCGACTATGCGCCCAAGGAAAAGCGCGCCTCCGCCCTGGCCTTCTTCTCCATCGGCACGCCGCTGGGGGGGCTGCTGGGCCTGGCCTTGGGCGGGCTGATCGCCGACGCCTACGGCTGGCGCACCGCCTTCCTGCTGGCCGGCCTACCGGGCCTGCTGTTCACCGTCGTGGTCATGCTGACCCTGAAGGAGCCGCGCAAGGCCATGACCGCCGCGGCCGCCGCGGCCCATGCCCCGGGCAAGGGCCACTTCGCCGCCACCCTGAAATACCTGCGCGGCAAGCCGGTGTTCTGGTTCATCGCCTTCGCCGCCGCCATGAAGGCCTTCATCGGCTACGGCCATGCCCCCTTCACCGCCTCCTTCTTCCTGCGTAACCACGCAGAGGAAGTGGCCCAGATGGCTGACCGTTTGGGCCTGGGCTCCGTGGGCTTCCTGGGTCTCGCGCTCGGCCTTATGGGCGGCACGGCGGGGATCATCTCCTCCTGGGCCGGCGGCGCCATCGCCGACTGGGCCGCCAAGCGCGACATCCGGGCCTATATGAGCGTGCCCGCCGTGGCCTCGCTGATCTCGCCCTTTATCTACGCCACCGCCATTCTGCTGCCCTCGGCCTTCTGGGCCCTGTGGTTGCTGATCCTGCCGGGCCTGCTGGGTTCGCTCTGGTACGGGCCGGTCTATGCCAGCGCCCAGAGCCTGGTGCCGCCGCAGATGCGCGCCACCTCGGCCTCGATCCTGATCTTCATCATCAACCTGGTGGGCCTGGGCCTCGGGCCGCTGTTCGTCGGCATCCTCTCCGACGTCCTGGCCAACGGGCCGCTGCAACTCGGCTCGGCGGAGGGCGTCCGCTGGGCGCTGATCCTCTCGGCCTTCCTGGGCGTGATCGCCACGGCCCTCTTCTGGATCGCCCGTCGCACCATCCGCGAAGAGATCGTTTCCTGACGTCGATCGCCTATCTGGCCTGCGCCGACTGCCTGACCACGGCACGAACGCGCAGGCCGGACTCCTACGAGCACGACCGGGAGCTGGCGGCGCTGACGCCAGCTTTCGAGGCGCGCGGCTGGTCGTTGGCGGAGGTGGACTGGCGGGTCTGTGATCCCGCCCGGTTCGACCTGCTGCTGATCCGCACCACCTGGGACTATGTGGACCACGAGGCGGAGTTCCTGGCCTTCCTGGATCGCGCCGGCCGCGTGGCGCCGGTGGCCAACGATCCTGCCGTGGTGACCTGGAACCTGTCCAAACGCTACCTGCAGGAGCTGGCCGGCAAGGGCCTGCCGGTGATCCCCAGCCTGTTCGTTGATGAGCCAACCCCCGCGAGCGCCGCCTTCGAGGCCTTCGGCGCGGGGGAGGTGATCCTCAAGCCGGTGGTGGGCGGCGGCGGCTTTGGCCAGTCGCGCCTGACCCGCGCGCAGGCCGAAGGCGTGCTCATCCAGCCTGGCCAATTCGCCCAACCCCTGGTTCCGGAGATCATGACGGCGGGGGAGGTCTCCATGATCTTCGTCGACGGCGAGTTCTGCCACGCGGTGCGCAAGCTGCCCGGGGGCGGCGACTACCGCATCCACGTGATCCACGGCGGCGGCGAGCATCCCTATGACCCTGGCCCCGCCGAAATCGAGGCGGCCCACGCCTTCGTCGCCGCCCTGCCCGTCCCGGCCCTGGCCTGCCGCGTCGATGTCATCCCGACCCCTGTGGGCCTGTTGCTGATGGAGCTGGAAGCCATCGAGCCGCACCTGTTCCCGACCTATGGCGCAGACCTGGGCGGACGGATGGCTCAGGCCTGCGGGCGGCTGTTGGCCTAGACGTTTGCGCGTGGTCTAGTCGGGCCATGTTGAAGTCCTTCCTCGCCGTCGCCCTGGCCCTCGTCATGGTCTCCTGCGCGCCCGCGCCGCCGCCGCCCGTCGTCGTCTCCACGGGCCCCGATGTCGCGGCCTGCAGCGCCAAGGGCGGTACGGTGCGACCGGTCTGCCGCATGCAGAAGCCCGCCTGCGTCATCACCTATTCCGACGCGGGCAAAACCTGCGGCGACAAGTCCGACTGCCAGGGCCGCTGCCTCTACGAGGGGGAGACGCCCGCCGATCCGGCCGCCGCCGTCACCGGCCAATGCCAGGCGACGTCCGATCCCTGCGGCTGCTTCACCACTGTGGTGAAGGGCCGTGTCGGCCCGGGCCTCTGCGTCGACTGATGTGCAACGAGTATGCGCGAACCAAGTCGCTGGACGAGCTGATCGCTGAATTCACCGCCCCCTCTTCCGACCTGCCGTTGTTGGGCTGGGAGAACGACCACACCCCCAACGACCTGGCCGGCAAGGCCAGTGTGAAGATTCGCGACACCGCCCCGATCGTCCGGCTGCAGGACGGCAAGCTGGTGGCTTCCATGACCACCTGGGCCTGGGCGGGACCGGGCGGCAAGCCGGTGTTCAACTTCAAGTCCGAGGGCCGAGACTTCAGCCAAAGCGACCGGGTGCTGATCTTCGCCGACGCCTTCTTCGAATACACCGCCCCTCAGGCGGCGAAGGTGAAGCTGAAGGACAAGCATCAGTTCACGATGGCGCGGCAGGACTGGTTCTGGATCGCGGGCATCGTCAAGGCGGGCTGCTTCTCCATGCTGACCGCCAGCCCCGGTCCCGACGTCGCCCCCTATCACGACCGGGGGATCATCCCCCTGGCGCCCGGGGCGGGCCTCGACTGGCTGACCCTGTCGCGACCGCAGGCCGACATCCTGACGCCGCCAGCCGCAGGAACCCTGACTGTCGAGACCCTGCGCAAGGACGGGATCGAACGCGGCGGCGACGACTTGTTCGCGCCGTAGCTATCGATTTGCATCGCACGGCATTTCGCCGTACATTTGGCCATGGGCGCGCGCGAACTCAAGAAGGAACGAATCGAATTGCGGGTCGCCGCCTCAGCCAAGGATCTGATCCAACGCGCCATGGCCGTGAGCGGCCTGACTGCGGGCGATCTTGCCTATGAGGGCGCGCGCCGAGTGTTGGACGAACACGAGCGGATGGTGCTGACCGGCGCCGACCGGGACGCGTTCCTTGAGGCGGTGATGAGTCCGCCGCCGCCCACCGACAAACTGGTGGCGGCGCTCAGGCGGCATCGCGATCAACTGGGCTGACGCGTGGCGTTTGCGATCCAGCCTCTCGACAAAACGCATGACCGTGCAAGCTTTCGATGTGGCGAACCTGACCTCGATGCCTGGTTCTTCAGGCAGGCAGGACAGGACGAGCGCCGCAATGTCGCCCGCGTCTTCGTGGCCGTCGATAACCTCGGCGTCGCGGGCTTCTACAGTCTTGGGGCTTTCAGCCTGTCCCTTACGGACCTGCCGCCAAGGTTCGCCGGGAAGCTGCCTCGCTACGACGCCATTCCGGCGGCGCTGATCGGCCGACTGGCGCGCGACCAGCGGGTCCGTGGCGAAGGGGTAGGCGAGCTACTCCTCGCCGACGCCCTCCGCCGGGTCCTCGGCGCCGACCTCGGCATCTTCGCGATCCTGGTCGACGCCAAGAGCGATCAGGCTAGCGCCTTCTATCAGAGCTACGGTTTCCAGCCCTTTCCGGCCCGGCCTGATCGTCTGTTTCTTCTGACGGCGACGGCCGCGGCGGCGATCGAACGCATGTAGCGCTACGACGGGCGGCGCCTATCTAAGGCTCTGTGCGTTTCACACGCCAAGGAGGCCGCCATGTCTGTTCAGATCGTCTGCATCCACTGCGACGCGGTGAACCGCCTGCCGCCGGAGCGCGACGCCAAGGCCGGGAAGTGCGGCAAGTGCCACCAGGCGCTGTTCGACGGCCACCCCGCCGCCCTGACCACCGCGCGGTTCAAGAAGCATGTGGCGGGCAGCGGCATCCCCATCATAGTGGATTTCTGGGCGGCCTGGTGCGGGCCGTGCAAGTCGATGGCCCCGATCTTCGCGCGGGCCGCCGCCGAACTGGAGCCCCGCGCGCGCTTCGTGAAGATCGATGTCGACGCCGAACCGCAGCTCTCGGCGCAGTACGGGATCAAGGGCATCCCGGCGTTGTTCGTCTTTCGGGACGGCAAGATCGTCGCCAACCAGGCAGGGCTGGCCGACATCAGCCTGCTACGCCGCTGGGTCGAGACCCACGGCGCGACGGCTGCCGCCTAGAGGAGATTCCGATAAGCGTGAAACGGTCATCGGATCGAGAGCGCCCTGACCTTCTGAATTTTACGAAAGTTTCGGAACTATCGACTTAGGGTTCGGGTCATTTTGAGGCTCCTCGCCACCTCAATACTTGCGTTCGGACGACCAAGGAAAATTGATGTACTGGTCGCGGCTATCGAAGCAGATATTCCCATACATCCTCAAATAGGATTTGCGGCGCGCCTGGTCGGCATAAACGGCCCTGGGGTCGGCGACGTCGCGCTCATATTGCCCGATATTGGCGATCGTCAGGGCTTTTGGAAGGATGTCCATCGCCTGAGGCACGGTCTTCCCATCCAGCCAGTCGGAAGCGAAGCGCCCCATGGCGTAACCGAAAATGGGGGATGCCAAGCTGATGCTGGCCTTGTAGGGGCTACCCGCCTTCTTTAGCTCCGCAACAGCCTCACGCTCTCCGTCAATGCCCCCAAGAAACTGGGTTGCTCGCGCCTTGTCTGCTTCGCGCAATGCGTCCAGCGCACCAAGAACCACGGTGTCGGCGCCCAGGACCACGTCAATTTTGGGGTGGGCAAGCAGGATCATCTTCATGGTGCGATAGCCGCCTGCCTTGTCGATGGTGGCGGGCGAGATATCAGCGACGATGGTCACTCCCGGTAGTTGCCGCAGAGTATCGCGCATCGCGGTGAAACGAGGCGCGAGGAACTGCAAATTGTCGTGGGTCAGCAACACCACCTTGGCCTTGCCACCAAGACGGGTGCGGATATGCGCTGCTGCAGATTCCGCCAGCACCTTGCCGGTCAGATACTGCGGCGCGTTCAAGATCGTGTTGGCGGGCGGCGGCAC
>NZ_JBBKVV010000137.1:0-5585 GCF_037968635.1 Phenylobacterium sp.
GGCCCGCGCCGTCGCGCCGAACTCACGACAGAGCTGGCGGATCGAATAGGTGCGATGATCGTCGGCGGTCGCCATGGCTCACGTCATAACTTGACGTGCACGTAAAGGGAAGCCTTTAGCGCGGCATGGCCCGCAAACACGTCAACCTCGGCAGCGCCCCTGACAAACGCGACCTGCCCCGACCCATTGCGGACGTTCAGCGGTTAGTCCTGAGCGGGTTCGACAGGCTGGCCCGCCTTCGTCCGCATCGCGGCCTCCATGCTCTGGGTGCGGTGAATGTGGATTCTTCCTAGGCGTTTTCCTCCGATGCCTCTATATGTAGGCACCTACATATATGGTGGAGTGGTTTCTGTGCACATTCGGATGACACGTCGAGGGGTGGTGGGCGCGACTGCGGGGCTGGGCGTCTTGAGCTGGGGCAGCCATGGTCGAGCAGGGGGCGACGGAGGCTCCATCGCCGCCCGTGTGGATGCCGCCGTGAATCAGGCGGTCGCCGAAGCGGATTTTTCGGGCGCGCTGTTGTTGAGGCGTGGCGACAAGGTCATCTATCAGCGCGCGGTGGGCCAGGCCGAGCGGGTGTCCGGCGCGCCGAACCGTATCGACACCCGGTTCAACATCGCCTCCATCGGCAAGATGTTCACGGCCACCGCCGTCCTGCGTCTGGCGGAACAGGGGCGGATCGACCTGGACGCCCCGATCCTCGGCTACCTGCCCGACTATCCAGTCCGCACCATCGCCGAGCAGATCACCGCCCGCCAGCTGCTGTCGCACAGCTCCGGCGTCGGCAGCTACTGGGAGGCAATCGCGCAGAAGCCGTCCCAGGCCTTCGTCGAGACCCGCGACTTCCTGCCCCTGTTCGCCGACCAGCCGCTGGAGTTCACGCCTGGCGAGCGGCTCGGCTATTCCAACGGCGGCTATGTGATCCTGGGCCTGATCGTCGAGGCCCTGACCGGCGAGACCTTCGCCGACCACATCGGGCGCACGATCTTTGAGCCCCTGGGCATGAGCGGCAGCGGTGACTGGCCGCTCGATCTCGTCGTGCCGAACCGGGCCGACGGCTACACCCGCGACGAGGCCGTTCCCGGCGCCTGGCGCAGCAACCTCTTCGTCAACCAGTTCCGGGGCAGTCCGGCGGGCGGCGGCTATTCGACCGTCGAGGACCTGTCGACCTTCATCACCGCCCTGGGCGACGGCCGGCTCCTGTCGCCACAGATGCACACCACAGCGACCGCAGGTCTGTTCGATCTGGGCCGCGCGCGTTACGGCCTAGGGTTCATGGAAGAGACCGTCAACGGCCATCGCATGGTGGGGAACACCGGCGGCCATTTCGGCATCGCCGGCGAGGTCTGGCGCTACGAGGACCTGGGCGTCACCGTCGCCATGCTGACCAATGGCGAGGTCGACGGCTACTGGGGCCTGAACGTTGCGGTGAAGGACATCCTGTGCGGACCCAGCCCGGCGACCGACGCCTATCATCTGGGCATGGCGATGACGGCGGCGGCGAAGAACGACAGCGTGGCGGCCGCCCGCGCCCTGTTCGACGCGAGGCCGCAGGGCCTGCAACCGCGCTCGGTCTTCGAGGTCGAGGCCATGAAGGCCCGGCATCGTGGAAATCCGGCCGCCGCCGACCGGATCATGGCGATCGCCGCCATCGTCGAGCCCCCGGCATGACCGATCTGAAGGGCGGCCACGGCGCGACCATAGGCGCCCAGCTGCGCCGCCTGTCGGAGCGGATCGACCGCGATGTCGGCCGCGCCTACGCCCGGCTGGGCATCCGGTTCGAACAGCGGTGGTTCGGGGTTCTGAACCAGATCGTCCGGAACGGGCCGATGACGGTCGGCGACCTCGCCGCCGCGCTGCGCATCACACACGTCTCGGTCAGCCAGTCGCTGCGCTCGCTGGAAGCGGCCGGCTATGTGCGGGCGCTGCCCGACCCCCGGGATGCGCGTCGCCGCAGCCAGTCCCTGACCGCCGAAGGCGAGGCGCTGGTCGCCCGCCTGACCCCTCTGTGGCTCGCCATGAACCGCGAGGCCGAGGCCATCAACCGCGAGGCGGACGACGTCGCCGCCCGGCTGGACCGGCTAGATCAGGCCCTGGACCGCAGCTCCTTCTACGACCGGCTGATCGCCGTGGTGGAGGTCATGGACAAGCCTCAGTCGTAGTTGACGCTGATCGAGATGGGTTCGGATCTCGCCGCGTTCACCGGCGCTTCGTGGCGCAACCAGCTTTCTCACATCAGGGCCGTCCCGGCGCGCGGCGTCAGATAGACGAACCGCTGTTCCGCCTCGGACGCCTCGGCATGTCCCCTCACCACCCTTCTGCGACACCCCGACCGTTCGCTTGTGGCGCCTAGCTGAAGGTCGCCTAGCCACCTCGACCGCCATTCCAGGACCACCTTCCCGGCGCTAAGGTGCCCGCGATGCAGCCGAGACTGCACCTAGAGGAGCGAGACATGATCCAGGGACCCGTCACGGGCGGCGCGCACGGCTGGGCGTTCAACCGGCCGCTCATCGACCTCGCTGCGAAGGGCTTCGTCGAGCAGGAGTTCTTCCTGACCGGCGAGGCGACCACCTATGCCCTGGCGCCCGGCGCCGAGCAGGGCCGCGACGGCAGGTGGCGGGTCGAGCCCAAGGGCAAGGTTCCCTTCAAGACCCGCTTCCTGGTCTATCGCCCCGCCGACCCGGCCAAGTTCAACGGCACGGTCGTGGTGTGCTGGAACAACGTCACCGCCGGCTACGAGCTGTTCTTCGGCGAAGGCCCCGAGGTGCTGGAGGAAGGCTACGCCTATGTCTGCGCCACGGTGCAGAGGGTCGGCGTCCACGGCTTCGAGGAGAACCCGCAAGGGCTCGCGGCCTGGGACGGCGACCGCTACGGGGACCTGAGCATCCCCACCGACGACGCCTCCTACGACATCTTCTCCCAGGTCGCCCGCGCCGTCGGCCCCGACCGTGACCGCACGGTCGACCCGCTGGGCGGGCTGGCGGTGAACAAGGTCATCGGCCTGGGCGCCTCCCAGTCGGCGGGCCGGCTGTCGACCTATATCAACGCCGTCCACCCCCTGCCGCGCGAACAGGGGGGCCACGCCTTCGACGGCTACATGCTGCAGATCTATTTCGGCGGCGGCACGGCGATCGAGGCCAGCGACCGGCTGGGCAATCCGGCCACAGCCACCACGCGGCCCGCGCTGCGCGGCGCCAACCTCATCCGCGACGACCTTGATGTCCCGGCGATGATCGTCAACACCGAGCTGGAGGCGATCTCCTGCTGGCCGGTGCGCCAGCCCGACACCGAGCGTTTCCGCACCTGGGAGGCCGCCGCCCTCACCCATGTCTCCTACCAGGCCCAGCTGACCCGCAACGAGAAGTACCAGCGCGACTTCGGCACGACCCCGTCCGCGCCGTCCGAACAGATGAACCGCATCTACCTGCAGCCCTTCTATGACGCCGCCCTGCATCACCTGGCCCGCTGGGTGAACGGCGGCGCCCCGCCCCCCAGCCAGCCGCTGATCGACTTCACCAGCGACGGCCATGTCGTCCGCGACGCCCACGGCATCGCCACCGGCGGTATCCGCCTGCCCCAGGCCGCCGCCCCGGTGGCCATGAACAGCTCAAGGCCGGTCAGCGACGATTTCTCCGGCCGCCTGCGCGGCTCCAACAAGCCCTTCGACGCCGCCACCCTCGACGCCCTCTATGGCGACGAAGCCGGCTACCTCACCCGCTTCCGCCAGGCCGCCGCCGCCGCGGTCGAGGCCGGCGTGCTGATGCCCCGCGACGTCGAACCCGCCGTCGCCGAGGCGGCGCTGGAATACCGGCGGGCGCGGGAGCTCACGGCGCGGGAGGCCGCCGTTGGCTGACGGCAGGGAGACGTTCTTGTGATGAGCCAAGTCCTGGGCCGCCTGTTTCCCGCGCAATTCGACAATGTCTTTCGCGGCAGGAAAATCGCGTTGTGGGTCTTCTATCTGGTGACCGCCCTGGTCCTATGGCGCAGCCAGCATCACATCCTCGCCCCCGATGGCGGGGCTCGCTCCATCGCCACCATCCCGCTGGATACCTACGCCTCGGGCGCCTCCGCCAACATCATCGCCATCTTCGCCCAATGGGGGCTCAGCCAGCTTCTGCTCGGCGCCCTGATGCTGATCGCCGCGGTCCGCTATCGCTCGATGGTGCCGCTGATGTGGCTTGTCTTCATCGTCGAGTTGGCCGGGCGGTCATGGGTGGGTCACGACAAGCCGCTGGTCACGGTCGCAACCGCCCCCGGCGCGGCCGCGAACATCCCGATGCTCGTGCTCGCCACCCTCATGCTCGTGCTATCGCTCTGGCCCGAGAAGATGTCCGCCGCCTAGAACCTATCAACATATTCGGTGATGGCGACCGCAGGGCTCCAGTCGAACCAGGGGAGCAACCTCCGCCTCACGCGCTCGCGGAACCTGACGGCCGCGCGGTGACGATGCTGATGTCGCCGTTGCGCTCCAGATAGGCGGCCTCCACCTCGTCGGGTCGCAGGTGGCCGGCGCACCTCAGCGCCTGATCCAGGTCGCCGGGGCCCAGGCCCTCGCGGCGCATCTGCCGCCAGTCGATCTGGCCGTCCGCGATCAGCTGCGTCGGGCTTCCCTTCAGCCAGTCGCCCAGGGCTGGGAACGCGATGGCGGCGTAGACCAACCCGGTATGCAATCCCACCAGCACCGCCGTGGCCGCCAGCGTCGGGGCGAACGGCGCGCCGCCGGTGATGGCGCGGCCCAGATTGGAGCCGATGATCACCGCCAGCAGGATGTCCAGGGCGCCCCACTTGCCGAACACCCGCTTGCCCGCGATCCGCACGAACACCAGGCCGATGATGAACACCACGATGGCGCGGGCCGACATCTGCCACCAGATGATCGCCTCGCCGTGACGGCCGATCAGATCGTAAAGGGTCATGTGGGTCATCGCGTCGCCTCGCCTGCGCCGCCCAAGGCGCGCGCGGAGGCCCCGCGTCGCGGCATGAATGGGCCGTCGTCGTGGAACGCCTCAACTCGGGCCCGGTTGGCCCGAGCGGCAACAGCACTTGATGTCGGCCCGACCTGAGGGGTTAGTATGCCGCATCAAGCCCTCCGCCATCGTGGCGCCAGGAGAGGACCGTCCCGATGATCCGCGCCGCCTGCCACTGCGGAGCCGTCCGCTTCGAGATCGCCGAGCCGCCGGAATGGGTGCTCGACTGCAACTGCACCCTCTGCCGACGCTATGGCGCGCTCTGGAGCTATTACCACCCGGCGGACCAGGAAAAGCTGCTGATGCGGCCCGATCCGGCCGCCACCCAGACCTATCTCTGGGCCGACGAGGCCATCGCCTTCCATCGCTGCAAGACCTGCGGGTGCATGACCCACATGACGGTGGCCGCCGACGACTTCCTCTTCGGCGTCAATGCGCGGATGATGGCGGGGCTTGATCCGGCCACGGTGAAGATCCGCCAGATGGACAACGGCCATTCCGGCTTCTTCTGGACCCGCTCCGACGGTCCGGTGCGCGCCAGCCACCATCCACCGATGCCGGCCCCCACCTTCGAGGATTGGCGCTAAGGACCGCGCCATGCCGGAAGGCCGGTTCCAA
>NZ_JBBKVV010000138.1:0-16256 GCF_037968635.1 Phenylobacterium sp.
GGTCGGCGCCCTCCCCGCCCTGCCCGTCTCCACCCCCTGGTGGCAGGACATCGCCCCGGTGATCGAGGCCGTGCGCGCGGCGCACGGGGTCGAGGTCACTGTGCTGCGGGCGCTGGAGATCGCCCCCAATCCGAAGTCGGTGAAGGTCACCTATCTCGCGGAAGTCACGGCGCCCGTGGCGGCCGCCGAGCCGTGGGACGGCGAACTGGACGAGCAGCCGCTGCGCAACAGCTACGCCAAGCTGGGCGGTCCCGCGGCCGATCTCGCCTGGGCCAGCGGCATCCTCGCCGCGAAGGGTCTGACGCCCGCTGGCCCGCCGCGCCAGGTGCGCACCTGGAACCTGTCGAGCCTCTGGGCCATCCCGGTCCAGGGCCAGACCGTCTGGCTGAAGGCCGTCCCACCGTTCTTTGGACACGAGGGGCCGCTGATCGAGGCCCTGTCCGGCGAGGCGGTCCCGACTCTGCTGGGTCACGGCGACGGCCGCGTGCTGATGGCCGAGCTGCCCGGCGAGGACCTGTACGAAGCCGAGATGGACCAGCTGTTCTCCATGGTGGACCTGCTGGTGGGCATTCAGGCCAAGTGGATCGGCCGGGAGGCCGAGTTGTTCGCCCTGGGCCTGCCCGACTGGCGCGGCCCGGCGCTGAGCGCCGCCATCGCCCAGGTGTATGAGCGCACCGCGCCGGAACTCTCCACCAAGAACCGCGGCGCGCTGACCGCCTTCATCGACGACCTGCCGCGCCGGTTCGCCGACCTGGCCGCCTGCGGCCTGCCCGACACCCTGGTCCACGGCGACTTCCACCCCGGGAACCTGCGGGGCGACGGGAAGAGCCTGGCCCTGATGGACTGGGGTGACAGCGGGGTCGGCCACCCGCTGCTGGATAGCTCGGCGTTCCTGGATCGCCTACCGGCCGAGGCCCTGGACGCCGTGCGGGCGGTATGGCTCGCCCACTGGCGCGAGGCTGTCCCCGGCTCCGATCCGGCCAGGGCGCTCAGCCTGCTGGCGCCCATCGCGGCGGCCCGCCAGGCGGTGATCTATCGCGGTTTCCTCGACAACATCGAACCCGCAGAGCACCCCTATCACGCCGCCGATCCCGCGGACTGGCTGACCCGGGCGGCGCTCCTGGTGCGGGCGGAACCTAGGCCCGGCTCGCCGCGCTGACCGCGTCCAGCAACACCATCTGGGCGACGGAGTCCTCGCCGAACGTAAGAGGCGCTGGTCCCCCGCGCGCGGCGTCGACGAAGGCTCTGAGCTGGAAGTCGTAGGTGGGCGCGCGGCTGAAGGTCTCGCGACGTGGCTCCAAGCCCTCGATCCTCACCTCCAGCAGATGGCCCATCTGGGGCGCCAGCGGATTGATCGCCTTCAGCGAGCCGCGGGTCCCGGTGACCTCCAGCAGCGCCATCGGCGTCTCTTCGACCATCGATCCGCTGATCCTCGCCGTGACGCCGTTGGGAAACAGCAGCTCCGCCTGCGTCGAGTGATCCACCCCACCGCGCCCGAAGACGCTGCTGGCCCGCACGACCGTGGGCTCGGCCCCGGCCGCCGCGCGCACCCAATGCAGGGGATAGGTTCCGATATCCATCAGCGAGCCGCCCCCCAGATCGCGCTCGTAGCGGATTTCGGCCCCGTCATCGGCGAGCCTGGTCTGGAACACTGCCGACAGGTCGCGAACCTTCCCTAGTTCTCCCGAGCCAATGACCTCCAACACCCGGGCGAACATCGGGTGGTAGCGGTAGTGGAAGGCCTCCATCAGCACCTTGCCGCTGGCTTGAGCTGCGGCGACCATGGCGCGGGCCTCGTCGGCGTTCATGGCGAAGGGCTTCTCACACAGCACGTGCTTGCCGGCCGCCAACGCCGCGATGGAGAGGTCGGCGTGCCGCGAGGGCGTCAGGGCGTTGTAGACCGCGTCGATATCGGGCCGGGTGATCAGGTCCTCATAGGTCTCGCTGATCTCAGGAATACCGTGCAGGTCGGCAAAGGCCCGGGCCCGCGCCGGATCACGGGCGGCGACGGCCACCACGGAGACGACCCCCGTCGCCTTGGCCGGCAGGATCAGGGCGGTCGGGGCGATCTTGGCCGCGCCCAGGATGCCGATGCGCAAAGGCGCCTGTTCGCTCGTCATGAGCTTGTCCCCAACCTTGGTGCGTCAACGCGGCGCGTGCATTGCATTAGCCGGTGGGGCGATTCATACCGAGGCCCCATCGAATCAATCCAGTTTCCGACCATGTCCGACAAGCCCGTTCCCCAGGCTTCCCTTTTCGACGACGCGCTCAATCCCGCCCCGGCCGCGCCGCTGGCCGAGAGCCATGAGCCACGTCCCGACCCGGCGATCACCGGCGGCTATTCGGCCAAGGACATCGAAGTCCTTGAGGGTCTGGAGCCCGTCCGCAAACGCCCCGGCATGTACATCGGCGGCACCGACGAGCGCGCCCTGCACCACCTGTTCGCCGAGGTGCTGGACAACTCAATGGACGAGGCCGTCGCCGGGCACGCCAAGATCATCGAGGTGATCCTCGACGCCGACGGGACCTTGACGGTGAAGGACGATGGCCGCGGCATCCCCGTGGACCCACACCCCAAGCATCCGGGCAAGTCGGCCCTGGAAGTGATCATGACCGTCCTGCACTCGGGCGGCAAATTCTCCGGCAAGGCCTATGAGACCTCGGGCGGCCTGCACGGCGTCGGCATCTCCGTCGTCAACGCCCTGTCGGAACGGGTGGATGTCACCGCCTTCAAGGACGGGTTCGAATGGCGTCAGGCCTTCACCCGAGGCAAGGCCATCGGCGGCATCGAGAAGCTGGGCGCCACCAAGAAACACGGCACCTCCATAAGCTTCTCGCCCGATCCGGTGATTTTCGGCGACGGTGTCGCCTTCAAGCCCGCCCGCCTCTACCGGATGGCGCGGTCCAAGGCCTATCTGTTCGGCGGGGTCGAGATCCGCTGGAAATGCGACCCGTCGCGCATCCAGGACCAGACTCCGGCCGAGGCTGTCTTCCGCTTCCCCAACGGCCTGGCCGACTTCCTGGCCGAGCGGGTCAAGGGCATCGAGACCGTCACCCCCGAACCCTTCGCCGGGCGCTACGAGCGCAAGGGCGAGGCCGGCAAGGTCGAATGGGCCGTCACCTGGACGCCCGCGGGGTTCGGCGAGGCCGACAGTTTCATGCAGTCCTACTGCAACACCGTGCCGACCCCGGAGGGCGGCACCCACGAGGCCGGACTGCGCGCGGCCCTGACCCGCGGCCTGAAGGCCTATGCCGAACTGACCGGCGAGAAGCGCGGCGGGATCATCACCGCCGACGACGTGGTCTCCCAGGCCGGTTGCCTGGTCAGCGTGTTTGTCTCCAACCCGGAGTTCCAGGGGCAGACCAAGGAACGTCTGTCCTCCAGCGACGCCCAGCGCCTGGTGGAAGCCGCCCTGCGCGACCCCTTCGACCACTGGCTGACCGCCCAGCCCAAGGCCGCCAGCGCGCTGCTGGAATTCGTGGTCGAGCGGGCGGAAGAACGGCTGAAACGCCGTCGCGACAAGGACGTCGCCCGCGCCTCGGCCACCCGCAAGCTGCGCCTGCCCGGCAAGCTGGCCGACTGTTCGGCCAACGCCATCGACGGGGCCGAGATCTTTCTGGTGGAGGGCGATAGCGCCGGCGGCTCGGCCAAGCAGGCCCGCGACCGCCGCACCCAGGCCATCCTGCCCCTGCGCGGCAAGATCCTGAACGTCGCTTCGGCCACCCTCGACAAGATGGGGGCCAACAAGGAGCTCTCCGACCTGATGCTGGCCCTGGGCGTCCAGGCGGGCTCGCGGTTCAAGGAAGAGGACCTGCGCTACGAGCGCGTGGTGATCATGACGGACGCCGACGTCGACGGCGCCCACATCGCCAGCCTGCTCATCACCTTCTTCTACCGGACCATGCCCGACATGATCCGGTCGGGTCGACTGTATCTGGCGCTGCCCCCGCTCTATCGCATGAGCCACGGCGGCAAGACGGTCTATGCCCGCGATGACGCCCACCGCGAGGAACTGCTGGCCACCGAGTTCAAGGGCAAGAAGCCCGAGATCGGCCGCTTCAAGGGCCTGGGCGAGATGATGCCAGCCCAGCTGAAGGAAACCACCATGGATCCCAAGAAGCGGATCCTGGCGCGCGTCACCCTGCCCCGCTCCGAAGAAGCCGTGGAGGACCTGGTGGAGGCCCTGATGGGCCGCAAGCCAGAGCTTCGCTTCCGCTTCATCCAGGAGAACGCCGAGTTCGCCGCCGCTGACCTCGACTGGACCTAAAGCGTCACGGGTGAACTCCAAGTCGCGGAACGCGTTGACTTGAAAGCGGTAGCCCCTATCTTCCGCCGCGCGCAACGATCGCCGTCCGCGCCGCCCGGGTTTCGCATTGCCTCGTTTTAGGGCGCGTTCCCGCCCACATTGCAACTGATGACCGAATTTTCTGAACTGGGCCTATCGCCCGCTACGCTCCAGGCCGTGGCCGACACCGGCTACACCACCGCCACGCCGATCCAGGCCGAGGCCATCCCCGTCGCCCTGCAGGGTCGCGACGTGCTCGGGATCGCCCAGACCGGCACGGGCAAGACCGCCGCCTTCACACTGCCGATGATCGATCGACTGGCCGCCGGCCGGTCCAAGGCGCGCATGCCGCGCGCCCTCGTCATCGCGCCGACCCGCGAACTGGCCGACCAGGTTTCGCTGTCCTTCGAGAAATACGCCAAGGGCCAGAAGCAGAAGCTCTCCTGGGCCCTGTTGATCGGCGGGGTCTCCTTCGGGGATCAGGAAGCCAAGCTGGACCGGGGCGTCGACGTCCTGATCGCCACGCCGGGTCGCCTCCTCGACCATTTTGAACGCGGCAAGCTGCTGATGACCGGGGTGCAGATCCTGGTGGTCGACGAGGCCGACCGCATGCTGGACATGGGCTTCATTCCCGACATCGAGCGCATCTTCAAGCTGACGCCGGCCAAGAAACAGACCCTGTTCTTCTCGGCCACCATGCCGCCGGAAATCACTCGTCTGACCAAGCAGTTCCTCAATGATCCCGTGCGGATCGAGGCGACGCGCCCGGCCACCACCGCCGACACCATCACCCAGTATCTGGTCCGCCTGCCGACCGCCGACGCCAAGGCCAAGCGCACCGCGCTGCGGATGCTGATCGGCGCCGACGACGTGCGCAACGGCATCGTATTCTGCAACCGCAAGTCCGAGGTCGATATCGTCGCCAAGTCCCTGAAGACGCACGGCTTCGACGCCGCGCCGATCCACGGCGACCTGGACCAGGCGACCCGCATGCGCACCCTGGAAGCCTTCCGCAAGGGCGAACTGAAGCTGCTCTGCGCCTCGGATGTCGCGGCGCGCGGCCTGGACGTGCCCGACGTCAGCCACGTCTTCAACTACGACGTGCCCCACCATGCCGACGACTATGTGCACCGCATCGGCCGCACCGGCCGGGCCGGCAAGCTCGGCAAGACCTACATGATCGTCACGCCGGCCGACGCCAAGAACATCGACAAGGTGCTCAAGCTGATCGGCAAGGCGCCGGAAGAGATCGTGCTGGAAGGCGTCGATTTCGCCTCCATCAAGGACGAGAAGCGCGCCAGCAGCCGTGAACGCGGCCGTGGCGGCGAACGCTCATCAGGCGGCCGTGGCGACCGCGACCGGGAACGCGTACGTCCGCGCGCGCCGCACGGCGAGGTCGCCTCCCTCGAGCCCTTCGTCGCCGATCCGGAAGCCGTCCGCGCCCCCAAGCCCGAGCCGGTGGCCGAGGAAGCCAGGACCGAACGCGCCCCGCGGGCTCGCGGCCGCAACCGTGGCCGGGCTAATCCAGAGGCCGAGGCCGCCTCTGCCGAGGCCGTGGCGCAACCCGCCGAAGTCCGCGCCGAACGTGAACCTCGCGCCGCCCGCCCAGAGCGTGAGGCTCGCCCTGCCCGTGAGGCGCGGCCCGAGCGTGAAACCCGTCCCGAACGCGCGCCCCGCGCCGAGTCTTCCGACCGGCCGGAACGCACCGAACGTCCCCGCCGCGAACGGGAGGACCGTCCCCGCCCGGCCGCCTCCGAGGCGCGCCCGTCGCGTGAGCGTGATCGGGATCGTCCGCGTCGCGAGGACCGGGACGACGGCGACCGCGTGGTGGGCTTCGGCAACGACATGCCGGCCTTCCTGAAGGTGGCCCCCACCCGTCCTCCGAGTGACGACTAGCCGACACAACTCCTGAAAAACCAGCGAGCTTTAACCGCTCGTTTGGCTCTGTCGGCTATCGTCGTTTCGAATATCGGATCGTACCCACCTGGGGGCGTGTACGGGCCGGAGATCGGGGATGACGACCATGACCGCCGGGATCGAAGTCAAGCTGCGTGGGCCGGACGCCTATATCCTGGCGCGCAAGGCGCTCTCGGCCATGGAACAGCACCAGATCTGGCCGACCGCGGTCAATTTTGAACTGTGGACTCACTGCGTCGGCGATCCCGACGGCGAGCTGGCCCGTGAGATCACCCGCATCATCTCCACCGGTGAGATCTTCACCGACACCCTGAGTGACGAGCTTGCGGCGGTCTATCTGCCCAAGGCCCGCCTCAACGAGCAGATCCGCGACGCCGGCGACGCCCTGACCAAGGAACTGGCCAGCGTCTCTGCGGCGATCGAAACCGCCCAGAAGTCCAGCGTCGCCTACGGCCAGACCCTGGCGACTGCGTCGAAAACTCTGAGCGAACGCGATGACGCCACCAGCGTGAAGTCGATGATCGACAATCTCGCCACCGCCACCAAGCGCGTGCAGAAGGAAAACAAGTCGCTGGAGAAGCGCCTCAGCGACTCCACCGCCGAGGTCGCCCGCCTGCGGGAGCATCTGGAACAGGTGCGCCGCGACGCCACCACCGACGGCCTGACCAACCTCGCCAACCGCAAGGCCTTCGACGAAGAACTGGAGCGCGCCTGCGCCGAGGCCGACGCCAAGGGCGAGAGCCTGGCCCTGGCGGTCATCGACATCGACCACTTCAAGAACTTCAACGACACCTGGGGTCACCAGACAGGCGATCAGGTCATCCGCTACGTGGCCAGCGTCATCGGCGGCCGCGGGGCCCCGCCGCGCTTCGCCGCCCGCTACGGTGGCGAGGAATTCGCCCTGATCTTCCCCCGCGAAGGCGGCGACCTGGCCATCGCGACGCTGGAGGAAATCCGCGAGGAAGTGTCTTCGCGAATGCTGAAGCGCCGATCCACCAACGAGGACCTCGGCACCATCACCGTGTCGGCCGGCCTGGCCGAACGCCTCCCCGGCGAGAGCGCGCACAACTTCATGGAACGGGCTGACGGGGCCCTCTATGCCTCCAAGCGTGGTGGCCGCAACCGCGTGAGCCGTGCCGAGATGGTCGCCGTTGCGGCTTAGGCCGACGGACGATGCTTTTCCCCTAGCCTGACGCCGGGGTATCCTCCCTTAGATCGTGCGCAACGACGCCCGGGAGGAAACCATGGCCTATACGAAGCTCAAGACGTCCGTGCAGGACGGCATCGGCCTGATCACCATGACCGATCCGGCGACGCTGAACGCCGCGGGTCTCGATCTGATGGACGAATTGAAGCAGGCCTTCGGCGCCTTCGCCAAACCCGACTCCGGGGTCCGTTGCGTGGTGCTGACCGGCGAGGGCCGTGGCTTCTGCTCCGGGGCCAACCTGTCGGGCCGCGGCGGGACCGCCCCGGCCAATCCCGATCCGGAAGGGCCCGACGCCGGCGCCGCCCTGGAGAGCGTCTACAACCCCTTCATGAAGGGTCTTCGGGACTATCCCGTGCCCATCGTCACCGCCATCAACGGCGTGGCTGCAGGGGTCGGCTGCTCGCTGGCCCTGATGGGCGACATCATCGTGGCGGCCGAGAGCGCCTACTTCCTGCAGGCCTTCCGCCGCATCGGCCTGGTGCCGGACGGCGGCTCGACCTATCTGCTGCCCCGGCTGATCGGCAAGGCCCGCGCCATGGAGATGGCGCTGCTGGGCGAACGCCTGCCGGCCAGGACCGCCCTGGACTGGGGCCTGATCAATCGCTGCGTCGCCGACGACGCCCTGCAGGCCACGGCCATGGAACTGGCCACCGCGCTGGCCACGGGCCCCTGGGCCCTGGGCTCGATCCGCAAACTGGTCTGGGAGAGCCTGGACGCGGAATGGTCCGACCAGCTCCACGCCGAACGAATGGCGCAGAAGCAGGCGGGCCGGACGGAGGACTCCCGCGAAGGCGTGCTGGCCTTCCTGCAAAAGCGCCCCGCCGCCTTCACCGGCCGCTAGGCTCCTTGCGCCGGAGGTCAGGCCCTCTATGGCTAGGGTCCGTCTCCGGAGGTTCGCATGCTCACCGTCCATCACCTGAACAACTCCCGCTCGCAGCGGGTGCTCTGGCTGCTGGAGGAATTGGGCGCGCCCTATGAAATCAAACACTACCAGCGCGATCCTCAGACAATGCTGGCGCCGCCGGAACTGAAGGCGGTTCATCCCCTGGGCAAGTCACCGGTGATCACAGTGGACGGCGGCGTGCTGGCCGAGACCGGCGCCATCGTCGATTACATCGTCGCCCGCTACGGCAAGGGTCGGCTGATCCCGCCGGCCAACACGCCCGATCGCCTGGCCTGGAACTATTGGCTGCACTTCGCTGAGGGATCGGCCATGCCGCCGCTGCTGCTCAAACTGGTGTTCAGCGCCCTGCCCGCGCGCGCGCCAGGCCTGCTTCGAGGCGTGGTGAAGTCCATCGCCGCGCGCGCCCAGGCCGGCTTCGTCGACCCGCAGCTCAAGACCCTGTTCGACTATCTCGAGGAGGTTCTCACGCGCACCGAGTGGTTCGCCGGCCCTGAATTCACCGCCGCCGACATCATGATGAGTTTCCCCGTCGAGGCCGCAGCCGACCGCGCCGGCGCCCTGGGGGGCCGCCCGCACCTGGCGGCCTTCCTGGAAAAGATCCACGCCCGGCCGGCCTACAGGCGCGCCCTGGAGAAGGGCGGCCCCTACGCCTACGCCTGAACCCGGCCGATCAGCACCACCGCTGTCGCTGGCGGCGCCTGTTCGATGCGGCGGTAGACGCGGCAGTCGTCTGTGCGAAAGAACAGGCCCAGACCGATCAGGTCGCGTCGCAGCAGGGCGTGGTCGCCGAAATCGTGGAGCGTCTTCAGCCGGTCGCTGATCTGCTTCTCGTTGAGCGCCTCGCGAGCGGGGAGCTTTGACCACAGCACCCACAGCGCCAGGACCTGGTCGCCACGCTTGGCGGGCCAACGGGTCAGCCGGCCTTCTGGACCAAAGCAGCGGGCGACGCGCTCCACGACAGCGAGATCGGCAGCCTCCTTGGGAGGCTGAGCCGGGTGCGCGTCTGGCCTGGGCTCGTCGGCCTGCGCCCTCAGGTCCTGGAAATTGCGGCGGCCGGCCGAGCGGGCCAGCATGTTCAGCAATTCAACGTGACTGGGCGCCGAGGAGCGGGCCAACAATTGCGCCCGCAAGGCCTTGGCGAAGTTGGAGACGTCCTGCGTCTGCAGGGGAATGACGGTTCTCGACATGATCTATCCCTCACGTGCCGGGGATGAACGGTGATCGCCCTTCCGATCTGGCACGGTGAGAAGTGTCAGTCGATGAAGTCTAAGCAGGTTTAGCAAACCCTCGCGGGCGGCGATGCCTCGGTGAACTGCGGACCGTGACTGTGCCGATAGAGGCGCTCGTGAAGGCCGTCAAGCGGCGGCGCCCGGAGGGACGCCGCCGCGAGAGGCTTAGTTCAGGTCAAGACGATCAGCGTTCATCACCTTGGTCCAGGCCGCCACGAAGTCGCGAGCGAACTTTCCTTGCGAGTCGGCGCAGGCATAGACCTCCGCCTGGGCCCGGAGTTCGGCGTGGGAGCCGAAGATCAGGTCCACGCGGGTGGCGGTCCACTTCTGAGCCTTGGTGTGGCGATCAACGCCGTTGAAGGTGTTTTCCGAGCCCGCCGCCTGCCACTCGGTGCTCATGTCCAACAGGTTGACGAAGAAGTCCGTGGTCAGCTGGCCCGGGCGGTTGGTGAGGACCCCATCCTTGGACCCCGCCGCATTGGCGCCCAGCACCCGCAGGCCGCCCACCAGCACCGTCATCTCCGGCGCGCTCAGCCGCAGCAATTGGGCCCGGTCGACCAGGGCCTCCTCGGGCGCCATGAACTGCTCACCACGTCGGTAGTTGCGGAAGCCGTCGGAGGTGGGCTCGAGCGGTGCGAAGGAGTCGGCGTCGGTCTGATCGGCCGAGGCGTCCATACGACCGGGGGTGAAGGGAACTTCGACCGCCGTGCCGGCGTCCTTGGCGGCCTTCTCCACCGCCGCGGCGCCGCCCAGGACGATGAGGTCGGCGAGCGACACCTTCTTGCCGCCGGCCTGGAACTCGGTGCGGATGGCCTCCAGGGCCGACAGCACCTTGGCCAGGCTGGTCGGATCATTGACCTCCCAGTCCTTCTGAGGCGCCAGACGAACGCGGGCGCCATTGGCCCCGCCCCGCTTGTCGGAACCCCGGAAGGTCGATGCCGAAGCCCAGGCGGCTGAGACCAGTTGCGAAACCGAAAGGCCCGAGGCCAGGACCTTGGCCTTCAGCGCCGCGATATCCGCCTTATCGATCAGAGGGTGGTCGACGGCGGGAATCGGGTCCTGCCAGATCAAGGTCTCCTTGGGAGTCAGTGGACCGAGATAGCGGCCGATCGGCCCCATGTCGCGGTGCGTGAGCTTGAACCAGGCCCGCGCGAAGGCGTCGGCGAACTGGTCCGGGTTCTCCAGGAACCGGCGGGAGATCTTCTCGTAGGCCGGGTCGAACCGCAGGGCGAGGTCCGACGTGAGCATCTTCGGCAGGTGCTTCCGGGTTCCGTCATAGGCGTCGGGAATGTCGGGCGTCGCGTTCTTGGCGCGCCATTGCTGGGCGCCGGCCGGACTTTTCTCCAGCTCCCACTCGAACTTGAAGAGGTTCTCGAAGAAGTGGTTGCTCCACTTCGTGGGGGTCTGGCTCCAGGTGACCTCAGGCCCGCCGGTGATCGCGTCGGCGCCGAACCCGGTCCCATGCTTGCTGCGCCAACCCAGGCCCTGGTCCTCGATCACCCCGCCCTCGGGCTCGACGCCCACGAAGGACGGATCCCCCGCGCCATGGGTCTTGCCGAACGTGTGGCCGCCGGCGATCAGGGCGACGGTTTCCTCATCATCCATGGCCATGCGAGCAAAGGTGTCGCGGATATCTCGCGCCGAGGCGACGGGGTCAGGATTGCCGCCGGGCCCTTCCGGATTGACGTAGATCAGGCCCATCTGGACGGCGCCCAGGGCGGTGTGCAGCTGGCGTTCGCCACTGTAGCGCTCATCGCCCAGCCAGGACCCTTCGGGGCCCCAGTACAGCTCTTCCGGCTCCCAGGTGTCGGCCCGGCCGCCGCCGAAGCCGAAGGTCTTGAAGCCCATGTCTTCGAGCGCGACGTTGCCCACCAGGACGTAGAGGTCGGCCCAGGAAATCTTGGCGCCGTACTTCTGCTTGATCGGCCACAGGAGCCGGCGCGCCTTGTCGAGGTTGGCGTTGTCGGGCCAGCTGTTCAGGGGCGCGAAGCGCTGCTGACCGCCACCCGCGCCGCCACGTCCATCGGTGACGCGGTAGGTGCCGGCGCTGTGCCAGGCCAGGCGGATGAAGAGCCCGCCATAGTGGCCGAAGTCGGCGGGCCACCAGTCCTGCGAATCCGTCATCAGGGCGTGGAGGTCGGCGATCACCGCGTTGAGGTCGAGGCTTTTGAATTCCTTGGCGTAGTCGAAGGTCTCACCCATGGGATTGGAGCGAGGCGAATGCTGATTGAGCCCTTCGAGGCTCAGGCTCTGGGGCCACCAGTCGCGGTTGGTCCGGCGCGTGGCGCCAAAGCCCATCGGGCACTGGCCCGGAGCGTTATCATCAGCCATCTCTGTCTCCCTTGCGTTTGGACTTCTTGCCGGAAGCGCGAATGCCGCCCGGTGACCAACTCAACAGAGACTAGAGAGACCCTTTTCTATCAATTGGGGAAATCGATTGTTCCGATCCATACCATAGAACAACTCTATGAGAGGGCGGAAATGGCTCAGGCGTCCAGAACCTTGCCGGGCTCGATGGTCACGCTCTCGCCACAGCCGCAGGCGTCGGTCTGGTTGGGATTGCGGAAGGTGAACTTGGCCGACAACTTGGTGGTCTCGTAGTCGATCTCGGTGCCGATCAGGAACAGCACGGCCTTGGGATCGATCAAGATGGTGACGCCCTTGTCCTCCACCACCTCGTCCAGGGGCGCTGCGGTCTCGGCATACTCAATGATGTACTCCGAACCCGCGCAGCCGCCGTTCTTCACCCCGACCCTCAGGCCCGCATAGGGGACCTCGGCGCGCGCCATGATCTCGCGCACGCGGTCGGCGGCGGCCTGCGTCAGGGTGACGACCTTGGGGCGCGGACGGCGGGCGCGGGGGGCGGCGGGGGTGAGGTTGAGATCGTTCATGTCATCTATATGGGTCAGAACATGTTCAATTGAAGTTTCGCCTCGTCGGACATCCGCGAGGGATCCCACGGCGGGTCGAAGACGAGATCCACCTTCACCTGGCCAATGCCGGGGATCTGCCTGACCGCATCCTCCACCCAACCCGGCATTTCACCGGCCACGGGGCAGCCCGGCGCGGTCAGGGTCATGTCGATAGCCACGTCCTTGGTGTCGGAGACGTCGACCTTGTAGATCAGGCCCAGTTCATAGATGTCGACCGGGATCTCGGGATCGAACACGGTCTTCAACTGCTCGATCAGCTGGTCGGTGATCACGTCCAGCTCATGCTGGCTGATCGGCGCGGTCGAGACGGGAGTGGCGTCGTCCATGGGTCGGGCTCTACGCGAAAAAGGCTTGGGTACGGTTGAGGGCGTCGACGAAGGCGTCGGCCTCCCCTTCCGTATTATATAGGGCGAAGGAGGCGCGTGCGCTCGAGGTGACGCCAAAGCGCCGCATCAGGGGCTCGGCGCAATGGGTTCCGGCCCGCACGGCGACGCCGTAGCGGTCGAGGATCTGGGCCACGTCGTGGGCATGCGCCCCATCGATGGTGAAGGACAGGATCGCGCCCTTGCCCGGCGCCTCACCAATCACCCTCAGCCAGTTGGCGCCGGCCAGGCCCTCACGGACGCGAGCATAGAGCTTGTGTTCGTGGGCGGAGATGGCGGCGTGGTCCAACTTGGCGAACCAGTCGATGGCCGCCCCAAGGCCGATGGCCTCCACGATCGGCGGCGTGCCGGCTTCGAAACGGTGCGGCGGGTCGGCATAGGTAATGGCGTCGAGGGCCACCGAGCCGATCATCTCTCCGCCCCCCTGATAGGGCGGCAGTTCGGCCAGATGTTCGGCCTTGCCGTAAAGGATGCCGATGCCGGTGGGGCCATAGAGTTTGTGGCCGGAGAAGACGTAGAAGTCGACGTCCAGAGCCTTAACGTCGATGGGCTGGTGGACGATGGCCTGACAGCCGTCCAGCAGGACCAGCGCCCCGGCGTCGTGGGCCATCCTGATGATCTGCGCCACCGGGTTCACGGTGCCCAGGACGTTGGACATGTGGGTCAGGGCCACGACCCTGGTTTTCGCAGTCAGCAGGTCGGGGATGGCGGCGATGTCGAGTTGGCCGTCGTCGAGGACCGGAATGAATTTCAGGACCACACCCTGGCGTTCACGCAGGAAGTGCCACGGCACGATATTGGCGTGGTGCTCCATTTCGGTGAGCAGGATTTCGTCGCCGGCCTTCAGCCGCGCGCCAAGGCCCGAGGCCACAAGGTTGATGGCTTCCGTCCCACCCTTGGTGAAGACGATTTCGGCCAGGTCCGCGCAGATGAAACTGGCGGCGCTTTGACGGGCCTTTTCATAGGCTTCTGTCGTTTCATTGGCGAGAGTGTGAAGCCCCCGATGCACGTTGGAATAGGTGTGCTCCATGGCATGGACCATGGCGCCGATCACCACCCGCGGCTTCTGAGCCGAGGCCGCGCTATCCAGATAGATCAGGGGCTTGCCGTTCACCTGGCGCGCCAGGATCGGAAACTCCGCACGGATGGCTTCGGCGTCGAAGGCCATGTTCAGGCCCTCAGCCGTTTGGCGGCCCAGGACCGCGCGAGGTCACGGACCGGCTCGAACCAGATGCGGTCGGCTACCGCGCCCACGAAGGCCTCGATCAGCAGGGCGCGAGCTTCAGCTTCCGGCAGGCCGCGCTGGCGCATGTAGAACAGCGCCTCTTCGTCCAGGGCCCCGATCGTGTTGCCGTGGGCGCACTGCACGTCGTCGGCGAAGATCAGTAGCTCGGGTTTGGCGTCAATCTCGGCCTTGTCCGACAGGATGAGCGCATTGTGGCGCATGCGGGCGTCGGTGCGGTCGGCCCCCTCCTCCACAACGATCCGGCCTTGGAAGATGCCGCGTGATTGATCGCGGACCACGCCCCGGGTGAACTGATCGGTGTCGCCGTCGACGCCCTGGTGCAGGACCACGGTGGTCAGGTCGGCGTGGCGCTTGTCCTCCAGCAGGTAGAGGCCGTCGAGACGTAGCTTGGCGTTCGCGCCCGGGTGGGTGACCTGGGTCTCGATCCGCTGGCGGCGCGCGCCGCTGGTGATGACGGTCTGGCCGTACTCGGCGCTCGGCGCGAGGGTCACCTGGGCCTGGCTGACATTGACGCCTTCCGCCCCGTCGGCGGCCAGAACGACGCGCTCGACGGCCGCGCCCGCCTCCAGGTTGATGGTGAGCGCGGTGTCGGTGACATAGGCGCTGTCGTCGCCCTCATAGCTCTCCAGCAGGCGCAGCTTGGCGTTCGCCCCGACGCGGATGGTGACCTTGCCGGTCAGCGCGCCGCCATCCCGGGACAGGACACGCAGGGCGACCGCCAGCTTGCCGGCGGCCGGCACGTCGATGACCACATCCGGTTGGCCACCGGCCACCACATGACGCTCATCGGCCAGGGTGTCGAAAGGCCCTTCAACCAGACCCGCCAGGTCCAGGGCCGGCGCGGAGGTCGGCAAGACGCGCAGCAGGCCGCGCAGGTCGGTCCACTTCCAGTCTTCGTCACGCTTGCCGGGCAGCAGGCTGACGTCGCCGGATTTCAGGGCGGCGCTAAGGCTCAAGCGGCCCTCGCATACTTGTCGTAGCCTTCGCGCTCCAGTTCGAGCGCCAGGTCCGGCCCGCCGGTGGCGGCGATGCGGCCGCCGGCCAGGACGTGGACCTTGTCGGGTTTGATGTAGTCCAGGAGGCGCTGGTAGTGGGTGATCACCAGCATGCCGCGATCGGGCGAACGCATGGCGTTCACGCCTTCCGAGACGATCTTCAGGGCGTCGATGTCGAGGCCGGAATCGGTCTCGTCGAGGATCAGGAAACGCGGAGCCAGCATGGCCATCTGGAAGATTTCCATCCGCTTCTTCTCGCCGCCGGAGAAGCCGACATTGAGCGCTCGCTTCAGCATCTCGAAGTCGATCTTCAGCGCTGCGGCGTGCTCACGCGCCAGCTTCAGGAAAGCCGGTGCGGTGATCTCGGCCTCGCCCCGCGCCTTGCGCTGGGCGTTCATGGCCGTGCGGATGAAGGTCAGGGCCGGAACGCCCGGGATTTCCAGCGGGTATTGGAAGGACAGGAAGACGCCCTTGGCCGCCCGCTCGTTGGGATCCAGCGCCAGCAGGTCTTCGCCGTCGAGAGTCGCGGTCCCGCCGGTGACCTCGTAGCCGGAGCGGCCGGTCAGCACGTAGGACAGCGTCGACTTGCCGGCGCCGTTCGGGCCCATGATGGCGTGGACCTCACCCGCCGGGACATCCAGCGACAGGCCCTTGAGGATTTCCTTGCCGTCGATCTCGGCGCGCAGGTTCTCGATATGCAGCATCAAACGGTCTCGTCGGCGAGGTAACGGGCCAGCACGTCCAGGGCCTCGGCGACCGTGTCGACGAACTCCTGCTTGGTGGGAGCGGCGGTCATCGTGGAGGCCGAACGCCGGTCGGCGGCGGTGACGTTGATCTGCGCATCCTCGAAATAGGCGCGCAGCCGGTAGTCGGCATGCTCCAGCACGACGGTGTAGCGGGTGTGCTCCAGGGCCAACTTCTTCTCGGCCAGGAAACCGGGATCGGCGGCCAGGATCTCGTAGAGCTCCACCGAGCGGGCGTCGTCGGCCTCCTGGCGCGCGCGCTCCGCCTCATCGCGAGCATGGCGGTCGGCTTCACGTTTCAGACGCTCGGCGTCAAAGGCTTGCCTGAAGGACATGGCGGAGATCCGTTCCGATGGGGCGAGGGTCATCCAACGGACCCTTCGAGTGAAATGGCGACGAGCTTCTGGGCTTCC
>NZ_JBBKVV010000139.1:0-45329 GCF_037968635.1 Phenylobacterium sp.
GTCCACCGGCGGCGGGGCGGCGGCGGGTTGGATCGGGGGCGGGGCGAGGGGCCGCAGGTCGGCGAGGTCGGAACTGACGGCCGGCTTCGGCTTGACCGGGAAGACGTGCGGTCCGAACCGGGACAGGGCGAAGCCTGCGACCACACAGACCAGGCCGAACACCACCATAACCCAGAACATCGGCCCCAGCAGCCGCACGGGGCTGTCGGCGGACGGCGGAGGCTCTGTCGGGTCGCTCATGATCTAACGGTCTATCAGATTCAACAGCGCCGCTTCGAGAGGAAAGGGTGCGAACACCTTGGCCGCCATCCGGGTCCGGACCAGCGGCTTCATCACCGCCTTGGAGAGGCACAGGGCCCGCATCCGCGGCAGGGGCTGCTCCTTCAGCATCGCGGCCAGGGCCTGGGCGGCCTTGGGGGAGTGCAGCAGGACGGCGTCGATCTCCGGCAGGATCGCCAGCTCTTCCGCCGTCAACTCCGCCGGGCCGGTATCGTAGAGGATCAGGCGCCTGGCCTCGATGCCGTGGACCTCCAGCGCCCCCACCAGGTCGCCGGCCGGTTCGGCGGCGCCGGGATGCAGCACGCAGCCCTTCAGGTCGCGCTTGCGGGCGGCGATGCCTTCGGCCAGGGCCTCGACGTCCCCGTCGGCCGACAAAACATTCCTGAAACCGGCCGCGCGGACCGCCTGGGCGGTGGCGGCGCCGACGGCGAAGACTCGAAGCGACCTGTCCGGCGTCGCCTCGATGAAGGCCCGCACGCCGTTGGCGCTGGTGAAGGCCAGCGCGCAGACGCCCTGCAGATCAACCTCGACACCCTCCACCGGCTCGACCTTGAGCAGGGGGGCGACGAAGGGCTCGTGACCCAGGACGCGGACGCGGGCGGCTGTGGCCTCGGCGGCGGGCTGGGCGCGGGTGATCCAGATCTTGCGGCTGCTCATTGTCCACACACGGTTGAGCCAAGCTCAGCCATAGCGCAACCCAAGGCGGTTTTCATGTCTCGTGAAGGGCGAGCAGATCGCCGCCCTCCTCGAGCACCTGGGCGCCGAGCGAAAGGCCCAGTTCGCGGGCCACGGCCTCATGGTCGCCGACCAGCAGGGCGTCACCCTCGCGGCGGAACCGGTGGAGGCCGTCCGGCGACAGGGCCTCGACGATCAGGTGGATGCGGTCCCCCAGCAGACGGGCATGGGCGCCGATGGCGGTCTTGCAGGAGCCTTCCAGGGCCATCAACGCGCCGCGCTCGGCGGCGACGGCCACGGTGGTTCCGGTGTGGCGGACGGCGTCCAGCCAGGCCAGGCCGACGTCGCCGACGCGGGTCTCGATGGCCAGCGCCCCCTGACCGGGGGCCGGCGGGACCGCGATGGGATCGATCAGACTCTTGGGCAGGTGACCCAGGCCCAGCCGGTTCAGGCCCGACATCGCCAGCAGGATGGCGTCGGCGTCACCGGCCTGCAGCTTGGCCAGCCGCGTGTCGACATTGCCCCGCAGCATCTGGACGTCGAGGTCGGGCCGGCGATGCAGGGACTGGGCCTGGCGGCGCAGCGAGGCGGTGCCCAGGCGCGCGCCCTGGGGCAGGTCTTCGAGGCGATCGGCCTTGAAGGACAGGAAGGCGTCTCGGGGATCTTCCCGCTCAGGGATGGCGGCGATGGTCAGACCCTCCGGGCAGACCGCCGGCATGTCCTTCAGCGAGTGGATGGCGCAGTCGATAGCGCCCTCCAGCATCGCCTCCTCGATCTCCTTGGTGAACAGGCCCTTGCCGCCGATCTCCAGCAGACGGCGGTCCTGAACCCGATCGCCGGTGGTGGTGATGATGATCAGCGGGGCGACGCGGTCGGCGTCCTCCGGCGGAGCGCCGAGGGCGGCGGCGATACGGCGTTGCATCATGCCGGCCTGGGCCAGCGACAGCTTGGAGCCTCGGGCTCCGATCCGGACAGGTTGCGTGGACACGGCGGGAGGGCTACCTCGGCGGGGACTGAGCCGTTGGCTACAGGACGGAACCCCAAGCCGCAACGCAGATGACCGACCTAATCCTCCTGGGCCTTGAAACGAGCTGCGACGAAACCGCCGCCTCCGTGGTGCGGCGGTCGGCTGACGGCGCCGTGGAGGTGCTGTCCAGCGTCATCGCCAGCCAGATCGCCGCCCACGCCCCCTATGGCGGTGTGGTCCCCGAAATCGCGGCGCGCGCCCACGTGGAGTCCATCGACGCCATCGCCGCCCAGGCCATGAGCGAGGCGAGCGTGACCTATGGCGAGCTCTCCGGCGTGGCCGCCACCGCCGGGCCTGGTCTGGTGGGCGGGGTGATGGTGGGGCTATCCTTCGGCAAGGCCGTGGCGCTGGCCCGCGGCCTGCCGCTGATCGCCGTAAACCATCTGGAGGGCCATGCGGTCTCGGCCCGGCTGGCCGCCGACATCCCCTATCCCTTCCTGCTGCTGCTGGTCTCCGGCGGGCACTGCCAGCTGCTGGCCGTGGAGGGGGTGGGCGCCTGCAAGCGCCTGGGCTCCACCATCGACGACGCCGCCGGCGAGGCCTTCGACAAGATCGCCAAGAGCCTGGGCCTGCCCTATCCCGGCGGCCCGGCCCTGGAAAAGCTGGCGCAGGGGGGCGACGCCACCGCCTTCACCCTGCCCCGCGCCCTGCTGGGGCGCGACGGCTGCGACTTCTCCTTCTCGGGCCTGAAGACCGCCGCCGCGCGGCTGGCCGAGACCGTCACCACGGAGACCCAGCGCAAGGACCTGGCCGCCTGTGTCCAGACCGCCATCGCCCGCCAGTTGTCGGACCGCACCGACCGGGCCATGGCCGCCTACGCCATGACCCGAGGAAACCGCGACCTGCGCTTCGTCGTCGCCGGCGGGGTCGCGGCCAATGGCGCGGTGCGGGCCAGGCTGATGGAGACCGCCACGGCTCGCGGCTTCTCCTTCGACGCCCCACCCCTGGCCTACTGCACCGACAACGCCGCCATGATCGCGCTGGCCGGCGCCGAACGTCTGGCGCTGGGCATGACCGACACCCTGGATGCGCCGGCCAGGCCGCGTTGGCCCCTGGACGCCGCAGCGGCCCTGTCCAATCCCACCCACGCATTCGGACGCAAGGGCGCCAAGGCATGAGCATGACGACAGCAGGGGTGATCGGCGGCGGCGCCTGGGGCACGGCTCTGGCCCTGGTCTGCGCGCGCGCCGGCCTGACCACCACCCTCTGGGCCCGGGAGGCCGAGGTCGTGGACGCTATCCGCGCCAAGAACGAAAACAGTGTCTTCCTGCCGGGCATCCCCTTCGACAGCCCGGTGACCCCCACCGGCGACATGGCCGACCTGGCGGCCTGCGACCTGATCCTCAATGTCACCCCGGCCCAGCACCTGCGGGCCAGCCTTGCGGCCTTCGCGCCGCATGCGCGGGCGGGCGTGCCGATCCTGCTCTGCGCCAAGGGGGTGGAGCAGGGGTCGCTGAAACTGATGACCGAGGTCCTGGCCGAGACCTTGCCCGACGCCTGCCCCGCCGTGCTGTCGGGACCGAGCTTCGCCGGCGAGGTGGCCCGTGGCCTGCCCACCGCCGTGACCCTGGCCTGTCCCGACGAGGATCTTGGCCGCGATCTCGCCGAGGCGATCGCCAGTCCGCTGTTCCGTCCTTACCTCGCCACCGACATGATCGGCGCCGAGATCGGCGGGTCGGTGAAGAACGTGCTCGCCATCGCCTGCGGGGTGGTCGAGGGCCGTGGCCTGGGACGCAGCGCCCACGCCGCCCTGATCACCCGGGGCTTCGCCGAACTCACCCGCCTGGCCGAGGCGCTCGGCGGCGAGGCGGAGACCGTCGCCGGGCTCTGCGGGCTCGGCGACCTGGTGCTCACCTGTTCCAGCGCCCAGTCGCGCAACAACCGCATCGGCTTGGCCCTGGGCAAGGGCATGACCCTGGACGAGGCCCTGGCCAGCCTGGGCGGCGCCGTGGCCGAGGGCGTGGCCTCGGCGCCCGCCGTGCGGGGCCTGGCCGCCAAGCATGGGGTGGAGATTCCCATCTGCGACGCCGTGGCCGCCATCCTGGCGGGCGAGGCCGATATCGACGCCGCCATCGCCGGCCTGCTGTCGCGGCCGCTCAAGACCGAATTCTGAAGGAAACGCCCATGGCCCTCTTCGTGATGATCTGCCTCGACAAGCCCAACTCTCTGGACCTGCGCATGGCCACGCGCCCAGCCCACCTGGCCTATGCCGGGACCTTCGCCAGCGTCGTGAAGCTGGGCGGGCCGATCCTGGACGACAAGGGCGACATGGCCGGCTCCCTGATCGTGATGGAGGGCGAGACCGAGGAGGTGGCCCGCGCCTTCAATCGCGACGATCCCTATACCCTGGCCGGACTCTTCCAGAGCGTGCAGGTTCTGCCCTTCCGCGCGACCATCGGAAGCCTGTGAACCGCAACGAGCCCGACAACCCGGCAAGGCCCCCCGCCGGACAGCGCCTCTGCGCGCTCGCCGACCTGTCCGATCCGGGCGCCAAGGGGTTCCGTTTCCGCCATGAGCGCGCCCTGTTCGCGGGGTTCCTGGTCCGCCAGGGCGACGCCATCTCCGGCTATGTCGATAGCTGTCCGCACAACGGCTGGCCGTTGGCCGTCATGGACGACCGCTATCTCACCCGCGAGGGCGACCGGATCATCTGCGCGGCGCACGGGGCGATGTTCCGTCCGGCCGACGGGCTTTGCGTCGCCGGCCCTTGCGCCGACGACCAACTGCGACCCTGGCCGGTGACGGTGGTGGACGGCGAAATCGTCACGGCCTGACTCTTCCTTAACCCGCCACGGCTAAGCCTCTTGTCCTTGCTATCCAAGAGGAGCCTGTCATGGCTGACGCCCTTCGCGCCCTGGCGACCATGAACCACCGGTTCGCGCCGCAGTTCGCCAAGACCATGCTGGCCACGCCGCGCGCCGACGATGACGCCGCCGCCTTCGCCGCCCACTGCAAGGTCATGGGCTTCGAATTCACCGAAGGCTGGGCCGATCAGAACATCCCCTTCGTCTCGCCGCTGCTGCGCGACTTCGCCGCCAAGCGTGGGTCTGTCCGCTACATGGAGATCGGCGCCTATGAGGGGCGGAACCTCGCCTTCATGGACTGGCTCTTGCCGGCCAAGCTTGACGTCACGGTCATCGATCCGTGGTTCGACGAGGACCTGAACCCGGAAGAGAAGTACCACGCGGTCGAACCGCGCTTCGGCCGCAACACCGCCAAGCTCGGCTTTTCCAAGCTCACGACCCACAAGGGGTTCTCGACCTATGAACTGCCCAGGATGCTGGAGCGGAACGAGACCTATGACCTGATCTATATCGACGGCTCGCACACGGCCTGGGCCGTGGGCGTGGACCTGGCCTATTGCGCGGCCCTGCTGGAGGTCGGCGGGATGATGGTGCTGGACGACTACTGGCACCACGAGAGCGAAATTGGAGGGCCGGGCGTCAAGCAGGCGGTGGACGCCTTCCACGGAGTCTTCCGGCGCTACTTCGACATCACCGCCGTCTATCGCCAAGTGGCCCTGACCAAGATCCGAGAAATCCCGCGCTGATTACTGCCAAGCTCTGCTGAGAGCTTGTTCTGGGCGCACGCCCCGGGACTCCCGGGCGCGGGCTGACTGTTTGGCGGGCGGCGCCCGCCATAGTTAATGCAAAATAAAAGATTCCAGGTAGCGCGCTCCCCATTTCGGGGTTATGGCGTGCGACTTGCAATTGCTGCGGCGCACTGTCCCAGGAAAAGAACCCGCTGTGTTGAGTCGTTTCCGTCATATCCTGCAGGCCGCCATAAGCCGCCTGCCACGACGCGATGCGATCCACCTCGTGGGTGTGGAGCTGGCCCTGGCGGCCGCCCTGACCGCCGGCATCGCGGTCGCCGCAGCCCCGGACGGCCGCAATGAACGCCTGGCCCGCCTGACCAAGGGCGAGGTCTCGGCCCAAGCCTTCGCCCGCCTCAAGGCCGGCATGGATCCGGCGATGTTGACCCTGGCCAGCCGCGTCGAACCCCGCATGGGCGGGCTGATGACGCCCACCGGTGCCGTGATCAATCCTGACGCCGGCGCCCTGCCACAGGGCGCGGCGGTCGACGCCGCCGTCATTCGCTTGCAGGACCTTGATCCCGACCAGGCCCGCGCCTGGAACCTGGCCAATCCGACCTCCGTCCTGCCCAATCCCGCGGCCCGCCCGTTCAAGCTGAACACCGGCGGCATGCTGGACGAGGCCCGCGCCATCGATTGCCTGACCGCGGCCATCTATTACGAAGCCGCCTGGGAAAGCGCCGACGGCCAGCGCGCCGTGGCCCAGGTCGTTCTGAACCGCATGCGCCACCCGGCCTTCCCCAAGACGGTCTGCGGCGTGGTCTTCCAGGGCTCCAACCGCACCACCGGCTGCCAGTTCAGCTTCACCTGCGACGGGGCGATGAACCGTCAGCCGCAGGAAGCCACCTGGCTGCGCGCCCGCAGCATCGCCTCGGCGGCCCTGAACGGCTACGTGATGAAGAAGGTCGGCACCGCCACCCACTATCACGCCAACTATGTCGCCGCGTACTGGAGCCCCAGCCTGGTGAAGGTCGGCACGATCGGCGCCCACATCTTCTATCGCTGGACCGGCGGTTCGGGCCTGCCCCCCGCCTTCTCTGGAAGGTATCTCGGCACCGAGGCCGAGGGCATGCAGATCGCCGCCCTCGACAGGTACGCCACCACCCCCCGGATCGACATCTCGAATGCCCGGGACTCGGTCGAGGAGGCCCTGCCGGTGGAGGTCGCGGTCGCCAGCAAGGCGCCCAAGGCCGCCGACGGCAAGACCCCGGCCGGCTCGCATGAGACCCAACTCGCCAAGGCCGAGCCCCTGGTCACCGTGGCCGACGCGGCCAAGGACGCCGGCGCCCTGCTGAAGGCCGAGGACCTCGATTGGACCGGCCAGCCCAAGCGCAAGGGCCCGCCGCGCCTGGCCATGCCGAGCTCCAGCTTCTAGGGCGTCTCGCGGCGCCGGTTCAGCCCGGCGCGACCTCCGCCGAGAAAGCGTTCACGTCCTCGATCAGGCCCGCCGCGGCCATGGCCACCAGCTCGCCACCCTTTTCCGGCGTGGCCAGGGCGGGGTCCGACCCCATGCGGCCATCGGCGTATCGGGCGCGAAAATCCAGCGCTTCACGGATGGGACCGGTCGGCGCGATCTGCGGCGCATAGCTGGCGGTCTTGATGGCGTCGGGATAGGCCCACTGGGTCACGGCGATCTCCGAGGGGGTCGCGTGACTGCCGTGGCCCACGGGGAACTGGCGGTTGGCCAGGGCCAGGACGCCCCGCAGCTCCCACCAGTTCTTCAGCTTCATGGAGAAACCCCGAGGCTGTCCGGCGAAGCTGGCCTCGGCATAGAGTTCGGAGAACGCCGCCTCGATCGTGTGGGTGTTGCCGCCGTGGCCATTGAGGAAATAGATCTTCTCGAACCCGTGGTGACCCAGCGAGCGGCACCAGTCGCCGATCGCGGCGATGAAGGTCGAGGGCCGCAGCGATATGGTGCCAGGGAAACCAAGGTGATGCTGGGCCATGCCGATATTGAAGGTCGGCCCCACCAGGATATCGCCGGTCTTCTGGGCCTCGTTGGCGATGATCTCCGGGCACAGCCAGTCGGTGCCCAGCAGGCCGGTCGGCCCATGCTGCTCATTGGAGCCGATCGGGATCACCACCGTCTTGGAGCGTCCAAGGAAGGCTTCGATCTCGGGCCAGGTGGAGAGGTGCAGCAGCATGGAACGGTCCTAGGCGGGAACAGAGGGTCTGCTTCCCACATAGTCCCTTCAACACCCGCCGGTAAGCACCCCTGCGCCTATCTGCGGTGCAGGATCATCGGCAGACCCCCGCGCGGGCGCATGGTGATCCTTTGCTGGATCTCGACCTCATGGCCGGGCTTCAGCTCCAGACGATAGCGCTGCGCCAGGGTGCTGAGGATGAGCATGGTCTCGGTGATCGCCAGTGAGGCCCCGATACAAACCTTGGGGCCTCCGCCAAAGGGCATGTAGGCGAAGCGCGGCCGTTCCGGCGCGTCCTTGGCGAAGCGCTCAGGATCGAACCGGCCGGGGTTGTCCCACAGCAGCTGGTGCCGATGCAGGATCCAGGGCGCGATGGCGACCATGCCACCCTTCGGGATCGCCATGCCGCAGATCAAGTCGGCCTCCAGGGCCACGCGGGTGGAGATGCCCGGCGCGGCCGGATAGACCCGCATCGCCTCGTCCACCGCCATGCGGGTGTAGGTGAGGTTCGGCAGGTCTTCATGGGTCGGGGACCGGCCGGCCAGCACCGTATCCAGCTCCTCATGCATCCGGGCGGCGACCTGCGGGTGTTGGGACAGCAGGTACCAGAGCCAGCACATGGTGGCCGCCGTGGTCTCGTGCCCCGCCAGGAAGATGGTCACCACCTGGTCCCGGATCTCCTTGGGACTCAGGGTCGCCCCGCCCTCGCTGTCGCGGGCGGCGATCAGCCGGCTGAGCAGGTCCTGCGGCCCGTCGGTGGGGGCTGCCAGGCGCGCCTCGATCATCCGGGCGATGTCGGCGTCCATCTCCGCGAAGATCGCCGCGATCCGCTTCTCGCGCGCCCGGAAGCGGATGTCCCCGATGCCCGGCAGGATATCGAGGAGGCTCATGTTCAGCTCGCCCATGGCCCGCTCCATGGTGTCGCGCACATTGGCCGAGACGCTCTCGCCGTCGGTGGAGAACATGGTCCGCGCGATGATTTCCAGGGTGAGATCGGTCATGGCCTCGGCCACCTCGATCTCCGCGCCGTCAGGCTGCTGGTCCCAGCGGCCGCGGAAGGCGAGCGCGCTGGCGGCCATGGCCGGCGCATAGGCGGCGACGCTTGGAGGCGAGAAGGATGGCGCCATGGTCCGGCGATGGGTGCGCCACAGCTCGCCGTCGGTGGAGAGCAGTCCGTCGCCGAACATCGCCGAGAAGTAGCGCCGCTCCCGCTCGGTCTTTGGATAGTTGGCCACCTTGTCCAACAGCACCTGCTTCACCCCGGCGGGGTCGCTGATCACGTAATAGGGCACGCCGGTGATGGTCGGCACCTTCAGCACCGGGACCTCGTAGGCCTTCGGCGGGATGGTGGGGAAGGGGTGCCTGCGCGCCGCCTTGTCCAGACTGAACCACGGCGTTCGGGCCGGCGGCGGATCGGAACCCACCAGATTCGGCGCGGTGTCGGCGAAGCTCATGCCACCCTCACAATTTAACGTCGTTAAGCTGACTTTACGCCGTTAAATTCGATTTACAAGCCGACTTCGATGTCCGACCAACTGACCTATGCCCCCGCCCGCCAAGGTCCGTCCGCAACTCAGCCCCGATCTCGTCGTGGACGCCGCCGCCAAGGTGCTGGAGAGGGACGGATTCGATGGCCTGACCATGCGGGCGGTGGCCGCCGAGTTGAAGGTGCAGGCGCCGGCCCTTTATTGGCACTTCCCCAATAAGGACGCGCTGCAGGTGGCGCTCTACGACCATCTGATGGCCGATCTGGTCTTCGAGCTGGAGGGCCGCGACTGGCGCGAGGACATTTCCCGCATGGCCCAGCAGCTGCGCCGCCACCTGCTGGCCCGCCGGGACGTAGCCCGGCTGCTGCCGCACGGCTTCTTCGTCGGCCCCAACATCATGGCCCAGGCCGAGATGATCCTGGCGATCCTGATGCGGGCGGGTCTGGCCCCCAAGGACGCGGGCTACGCCATGAGCACCGGCTTTTCCTATGTGGTCACCTGGGTGATCGGCGAGGCCGATCTGATCGCACGGCGCGCCACCGGCCATGACGGCAATGATGAGTTGGCCCAGGCGATGGTGGCCACGGGGGCCTATCCCCATTTCGCCCAGGTGATCGGAAGCTTCGAGGTCGGCGGCGACGTCGATGGCCAGTTCGTCTTCGGCATGAACTGCCTGATCGCCGGTTTCGAGCAGCTGATCCCGAAAGGTTGATTTCTGGCCCTGCCTGTTGCGCCGGGCGGGCGCCCTCCGCATAACTCGCAGCCAAGTTTTGATGGGAGTTAAGAACGGTGAGCGAGGGCGAAGTTTTCCCGGTTCCCGCGGCCTGGGCCAAGCGGGCCAAGATGAACGCGCAGACCTACGAGGCCGCGGTCGCGCGGGTCGAGACCGACTCCGACGGCTACTGGACCAAGGTTGCAGAGCGCCTGGACTGGATAACGCCCTTCACCCAGGTCAAGGACACCTCGTTCCACAAGGACGACTTCCACATCCGCTGGTACGCCGACGGGGTTCTGAACGTCTCGGTCAACTGCCTGGACCGCCACCTCGACAAGCGCGGCGACCAGATCGCCATCATCTGGGAGAGCGACGAGGGGACCCCCTGGGATAACCTCACCTATCGCCAGCTGCACGCCGAAACCTGCCGCATGGCCAATGTGCTGAAGGCGCGCGGGGTCCAGAAGGGCGACCGGGTCACCATCTACCTGCCGATGATCCCCCAGGCCGCCGTGGCCATGCTGGCCTGCGCCAGGATCGGCGCGGTCCATTCGGTGATCTTCGGCGGCTTCTCGCCCGACAGCATCGCCGGCCGGATTCAGGATTGTGACTCGAAGATCGTCATCACCGCCGATGAGGGTCTGCGCGGCGGCAAGACCGTGCCTCTGAAGCGCAATGTCGACGAGGCCCTGGAGCAGTGCCCGGGCGTCACCGATGTGATCGTCGTGCGCCGCACCCGCGCCGACGTGCCGATGAAGGCCGGCCGCGACGCCTTTTATTCGGACCTCAAGCAGGACGTCTCCGACACCTGCGAACCCGAGCCGATGAACGCCGAGGATCCGCTGTTCATCCTCTACACCTCCGGCTCGACGGGTAAGCCCAAGGGCGTGCTGCACACCACCGGCGGCTACCTGGTCTGGGCGGCCCACACCCATGAGCTGGTGTTCGACTACAAGCCCGGCGAGGTGTTCTGGTGCACCGCCGATGTGGGCTGGGTCACGGGCCACAGCTACGTCGTCTACGGCCCGCTGGCCAATGCGGCCACCTCGGTGATGTTCGAAGGCGTGCCCAACTACCCCACCAATTCCCGGTTCTGGGAGGTGATCGACAAGCACAAGGTCAACACCTTCTACACCGCCCCCACCGCCATCCGCGCCCTGATGCGCGACGGCGACGAGCCGGTCCTGAAGACCTCGCGCAAGTCACTACGCCTGCTGGGCACGGTGGGCGAGCCGATCAACCCCGAGGCCTGGCTCTGGTATCACCGGGTGGTGGGCGACGGCCGCTGCCCCATCGTCGACACCTATTGGCAGACCGAGACCGGCGCCTGCCTGGCCTCCCCCCTGCCCGGCGCCACGCCGCTGAAGCCCGGCTCCTGCGCCAAGCCCCTGCCCGGCGTGAAGTTCGAGCTGGTGGACGCCGAGGGCAAGGTCCTGGAGGGCGCCACCAGCGGCAACCTCTGCATTACCGACAGCTGGCCTGGTCAGATGCGCACGGTCTATGGCGACCACGAGCGGTTCTTCGCCACCTACTTCTCCACCTATGCGGGCAAATATTTCACCGGCGATGGCTGCCGCCGCGACGAGGACGGCTATTACTGGATCACTGGCCGGGTGGACGACGTGATCAACGTCTCGGGCCACCGCCTGGGCACCGCGGAGATCGAGAGCGCCCTGGTGAGCAACGAGAACGTGGCCGAGGCCGCCGTCGTCGGCTTCCCGCACGATATCAAGGGCCAGGGCGTCTACTGCTTCGTCACCCTGAAGGCCGACGTCACCCCCACCGACATCCTGCAGGCCGAGCTCAAGGGCTGGGTGCGCCGGGAGATCGGGCCCTTCGCGGCGCCCGACGTGGTGCAGTTCGCGCCGGGCTTGCCCAAGACCCGCTCGGGCAAGATCATGCGCCGCATCCTGCGCAAGATCGCCGAGAACGACCTGTCGAACCTGGGGGACATCTCGACCCTTGCCGATCCCTCAGTGGTCGACGACCTCGTAAAGAACCGGATCGGCAGCTGACCCCGGCGGGCGCAGGAGGGCCCGTGCGGTTCGCCTTCGCCCTCGCGGCCCTGCTCGCCGCCCCGCCCGCTGCGGCCTGGGAACCCACCGACCAGGTGCTCGCTGGGCTGTCGCGCGGCGCCTATGTGGAGGTCCGACCCGACCCGGACGGCGCCTCGGGCCTGATCCGCGCCGTCGAGGAGATCGCCGCGCCGCCGGAGGTGGTCTGGTCCCTGCTCACCGACTGCGATCTGGCGCCGCGCATGGCGCCCGGCTTGAAGAGCTGCCGCATCCTCCAACGTGATCCGGGGGGACGGTGGGACGTCCGCGAACAGATCGCCCGCCCGCCCCTGATGCCGCGCTTCCGCAGCGTGGTGCGCTCTGATTTCGAGCCGCCGAGGCGGCTGCGGTTCCGCCGCACGGACGGGGACCTCAAGGTCCTGGAGGGGGAGTGGCGGCTGACACCGCTCGCGGGCGGTCGCGCCACCCGCGTGGTCTATGAGAGCCGGGCCGCCAGTCCCTACGCCGCGCCTGGTGCGCTCGTCCGCCTGGTCCTGCGGCGCGACGTCCTGGCCGCCCTCGCCGCCCTGAAGCGGGAGAGTTTGGCCCAGGCGGCGGCGGCGCGCTAAGGAAGCCCATGAGCCCAGACCTGCCGCCCGCCCTGCGCCTTGCCGCCGACCGCCTGCTGGAGGGTGTCGCCCGCAAGGGCCTGGCCGAGCGGGCGGCGAAGATTTCCAGCGGCTACAGGGGCGGCGAGACCTCCCGCGCGGTGATCACCGACGAGGCCGACGCCGTGGCCTACGTGCTGTCACGCCTGCCCGCCACCTACGCCGCCGACGCGTTCGTGTTCGCGCAGGCCGCCCGCATGGCGCCCGACTTCTCTCCGAAACGCCTGCTGGACGCCGGCGCGGGGCCCGGCGGGGCGAGCTGGGCGGCGCTGGAGACCTGGTCCGGCCTCGAGACCGCCACCCTGCTGGATTCCAGCCGCCCCTTCCTGGAGATGGCCGCCAAGCTGGCCACCGACGGCGGGGCCGCCCTGCGAAACGCGAACTTCTTACGCGGCGACCTCACCGCGCCGGCCACCGACTGGCCCCAGGCCGACCTGGTCACCGCCAGCTATGCGCTCGCCGAGATCGCCCCGGCCCGTCAGGCGCAGACCGTTCAGGCGCTGTGGGCCGCCACCGACGGCATGCTGGCCCTGATCGAACCCGGCACGCCTGACGGCTACCGCCGGATTCTAGCCGCGCGGGCGACCTTGATCGCGGCGGGCGCCGAGCTGCTGGCCCCTTGCCCCCATGCCCTGGCCTGCCCCCTGGTCGCACCGGACTGGTGCCACTTCGTTCAGCGCCTGCCCCGCTCCCGCGACCATCGACTGGCCAAGGGCGCAGACCTGCCCTTCGAGGATGAGAAGTTCAGCTACCTGGTGGCCGTCCGCCCGGGCGTCGCGACGCTCCCCCGCACCGCCCGCATCCTCGCCCCACCGCACGTGACCAAGCCGGCCATCACCTTCAAGCTCTGCACACCGGCTGGAGCCGCCGAACGGGCCGACATCCCCCGTCGCGACAAGGCCGCCTACGCCTGGGCCCGCCGGCTCGATTGGGGCGACGCCCTTCCCTAGAGCGCGTCAGGGTTAAGTGGAGGCCGGTTAACCCGTCTGACGCGCTCTAACTTTTTTGATGGTAGAGCCTTTTTGAGGGCTCTACGGGCGAGGACGATGTGAGAGAACACCCCGCGCCGCCCACCGCATTTCCGGGACGGCGATAAAGAATTCTGTTCTTCAAATTCCAAATGGGAGGGCGCCATGCCCGTCAGCCGCGAAGTCCACCTCATCGAGCGCCCCAAGGCGATGCCCACCGTCGATCAGTTCCAGATCGTCGAGACCAATGTCCCCGACGCCGCCGACGGCGAGGTGCTGGTGCAGAACCTCTACATGTCGGTGGACCCAGCCATGCGGCCGCGCCTGACCGCCGGCCAGGACCTGGGCGTGGCGATGATGGGCGGGGCGCTGGGCCGCGTCGTCCAGTCCAAGAACGGCGACTACGCGGTCGGCGACCTGGTCTCCAACCGCCTGGGCTTCCGTGAATACTTCACCTCCGACGGCAAGGGCCTGACCAAGCTCACCCCCGACCCGGACCTGTCGCTCACCACCCACATGCACGCCCTGGGCATGACCGGCTTCACGGCCTATGGCGGCATCCTGCACATCGGCGCGCTGAAGGACGGCGAGCAGGTCTTCGTCTCCACCGCCGGCGGGGCCGTGGGCTCCATCGCCGCCCAGATCGCCAAGATCAAGAACTGCTACGTCGTCGGCTCCACCGGCAGCGCCGAAAAGGCCGCCTGGCTCAAGGACGTGGTCGGGCTGGACGCGGTGATCAACTACAAGGACGCCCCGATCCGCGGCCAGCTGGAGGCGGCCACGCCCAAGGGGATCGACGTCTATTTCGACAATGTCGGCGGCGATCACCTGGAAGCCGCCCTGCGACGCATGAACACCCTGGGCCGGATCCCGGTCTGCGGCTTCATCTCCGGCTACAATTCCGGCCACTCCAGCGTCTCCAACCTGTCCAACATCATCTATTCGCGGGTGATGCTGCGCGGCTTCGTGGGCACCGACTTCATGCACATGTACGGCGACTTCCAGCGCGACATGGCCGGCTGGCTGAAGAGCGGCAAGGTCAAGTACCAGGAGACCGTGCTGGACGGCATCAACAACGCGCCCAAGGCCCTGATCGGCCTGATGGAAGGCCTCAACGCGGGCAAGATGCTGGTGAAGCTGGCCGACTAGGCCCTGCCGGGGAGGGTCGCCACGGCGGCGGCCTTCCCCGCCTCGCCCCTGAGATCCTGTAGCCCGGGCAAGCCCGGCCATGCCGACTCGTGGCTTCAATGACAATCCCGTAAGCTTCCCTCGCGCGTCGCGGGTGCTAGGTTCGCAGCAACCCAGCCCTTCGAGACCCGCCCATGTTCCGCACCTTCGCCTGCGCCGCCGCCCTGAGCCTTGGCCTGGCCGCCACGGCCCCCGCCTTCGCCGCCGATCAGGTGCCGCCGATCGTCTACAAGGAGCGGGTCCTCGCCAACGGGATGAAGGTGTATTCCTCCATCGACCGGACCACCCCCAACGTGACGGTGCAGGTCTGGTACGGGGTGGGGTCCAAGGACGACCCGCAGGGCCGGTCGGGCTTCGCCCACCTCTTCGAACACATGATGTTCAAGGCCACCAAGGACCTCCCGTCCGAGAGTATCGACCGCTTCACCGAGGATGTGGGCGGGGTCAACAACGCGTCCACCTATGACGACTTCACCAACTACTACGAGGTGGTGCCGGCCAATCACCTGGAGCGCCTGCTCTGGGTGGAGAGCCAGCGCCTGGGGTCTCTGGTGGTGGACGAGGCGACCTTCAAGTCCGAGCGTGACGTGGTGAAGGAAGAGCTGCGCCAACGGGTCCTGGCCAGCCCCTATGGCCGACTGTTCGCCCTCTACCTGCCACAGGCCAGCTACACGACCCACCCCTACAAGCGCCCCGGGATTGGTTCCATCGAGGAGCTGGACGCCGCCACCATTGATGACGTGCGCGCCTTCCATGCCGCCTATTATCGCCCCGACAACGCCGCCCTGATCGTGGTGGGCAATTTCGACCAGAAGGCGCTGGACGCCTGGGTCGACAAATATATGGGCCCGCTGACGGCGCCCGCCGAACCGCTGAAGCGGGTCACCGCCGTGGAGCCGCCCCGAACCGGACCCGGCGTCTTCACCGGCTATGGCCCCAATGTCCCCCTGCCCGCCGTGGCCATCACCTGGCTGGGACCGAAGGCCGCCGACCCGGACGCTTCGGCCCTGAAGGTCCTCGACGCGATCCTGTCCTCGGGCAAGTCGGCGAGGCTCTATGACGCGCTGGTCTACGATAAGCAGATTTCCGCCCAGGTGATCTCCAGCGCCGACCTGCCGGAGCAACCCGGCATGTTCGCGGTGGGGTCGATCATGGCCTCGGGCCACACCCTCGACGAGGGCGAGACCGCCCTGCTGGGGGAGGTGAAGCGCCTGCGCGACACCCCGCCGACCGCCGCCGAGCTGTCGGAAGCCAAGAACGAGCTGGTGGCCGGCAAGCTGAGGGAGCGCGAGACCATCGACGGCCGCGCCTTCGCTCTCGGCTACGCCCTGCGCACCGAAGGCGACGCCGCCCAGGCCAACAAGGAACTGGCCGAACTGCAGGCCGTCAGCGCCGCCGACGTTCAGCGCGTCGCCGCCAAGTACCTGGCCGACGACCGCCGCATGACCATCCGCTATCTGCCCGAGAGCGACCGGCCGAAGGGCGAGATCGCCACGGTGGCGCCCGCCCCCGCCATCGCCTCGGTGAAGTATACCGGCCCGGTCAGCGTACTGGCCCCGGAGGGTCAGCGCATCGCGCCTCCGCCGCTGGCCAATCCCGTCAGTCCGGTCCTGCCCAAGCCGGTCGAGAAGACTCTGGCCAATGGCCTGCGGGTGATCGTCGCCCAATCCACCTCCCTGCCCCTGGTCACCGCCGACCTCACCGTCAAGACCGGCGCCTGGGCCGATCCCGACGGCCTGGCCGGGGTCGCGGGCATGACCGCCGGCATGCTGACCGAGGGCACCAAGACCCGCAGCGCTCCGGAAATCGCCCAACAGACCGAGGCGCTTGGCGCGACCCTGACCTCCGGTGGCGGGCAGGAAAGCAGTTCGGTGACCCTCAATGTCATGTCCGGCAACCTGGACGCCGCCCTGGGGATCATGGCCGACGTGGCCAAGAACCCGGCCTTCGCGGCCGAGGAGCTGGAACGGCAACGCGCCCAGACCCTGGACGGCCTTTCAGTGGCCTATCAGGAGCCTGGCCAGCTGGCCGGTTTCGCCGCGGGTCCGATTATCTTCGCCGGCACCGCCTTCGGCCATGTGGCCGGCGGCACCCCGGCCTCGGTGGCCAAGTTCGCCACCGGCGACCTGGTGAAGCTGCACGAGGCGTACTACCGGCCCGACAACGCGGTCCTGGTGCTGACCGGGAAGATCACGCCGGCGCAGGGCTTCGCGCTCGCCGAGAAAACCTTCGGCGACTGGAAGAAGCCCGCCACACCGACCCCGACGGCCCCGACCATCACCCCGACCGCCAAGCCTCGCGCCATCGCCATCGACCTGCCCGGCACCGGCCAGGCGGCGGTCACGGTCCTGAAACCCGGCATCGCCCGGAACGACCCGGCCTACTATCCCGGCATCGTCGCCAACACCGTTCTGGGCGGCGGCTACTCGGCCCGCCTGAACCAGGAGATCCGCATCAAGCGCGGCCTCTCCTACGGCGCCAGTTCGTCCCTCACCCCGCGCCGGACCACCGGACTGTTCCGCGCCGCGGCCCAGACCAAGAACGAGTCCGCGCCCCAGGTGCTGGACCTGATCCTGGCGGAGATGAAGGGTCTGACCGCCACCCCGCCCGGCGCGGACGAGCTGAAGGCCCGCAAGTCGGTGCTGATCGGCGGTTTCGGGCGTGAGCTGGAGACCACCGACGGCCTGGCCGACATCCTGGGCAACCTCGCCCTCTACGGCGTGCCGCTTTCGGAAATGAACGCCTATACCGGCAAGGTCGAGGCCGTCACCGGGGCCCAGGTGCAGGACTTCGCGGCCACCCGGCTCGACCCGGCCGGCGTCAGCGTCATCGTGGCCGGCGACGCCAAGGCGTTCAGCGAGGGCCTGAAGGCCCGCCGGCCCGACCTGGAGGTGATCCCCGCCGCCGAGCTGGATCTGGACCGTCCGGCCCTGACCAAAGCGGCCAAAGCCCCTTGATGGGATTTCAGTTCGACGCCCTGTCGCTGTTTGGCCTGGTGGCCGTCAGCGCCAGCCTGCTCTGCTACACGATGGAAAAGCGAAGCCCCTGGTGGACCCTGGGCTTCGTCTTCGCCAACCTGGCCGCCGCCGGCTACGGCTTCGCCCAGGGCGCCTGGCCCTTCGGCCTCATTGAGGTGGTCTGGGGCGGCGCGGCCTTTTGGCGGTGGCTGGGGACGCGGACCCCCGCGCCCCTCTAGGAGAGCTAGTGCCGGAAGACCCGCACGCCGGTGAAGACCATGGCCAGGCCGCGCTCGTCGGCGGCGTCGATGACCTTCTGATCGCCGATGGAGCCGCCCGGCTGGATCACCGCGGTGCAGCCGGCGTCGGACGCCTGGATCAGGCCGTCCGGGAAGGGGAAGAAGGCCTCCGAGGCGCAGGCCGAGCCCTTGAGGTCCAGGCCGAAATCAGCGGCCCGCAGCGCCGCGATACGGGCTGAGTCCTTGCGGTTCATCTGGCCTGCGCCGACGCCCAGGGTCTGACCCGCGCGGGCATAGACGATGGCGTTGGACTTCACGTGCTTGGCGACGGTGAAGGCGAACAGCATGTCGGCCACCTCCTGCTCCGTGGGCGCACGCTTGGTCACCACCGTCAGGTCGGCCGCCGTCAGACGCGCGTCGTCACGGCTCTGCACCAGGAAGCCCCCGGAGACCGACTTGAAGGTCGTCCCGGCCGCCAGCGGGTCGGGCAGGCCGCCGGTGGTCAGCAGGCGCACGTTCTTCTTCCTGGCGAACAGGGCCACGGCGTCGGGGTCGGCGTCGGGCGCGATCACCACCTCGGTGAGCAGCTTGAGAATCTCGGTGGCCGTGGCGGCGTCCAGCTTCTGGTTGAGGGCGATGATGCCGCCGAACGCGCTGGTGGGGTCGCAGGCCAGCGCCCGCTCATAGGCCTCCACCATGGTTTTTCCGGTGGCCAGGCCGCAGGGATTGGCGTGCTTGATGATGGCGCAGGCGGGGCCGGCGGCGGGGTCGAACTCGGCGATCAGTTCGAAGGCCGCATCGGTGTCGTTGATGTTGTTGTAGCTGAGCGCCTTGCCTTGGAGCTGTTTCGCGGTGGCGACGCCCGGGCGCGGGTCGGCGAACCGGTAGAAACTGGCCGACTGGTGGGGGTTCTCGCCATAGCGCATGGTCTGGACCAGCTCGCCGCCGATCGCCCGGCGCTTCGGCGCGATGTCGCCCAGGGCGGCGGCGAACCAGGTGGCGATGGCGGCGTCATAGGTGGCGGTGCGGGCATAGGCCCGGGCGGCCAGGGACTTGCGCAGGTCCAGGCTGGTGGTTCCGGTGGCCCTCAGCGCGGCCAGAACCTCTTCCAGATCGGAAATCTCGGTGCAGACGCAGACATAGCCGTGGTTCTTGGCCGCCGAGCGGATCATGGCCGGACCGCCGATGTCGATGTTCTCGATCGCTGTCTCGAAATCGCCCCCCGCCGCCACCGTCTGCTCGAAGGGGTAGAGGTTCACATAGACCAGGTCGATGCCGCCGATGCCGTGGTCGGCCATGGCCTTGGCGTGCTCCGGCGCGTCGCGAACGCTGAGCAGGCCGCCGTGGACGATGGGGTGCAGGGTCTTGACCCGGCCGTCCATCATCTCGGGGAAATTGGTGAGCTCGGAGACATCCTTCACCGCCAGGCCGGCGCCGGCGATGGCCGCGCGCGTGCCGCCGGTGGAGACCAGTTCGACGCCAAGTTCGGCCAGGACCTTGGCGGCCTCCAGCAGGCCGGTCTTGTCGGAGACGGAGATCAGGGCGCGCTTGACGGCGGCGCGGTCGGCGGGCTTGGGGAAGTCGGGGGCTGCGGGCACGGCAAATCCTTCATCGTTTGAGGAGTTGCCCAGGCGAGCGGCGTATGGACCCTACGCTCCCCGGTGGTCTCCCACCTCAGTTCGCCAGTCACGCAGGTCGGGGTCGCTTTAGGCCCGGAGACTTCCCCCGTCAATGCGGCGGCGGCCAGGCCTCGGCGGCCGCGAGCTTCCACCGCACCCGAGCGCCCGCGTCCAGGCGGGCGTTGCCGCGCAGCACAATCTGGTGGGTCCGCTTGGGCAGGCCGTCCTGGAAATAGACCGAGGTTTCGACGGCGACCTCCTGGGCGTCGTTGCGCAGCCACCAGCCGGTCTCGTCGCTCTCGGCCCGCAGCAACACGCTCTTGCCGTCCCGAGCCAGGCTGGCGCGGACGTCGGGGTGGACGTGGAAGCGGACCATGAAGGGCACGAAACGGCGAGCCTCAGGATTGTCGCCGGCCTCGGCCACCGGTGTCAGGCGCTCCTCGCCGCGCAGTTCGTCGGCGGCCAGGTCCAGGAACAGGCGGCGTTCATGGCGCAGGCCAAAGCGCGGGACCCAGCCCTCGTGGGACATTTCCAGCCACAGGGCCTCGGCGGTCTCATGACGCTGGGCGGCGACAGTGTCATAGGCGTCGATCAGGCGTGGACCGAGCGCATTGGCCCGGAAGCCGCGTAAGGGTTCACCGCAGGCGACGTCCCCGACACAGACCGTGGAGCTGGCGTCGGCCAGGCGCAGGGCCTGGGGACCATTGGCCTCCGGCGACCAGCCGCAGGCCACGATCATCCGGCGTCCAGCGGTGAGGATCTCGATGGCCAGGGGCTGGGCGCAGGCTGTGACGCTCCAGGGCCCCTGGGCGGGCGGCGCGCAGTCGGCCAGGATCTGCAGACTACGGGCCTCAAGCCGCTGGTAGCCGTTGCGCGCCACGGGAGGGCGCTGGGTCTGCTCCTCACTGGCGCGGGCGGCGGCGACATAGTGGCGGCTGGCGGACTCGCCTCCCTGCAGGTCGGGCAGGCAGCCGTCGGCCAGGGTGAAGAACCGCACCGCTCCGGTGAGCCGGTCCATGGCGCGCATCATCTCGTCGGGGGCGGCGATGCCGCGCTGGACCAGGGCCTCGTCCAGGGCCTGGAGGTCCAACAACAGTTCCAGCGCCGCGCGGGGACTGCGCGAGGCGTGCCCCCCGTCGGGCTGGACCGTGACGTGCAGGGCGCGCTCCAGCCGAAGCAGGCCCCGATCGATGAGTTTTTCACCGGCTTCGCCCGAGAGCACCGTCCCGGCCAGGGTCGCGGCCACGGCCCGCTCAGCAGCGCGGACCGGCCCGTCGATGCTGTCCAGCAGGTGCCGGGCCTGCCGCGCCAGATCCAGGGTGATCAGGGCGGTCTCGGCGTCCGAGGCCCGGGCGCAGAGGGTGGTGGCCGCGCAGGCCAGGTTGAAGGTCCGCCGCTCCAGCACCTCCGGCGCCCAGGAGAATCCGTTCCAGCGCCCAAACACCCGGCTCCAGTCCAGGGTCAGGCGCAGGGCCTCGGCGGCGCCCGCCTCTCCGGTGGAGAGCAGGTCGGGTATCCAGTCGAAGCGGTGGAGGGCGGCGGCGAACCGGCGGGTCGGACTGGGCCGATCCCAGGGATCACCGCGGGTCCCGGTCTCCAGGGTCGCGCCGGCGAACACGAAGCGGCCCTCCAGGATGCGGCGACCGGCCTCCGGGTTGACGGGGCGAGGATTGCGCGGACTGGCCGCCAGGCCCTCGGGCCGCGGCCGGGCCAGCAGCCAGCGATGCAGGGGATTGCCCGCCCATTCCCGGCGCGCCTGGCGTTGGAGGCCCTGGGCGAGGGCGAGAAGAAGGACTCGGCCAGGAAGGCGCGACAGAGCCGGAAGGCCGCCCGCCATACCCGGGCCTACCCGCCCTTCAGGGCGGCGATATTGCCGGCATAGGCGCCGGGTCCGCCTTTGAACACAGCCGTCCCGGCCACCAGGGCCGTGGCGCCGGCCGCCACGCACAGCGGCGCGGTCTCCACCGTCACCCCGCCGTCCACCTCCAGGTGGATGTCGCGGCCCGTGGCGTCGATCATCTCGCGCAGCCTGGCGATCTTGGCGAGCTGGGAGTGCATGAACTTCTGGCCGCCGAAGCCGGGATTGATGGACATCACCAGGATCAGGTCGATCTCATCCATCATCCACTCGATCACCGAGGGAGAGGTCGAGGGGTTGAACACAACGCCGGCCTTGCACCCCAGCTCGCGGATACGCTTCAGCGTGCGGTTCAAGTGGGGCCCGGATTCAGGATGGACGCTGATGATGTCGGCGCCGGCCTGCGCGAACGCCTCCAGATAGTTGTCCACGGGGGCGATCATCAGATGGACGTCGAAGGGGATCGAGACGTGGGGCTTCAGCGCCTTCACGATGTCGGGGCCGAGCGTGATGTTGGGCACGAAGTGGCCGTCCATCACGTCGATGTGCAGCCAGTCGGCGCCGGCCGCCTCCACCGCGCGGCATTCCTCGCCGAGCTTGGCGAAGTCGGACGCCAGGATGGAGGGGGCGATGATCGGGATGCGCGCGGTCATGACCCCGACTTAGCGGGGCCAGATGGCGGGGACAAGGCCGACCTCAGCCCGCGCGGACATAGCGGGCGACGAAGAACCCGTCTGTCCCGCCGATCCGGTGATGTGGGAGAATCCTCAGCGTCCCGTCCGGCCGCAGGCTGGCCTCCGGCGCGCCGCCTTCGCCGGACGTCATGGGCGACAGGGCGAAGTCGCGATTGCGGGCCAGGAAGCCGGGGGTCTGGGCCTCGCCCTCCTCCGGCTCCAGGGAACAGACACAATAGACCAGGCGCCCGCCCGGCTTCACGCGTTTGGCGGCGGAATCCAGCAACCGGGACTGGACCCCCGCCAGGGCCGCAACGTCGCTGGGCTTGGCGGCCCAGAGGACGTCGGGGTTGCGGCGATAGGTGCCCGTGGCGCTGCAGGGGGCGTCCAGCAGGACAGCGTCGAAGGTGCGGGTGTCGGGCCAGCTTCCCGCGTCGTCGGTGGCGGTCTCGGCGGCGAGCCCCATGCGGGCCAGGTTCTCGGCCACTCTGACCAGACGCGCGGCCGAGCGGTCGACGGCGACGACGGCGGCGCCTGTGGCGGCCAGTTGCAGGGTCTTGCCGCCCGGGGCGGCGCAAAGATCGAGCGCGGTCTCGCCCGACTGCATGTTCAAGAGCCGGGCGGGCACAGCGGCGCTGGCGTCCTGCACCCACCAGGCGCCATCGGCGAAGCCCGGCCAGGTCGAGATTTCGCCGCGCAGGGCCGAGCGCAGGGTCCCGCCGGGCAGCGCTTCGGCCTCCAAGGCGGGCGCCAGGTCCGGCGACGGCGCCTTGAGGCTGAGGTCGGTGGCCGGCTCGGCGGCGATCAGGGTGGCCATGGCCCGGGCGGCGTCCTGCCCGAAGGCCGCCGCCCAGCGGGAAAACAGCCAGGGCGGGGCCAGCAGCTCCGGGTCGGTCATGTCCGGCGGCTCGCGGGTCAGGCCGCGCAGGATGGCGTTGACGACACCCTTGAAGGCCCGGCCCTCCTTCAACTCGGCCACCAAGTCGACACTGGTCCCCACGGCGGCGAAGGCCGGTGTGCCCAGCACGAAGGCCTGGGCCGCGCCCAGGCGCAGGATGTTGCGCACCACCTCCGGCGGCTCGCGCGAAATGCGGCTGTCCAGGGCCCGGTCGATCGGCCCGAGATGGCGCAGAGTGGCCAGCACCAGGGCTCGGGCGAAGCCCCGGTCCCGGGGCTCCAGGTTGCGGAAGGCCGGCGTCGCGGCCGCCTCGTCAAAGCCCGAGCGGCGGTTGAGGGCCGCGGTGAGCAGGTCGAGGGCGGCGCGGCGCGCGGGCAGACCGGCGGCGTCGGAGGCTGAATGGTCGGTCACGCGGGCGGCGTGCCCGCAAACCGCCCCTTAGGCAAGCCCCGACGTCGTCGCGCCGCCGGCCCACGTTGCGTTCAGGCTTCGAGAGAAGCCAGCGGGCGCTAGGCGGTGGCGGGTTTGCGAGCCACGCTGATGATCGCCGCGCCGAAGATCAGCATGCCCAGGACCAGCAGCATCTCGCCCGCGCCCATGATCGGCGCGACGTCGGTGTTGCCCTTCAGCAGCAGGGCCAGCAGCGGCAGGCTGATGAGGTTTCCGAGGTTTGAAACCGCGAAATTGGCCCAGGCCAAACGGGTCGGCGTCTGGGCGCCGGCCAGGCCGTAAAAGGTTCCCATCAGGGCCAGCGTCGCCCAGCCCAGCAGGTTGATGTGGGCATGGACCGGCGAAAGGGTGTGGTCCCCCGACATGCCCATGAAGATGCCAAGGCACATGCCGACAAGGGCGTAGAGGACAGCGGCGCCGAAGAAGGCGACGGAAATCTTGGACATGAACACTCCCCCGAATGTTGCGCGTCCGCGCTGAGCCCCAGCTCGAGCGAACGCCGATTTCCCTCCCTAAAATGGGTTGTGCGCCATGGCAACGCTTGGCTGGAACTGGCGCCGGAGAGCGAGCGCCCGTAAAATCCCGGCATGGAAGACACCGATCCCCCCAATGCCGCCCCCGGCAAGTCACTGACGCCCGCCGCCCGCCGCGCCCTGGAAGAAGCCGCCACCCGTCACGCCACCGAACAGGAAGCGGAGTTGGCCGCAGAGAACGGCGGCCCCGCCGGTCTCGAACCCACCCGCTTCGGTGATTGGGAACGCAAGGGGATCGCCGTCGACTTCTGACGGCTGCGCCTGTTAACCCTTCGCGCGGCGGCTTTCGCGCCAGAGGGGTGAGGAGTCGCTGCAACCGCTTATGCCGCCTAGGTTTCCGCACACGGCGTGTGGCGGAGAGCGTGATGTCCTGGTTAATGCGAACCGTATTGGGCCTGGCCCTGGCGTTCAGCGCGAGCGCGGCCCTGGCCGGCTGTCCGGGCCCGTGCGCCGGCGGCTATGATGACGGCAATCGCGGCGGCCAGAGCAGCTACAGCGGCGGCTACAGCCTGCGTACCTATGGCGACGTCGCCCAGCACTATGGCTATCCGAGCTGCGGTCAATGCGCCGCCTTCGCCCACGAGCGCGCCTATGAGGCGCGTTACGACGAGCGCTATGACGAACGCGGCCCGGCCCCCTGCCGGGCCCAGGGTTGCGGCGACTGTCGCCAGTGCGGCGAGCTGATCCTGGGCGGGAACTTCACCTACGACTACGGCGTCGGACCCTATCCGGAGGGCGGCTACGGCGGCGGCGGGGGTGGCGGCTACGCCATGGGCGGCGGCGGCGGTTACGCTGGCGCGGGCTCAGCGGCGAGCGCCAGCGCGCGGGCCTCAGCCTCGGCCAGTTCCAGCAGCCACATCAGCATCAATGTCGGCGGCCGAGGCGGCCACAAGGGCGGTGGCCATAAGGGCGGCGGTGGCTGCAACACCTGCGGCGGCGGCCACAAGGGCGGCGGCCACAAGTAGCCGCTAAACCCCCGCCATCTCCGCCACGACGCGGAGCGCGGCGTCGCGCGGATCATTGGCCGCGGTGATCGGGCGGCCCACCACCAGGTGCGAGGCGCCGGCCTTCAGGGCGTCGGCGGGCGTCGCGGCGCGGGCCTGATCGTTCTTCGCCGACCAGTCGGGCCGCACGCCGGGCGTCACCACCAGGAAATCCTTGCCGCCGATGGCGCGCGCCAGGGCCGCCTCGTGCGGGCTGGCCACCACCCCGTCGCAGCCGGCCGCCACCGCCTGGTGAATGCGGCGCTCGACGAGCGAGCGGGCGGACTCCGAGAAGCCCATCTCGATCAGGTCGGCGTCCGACAAACTGGTGAGCACCGTGACCGCCAGGACCTTGAGGTTGGAGCGGCCCTTGCCACGCACCGCGGCCTCCATCACCTGGGGCTCGCCATGGACCGTGAGGAAGTCACAGCCGCTGTCGGCGAGGACGGCGGCGGAGCGCTGCACCGTGGTGCCGATGTCGTGCAGCTTCCAGTCCAGGAACACCTGCTTGCCCTTGGCCTTCAGCTCGCCGGCCAGCGTCATGCCGCCGCCGGTGGCGAACAGCTCCAGCCCCACCTTGTAGAAGCTGACGGTGTCCCCCAGCGCCTCGACGATGGCGCGGGCCTCGGCCACGGTGGGCAGGTCCAGAGGGATGATCAGGCGGGGATCGGCTTTCACGAGCGTCTGGACGTCGGACATGGCTTAGCTCCGGGCAGGCGCGGCGGACCTGCGAGAGAGGTCGGCGCGGGAAACGAAATGGGCTAAGACGCTGCAATGAGCCCGGCAGACTTCGCGGTCAACTTCTTCGTCGCCCTTTTCGCCCTGATCGATCCGATCGGCACGGTGCCGCTGTTCGCCGCGGCCACGGTGGGGGTGAAGAGCAAGGATGCGCGGCTCATCGCGGTCTACATCGCCTTCTTCATCCTGTTCTTCCTGACCTTCTTCTACTTCTCCGGCCTGTCGCTGCTGGCCTTCTTCGGCATCTCCCTGCCGGCCTTCCGCATGGCCGGTGGCATCATCCTGTTCCTTCTGGGCCTGGACATGGTGCGCGGAACCATGTCCAGCAGCGTCGAGGCCGACGAGGAGGCGCTTCTCGGTGAGGGCCGGGCCCACGCCCGCAAGCGCTTCGAACGGATGATCGTGCCCTTCGCCATGCCCCTGTTGATCGGGCCGGGCGCCATCTCCACGGTCATCATCTACGCCAGCGAAGCCAAGCGCTTCGGCCTGACGGGGGCCGCGGTTGGGGTGGGGGTCATCGCCGCGACCGCGCTCTCCACCATGCTGGCCTTCTGGGCCAGTCCGCTGATCACCCGGATGCTGGGCAAGATCGGCCTGACCATCGTGGTCCGCGTGCTGGGGCTGATCCTGTGCGCGCTGGCTGTTCAGTTCGTGATGATCGGCATCGCCGACTCGACCGAACACATCATTCTTCGCGAGGCTGCGGCCCCGTATGGGCCCCGCTGAGGCGCGAACCTCAGACCTTGCGGAAGCGAGGTCCCTGCCAGGCCATCAGGGCCAGCGCCCACTCATCGGGGATCAGCTTCACCACCCCCGCGATCGCCTTGTTCGGGGCGCCCGGCGCCGCGACGGCGCGATTGGCCTCCACCGCCTCATAGCCCGCGGCGGCCACCTCGTCGGCGCCCATCCACAGCCAGGGTGGGGTGGAGGCGCTGATCCTTTCCCGCGTGCCGTTGGCGTCGTGGAATTCAGAGTAGGTGAAGCCCGGGCACAGCGCGCTGACATGGACCCCGGTGGCGAGATTCTCCAGGTGCAAACTCTGAGAGAGCTTCACCAGGTAGCTCTTGGTGGCGCCATAGAGCGTGTGGCCGGCCGACCCGGGAATCAGGCCCGCCAGGGAGGCGACATTGACGATCCGTCCGAACCGGCGGTCCACCATGCCGGGCAGCACACGGTGGGCCAGTTCGCTGGGCGCGGTCAGCATCACCTGCAGGACGGCCGCCTGCTGTTCCCAGGTTGTGTCGGCATAGGTTCCGGGTTGGCCGTAGCCGGCGTTGTTGACGAGGGCGTCCACCACCCGGCCGTGGGCTGTGAGGTGCTCGAGGATGGCCTCCGGAGCCGCGGGATCGGCCAGGTCGGCGGCGACTGTCAGGGTCTCCACCCCGTGGCGCAGAGCGATGTCCTCGGCCAGGCGCTCCAGACGGTCGCCGCGCCGCGCGGTGAGCGCCACGTCATAGCCGTGGCTGGCGTAAATCTTGGCGAAGGCCGCCCCGATGCCGGCGGAAGCCCCGGTGATCAGCGCCAGTTTGCGGTCCATGGAACTCCCCCCGTCCAAACCGGCTGCTTAGGCCAGATCGGCGATCTCGTCGTTGGTCAGATCGCCGGGCACGATGGTGACGGGGACCTTCCGCTCGCCCCACTTGACGCCGTCCTTGACGATGGAGGCCACCAAGGGCCCCGGACCGCGGCCCTCCACGGAGGCGGCCAGGACCAGGATCTTGATGGCCGGATCCTCGCTGATCACCTTGCGCAGGGCCGCGCGGGTGTTGTCGGCATGCTCGATGATGAACTCCGGCGGCATGCCGGTCTCGGCGATGACGAACTCGGCCATCTTCTGCAGGATGGCCTCGGCCTCCTCGCGGGCCGCGCGCTCGATCTCTTCGCGCACGCCCGACCAGTGCTCGAAGACGGCCGGCTCGATCACTCGCAGCAGGGCCACGTGGCCGCCGGTGGAGCGGGCGCGCCGGCAGGCGAAGCGCAGGGCGACTTGGAACTCGGCGCTGTCATCGGCGATGACCAGGAATTTGCGTTGGCTCATTCCACGACGGTGGCGTGCTCCCGGTCGGGATGCAAGCGGCCTGCACAGCCCCGGTTCAGGCGCCCCAGAAGCCGACGATCTTTTTCACCTCGGCCAGGGTCGGCGCCGCGGCCTCGCGGGCCTTTTCGGCGCCGGCCGCCAGGATCCGGTCGATCTCGTCCGGCTGAGCCATCAGGCGGCGCATCTCGCCGCTGATGGCGCCGAACTTGGCGACCGCCAGGTCCGCCAGCAGCGGCTTGAACGACTGCCCAAAGCCCTGGCCGGTAAACTCGGCCAGCACGTCGGCGGCGGTGCGTTCGGCCAGGGCCGCATAGATGCCGATCAGGTTCAGGGCCTCGGGCCGGTCCTTCAGTTCCTCCAGCGTCTCGGGCAGGGGGTCGGGATCGGTGCGGGCCTTGCGGATCTTCTGCGAGATGGCGTCGGCGTCATCCATCAGGTTGAGCCGGGAATTGTCCGACGGATCGGACTTGCTCATCTTCGCCGACCCGTCGCGCAGCGACATGATCCGCGCACCCGGCCCCTCGGTCAGGGCCTCCGGCAGCGGGAAGAAGCCCGGGGCGTCGAAGTCGTGGTTGAACTTCGCCGCGATGTCGCGGGTCAGCTCCAGGTGCTGGCGCTGGTCCTCCCCCACCGGCACGTGGGTGGCCTTGTAGATCAGGATGTCGGCGGCCTGGAGCACCGGATAGGTGTAGAGCCCGACGCTCTCGCGCTCCTTGTGCTTGCCGGCCTTGTCCTTGAACTGGGTCATCCGGTCGAGCCAGCCCAGGCGGGCCACGCAGTTGAACACCCAGGCCAGCTGGGCGTGTTCCGGCACCGCCGACTGCGGGAAAATGGTGGCCTTGGCCGGGTCGAGACCCGAGGCGAGATAGGCCGCGGCGATCTCGCGGACCTGGGAGGTCAGCAGCTTCGGGTCCTGCCACACGGTGATGGCGTGCATGTCGGCCACGAAGATGAAGGTCTCCATCTCGTTCTGCAGTCGGGTGAACTTCACCAGGGCGCCGAGATAGTTGCCCAGGTGCAGGGCCCCGGAGGGCTGGACGCCGGAGAGCACGCGTCGTTGGCCGGCATAGGCGGCGGGAGCTTGTTCGGTCATGGGATCAGGCTTTGAAACAGAGGACAGAGCATTTTCCGATAAGTGTGAAGCGGTTATCGGATCGAAAAATGCTCTACGCTTTGGAATGAGGGCGCGTGTCGTCGCGCCGCGGAAGCGGGATCAGGCGCTGCGCCATCGCCGGGAGACTGCGTCCAGACAAGCCATTGTCGATGCGAATAGTCCGGGCGGGGCTCTCAGGCAAGTCCGTCAGAGGTCGGGCACGGAGACGGCCACGTCGCCCTTGCGACGCTTGAACGCCCCGCGCACCTCGGCGGGGGTGACCCCGCCGAAGGCGAACAGCAGGGCCGGATAGAGCAGACCGCCCACCAGGCAGACCGCCAGGACGGTGATCTCCTTGGCCCCGCCCATGCCGGCCAGCGGCGCTTCGATCGCGCCGCGGAAGTGGGTGGCGAGCGCCAGGAGCACCCCCAGGACCGCACTGGCGGCCGCGACGCGGAGGATCTTGCCCGTCGCCTTCGCCGAGGGGCGGTAGATCTTCTCACGCCAGAGCAGCAGCGCCATCTGGGCCACGGTGCCCCAGGAGGCGATGGCCGTGGAGATAGCGATGCCGGGGAAGCCGATGGTGTAGAATAGCGCCACCCCCAGCACGATGTTGACCGCCACCGAGATCAGCGAGAACCGCATCGGGGTCTTGGTGTCGCCCCGGGCGAAGAAGGCCGGCTGCAGGATCTTGATCAGGATGAAGGCCGGCAGCCCCCAGCCGTAGTGGAACAGCAGGGCGGCCGAGGACGCCGCGTCGGCATAGGTGAACTCCCCGCGCGCGAACAGCCCGTCGGTCAGATAGACCGGCATGGCCATCAGGGCCGCGGCGGCCGGCAGGCTCAGCGCCAGGGCGAAGACGATGGCCTGGTCCATCGCCCCTTGGGTGTCGTCGTGATCCTTCAGCTGAAAGGCGGTGGACAGCCGCGGCAGCAGGGCCACCCCGATGGCGACGCCCACCAGGCTCAGCGGCAGCTGGTAGAACCGCTCGGCGACGTTCAGCCAGACCCGCATGCCGGCCACCTGGGAGGCCAGGATCGCGGAGATGAACAGGTTGATCTGCACGGCGCTCGAGGCGATCACGCCGGGCACCGCGCGCTTGACCAGAGCCTTGATCTCCGGCGTGAACCGCAGGGCCTTCAGGCGCACCCTGGCGCCGGTGCGGTGCGCGCCCCACCAGCAGATGGCGGCCTGGCCGACACCCGCCACCAGCACCGCGATCGAAGCGGCGAAAGCCGCCCGGGTAGGGTCCTTCTGCGGCAGGACCGCGATCAGCATCACGAGATTGAGGATGGTGGGATAGAGGCCGTAGATCACGAACCGCCCCCGCGCGGTCAGGATGCCCGCGAACAGCGAGGCGATCGAGATGCAGACCAGATAGGGCATGGTGATCTGGGTCAGCAGCACCGCCAGCTTGAACTTGGCCGGGTCGCTCATATAGCCGGGACTGTAGGCCATCATCAGCCAGGGCATGGCCAGTTGGCAGAGCACGGTGACCGCCACCGTGGCGGCGGCCAGTGTCGCCAGGCTGTCGGCGGCGAAGGCGTCGGCGGCTTCCTTGCCGTCGCTGGCCAGGCGGCGCGAATAGTCAGGCACGAAGGCCGCGGCGAAGGCGCCCTCGGCGAAGATGCGGCGGAACAGGTTGGGGAAGGCCAGGGCCGTGAAATAGGCGTCGGCGGCGATGTTGCTGCTGCCGCCCAGGCGCGCGGTGATCACCAGGTCCCGCGCCAGGCCCATGAACCGGCTGACCAGGGTCAGGGCCGAATAGATCATCGACGAGCGGATCATCCCGCTGGGTTTGGCGGGGACGGGCGTCGGAGGCACGGCGGGTTCGCTCACCTTCGCTCTGTGCGCAGGGCCGGCCGCGCCGTCAAGCGATCAGCGCGCCACGCTGGCCCGGGCCCGCTGCAGGTTGGACCGGGACTTCGACGACGCCGAGGCCTCCGCCTCGTCCAGGGCCCGCATGAGGCCGGCCTTGAGGCTGGTCATGGCCTTGGGGTCGGTGAGCTTCTTGCCGTCGGCGTCCACGACATAGAAAGCGTCCACGGCGCGCTCCCCATAGCCGTCGATATGGGCTGAGAGGATGGACAGGCCCGCCTCGGAGATGGGCTGGGCCAGCGCCACCAGCAGGCCCGGGCGGTCGCGGCCGGAGGCCTCCACCACCGTCGAGACCTCGGAGGCGTCGTTGTCCAGCATCACGGTGGGAATGATCGAGAAGGCTGCGGCCCGGCCGAGATCCGACGGCCGCTTGGCCTCGGTCTTGAAGGGCTCACCCCGGGCGGCGGCCTCAAGGGCCTCGGCCAGCCGGGTCAGCGACTTGGCGTTGTCTGAGCCATAGGCCGCCCCGGTGACATCCTGCACGTAGAAGACGTCCAGGGCCTGGCCCTGGCGGGAGGTGAACACCCGGGCGCCCATGACATTGGCCCCGGCGGCGGTGACGGCGCGGGCCAGGTCCACGAACAGGCGCGGGCGGTCAGGGGCGGCGACCACCACCTCCGAGGCGTTGAGGCCTGGCCGGATATGGCCCTCGGCGGCGGCGCCGCCGCTCTCCGCGCGGCGGGCCAGGGCCGCGTGACCCTGAACCTCGTTCTCGGCGAAGGAGGTGAAATAGGCGTCCTCCATGGACTGGGCCCAGGCGGTGGCGGCAGGGTCGACGGCCACCAGTCGCATGCGCGCGTCATAGGCGGCGTTCTCGTGATAACGGCGCACGGCGGCGGCGGCGTCGGACCCGCGGCCCCCCCGGAACACCGCCTCGGTGGCGGCGTAGAGCTCGCGCAGCAGCTGACCCTTCCAGCCGTTCCAGACGCCCGGCCCCACGGCCCGGATGTCGGCGACGGTGAGCACCAGCAGCAGGCGCAGACGTTCGGGCGTCTCCACGATGCGGGCGAAGTCCACCACCGTGCGCGGGTCCGACACGTCGCGCTTCTGGGCGTAGTCGCTCATCACCAGGTGATGCTCCACCAGCCAGGCGACCAGCTCGATGCGCTTGCGGTCCTGGCCCAGGCGCTCACAGGCCTGGCGCGCGGCCCGGGCCCCGGCCTTTTCCTGACCGCCGGCGCCGCCCTTGCCGGTGTCATGCAGCAGCATGGCCAGGAACAGGGCCTCGGGGTCATCGATCAGCGGCATGATCGCCGTCGACAGCGGATGATCCTCGGCGAAGCGGCCGGCCTTGACCTCGGCGATCACGCCGACAGCCCGCAGGGTGTGCTCGTCGACCGTATACGAGTGGTACATGTTGAACTGCATCTGGGCCACGACCCGGCCGAACTCCGGCAGGAAGCGGCCGAGCACCCCGGCCTCGTTCATCAGGGTCAGGGTCCGCTGCGGATCGCGGCCCCGGGCCAGGATGTCCAGGAACACCTTGGCCGCCTGGGGATCGCGCCGGGTCTTCGAGGTGATCAGCGGCAGGGAGCGGGTGGCTGCCGTGAAGGCGTCGGGGTGCAGGTCCAGGTCGCGGCGGTCGGCGGTGCGAAACAGCCGCAGCAGGTTGATGGGATCGGCCTGGAAGATCTCCGGCGTATCGATGTTGAGCCGCCCGCCCTCTTCGTGGAAGCCGGCGTCCAGCATGGTCTTGCGCGGCTTGCCCCGGCCCGGCAGCAGGCGGGAAATACCCTTGGGCTGCTGCTTGACCCGCTCGGACTCCAGCTTGGCGGCGAAGACGCGGGTCAGCGCGCCCACCTCCTTGGCGATCAGGAAGTAGCGCCGCATGAACCGCTCGACGGCCGGCGCGTCGCCCCGGTCGCCATAGCCCATTCGCCGGGCGATCTCCGGCTGCAGGTCGAAGGTCAGGCGCTCTTCCGGGCGGCCGGTGGCGAAGTGCAGATGGCTGCGCACCGCCCACAGGAAGTCGAAGGCGCGCAGGAAGGCGGCCACTTCCTGGCGCTCGAACATCTCCAGGTGGACGATCCCGTCCGCCCGGGCCTGGGCCGAGGGATTGAGGTACTGGGCGATCCAGAACAGGGTGTTGAGGTCGCGCAGGGCGCCCTTGCCCTCCTTCACATTGGGCTCCACCAGGTAGCGACTGGCGCCGGCCCGGGCGTGACGCTCGTCACGCTCCTTCAGCTTGGCGGCGACGAACTGGGCGCCGGAGCCCTTCACCACATCGGCGGCGAACCGTCGGGTCAGTTCGTCGGCCAGCTTCTCATCGCCGGTCAGCCGCCTGGCCTCCAGGATCGAGGTGCGGATCGTGAAGTCTTCCTTGGAGAGCCGGATGCACTCCTCGATCGTGCGCGAGGCGTGGCCCACCTTGAAGCCCAGGTCCCACAGGGCATAGAGCATGTACTCGATCACGCTCTCGGCGTGGGCGGTCTGCTTGTAGGGGCGCAGGAACAGCAGATCGAGGTCGGAGAACGGCGCGAGCGTGCCGCGCCCGTAGCCGCCGACCGCCATCAGGGCCAGGCGTTCGCCCTCGGTGGGATTTCGGGCCCGGAACACGTGGACCGTGGTGAAGTCGTACAAGGCCGTGACGACGACGTCGGTGACGCCCGACAACAGGCGCGCGGTCTCGATGCCGCCGGCGCCGTTTTCCAGGCGCTCCTTGGCGATCATCCGGCCCCGGAACAGGGCCTGCTTGAGGATATCCAAGGCGCGACGGCGTTGCTCGGCCTCGTCGCCGGCGGCGTCCAGCGCCGCGGCCGAGAGCTGGGCGCGCAGGCGCAGGCCGTCGACGACATATTCCAGGCGCGTGGGACGCAGGCGTGGCGGCATGGGGAACCTTCGAAAACCGGTCCCGGTCATATAAGGCCGCGCCGCCACGGGCGCGAAGCCCGCAGGTTGGCGCGGGCAAAGAAAAAGGCCGGCGCCTCAGGGGCGCCGGCCTTCTGTCGTCGGGTCGAATGCGCGCGTCTTAGAGCGCGGCGAGCTTTTGCTGGGTGACCTGCACGGTGTCGCGCACGCAACGGCCGTAGGCGCCCAGGACCAAGACCTCACCGGCGGTGTCCTTGGCGCAGACGGCGCGCGCGGCGCCCAGGATGTCGGCGTTGATCTGTTCGGCGGACTTGCCGACCAGCGAGACACGAACTTCGGAGGCGCTGGCCGAGGAAGCGGCGAAGGCGGCGACGGCGGCGAGAAGGGCGATGCGGATCATGGTCTAAATCTCCAGCGGCGCGGGGAAATGGGGAGGAGAGGTCCGCGCTCGTCGGAGGCCTTTTTGTACGCTGGAGCTTAAAAAATGGTGCAGTGCGATGGTTAAGATTTTGCATCGCACAATTTTGTTCGACACCTAGCCCGAGCGAGGCGTTCCCTGGGTGATCAACCGGGCGCTGCGCTGGTTGCGGGCATGGATCCACAGCCAGTTCAGCGCCACGGCGATGCGGGTCCTGGCCCCGATCAGGAAGTAGATGTGCGCCACGCCCCAGAGCCACCAGGCCAGGGTGCCCTTCAGCCGGATCCAGCCAAAGTCGATCACCGCCCGACGCTTGCCGATCTGGGCCAGGCTGCCCGGATGCCTGTAGCGGAACGGTCCGGGCGGCGAGGCGCCGCGCAATCGCGCCTGGATGACCTTGGCGGCATAGGCTCCGGCCTGCTTGGCGACCGGGGCGATGCCTGGGGCGGGCCTGCCGCTGGGCGTGAGCACGCTGGCCGTGTCGCCGAGCGCGAACACCTCGGGATGTCCGGGCACGCTCAGGTCGGGCTCCACCTTCAGACGGCCCGCGCCGTCGGCGGGAGCGCCCAGCCAGTCGGCGGCGGGCGAGGCGCGCACGCCGGCCGCCCAGATCACTGTCCTGGTCTCCAGCCGCTTGTCGCCGTAGGCCACATGGTCGGCGGTGACCTCGGAGACCGCCGCTCCGAGCTCCACCTCGACCCCCAGCTTGGCCAGCGAGGCGCGGGCATAGTCCGACAGGCTGTCGGGATAGCCGCCCAGCACCCGGGGTCCAGCCTCGATCAGCACCACGCGGGCGCGGCCGGGATCGATGTTGCGGAAGTCGCGGGGCAGGGTGTGACGGGCCAGCTCGGCGATGGTCCCGGCCAGCTCCACGCCGGTCGGCCCGGCCCCGACGATGACGAAGGAGAGCAGGGCCATCTGGCGGGTGGGATTGGTCTCGCGCTCGGCCTGCTCGAAGGCCATCAGGATGCGCCGGCGGATCGTGGTGGCGTCCTCGATGGTCTTCAGGCCCAGGGCGAAGGGCTCCCACTCGTCGTGGCCGAAATAGGCGTGGCGGGCCCCCGTGGCCAGGACGAGGGTGTCGTAGGGCAGGGTGGTCCCGTCCTCCAGCCGGACCAGGCGCGCGGCGGCGTCCACGCCCGTCACCTGAGCCAGGACCGTGGTGACGTCGGCCCGGTCGCGCACCAGGGACCGGATCGGCCAGGCGATCTCCGAGGTGGCCAGCGAGGCCGTGGCCACCTGATAGAGCAGGGGCTGGAACAGGTGATGGTTGCGGCGATCGATGAGGGTGATGGTCACGGGCGCGCCGGCCAGGCCCTTGACCACAGCGAGCCCTCCGAAGCCGCCGCCCGCCACGACAACGCGATGTGCGGGCGCGGTCAGAGCAGGCCCTTCAGCCGGTAGAGCGCGGCCATGGCCTCACGGGGACTCATGCTGTCGGGATCGAGTTCAGCGACGGCGGCGTCGACAGCGCTGGGACCCGAACGCTCGGCGAGCCCCGGCGCGGCGGCGGCGAACAGTGGCAGGTCGTCGAGATGGGCCGGGGCGCCGGTCTCGCGCTCCAGGCGCTCCAGCACCTCGCGGGCGCGGATCACGACGGGTGCGGGCACGCCGGCCAGCTTGGCCACCTGGACGCCATAGGAACGGTCGGCCGGCCCTGGTCCCGCCTCGTGCAGGAAGATCAGGTCGCCGTTCCATTCCTTGGCCTTCAGCGACAGGTTGGCGACGTGGGCCAGCCGCCCCTCCAGCACCGCCAGCTCGTGATAGTGGGTGGCGAACAGGCCCCGGCAGCGGTTGGTCTCGTGCAGGGCCTCGGCGCAGGCCCAGGCGATGGCCAGGCCGTCATAGGTGGCCGTACCCCGGCCGATCTCGTCGAGGATCACCAGGGAACGCGGGGTCGCCTGGGTGAGGATGGCGGCGGTCTCCACCATCTCGGCCATGAAGGTCGAGCGGCCCCGCGCCAGGTCATCGCCGGCGCCGACGCGGCTGAACAGCCGGTCCACCACCCCGATCCGCAGGCGCTGGGCCGGCACATAGCAGCCGGCCTGGGCCAGGACGGCGAGCAGGGCGTTCTGGCGCAGGAAGGTGGACTTGCCGGCCATGTTGGGCCCGGTCACCAGGGCCAGACGCGGCCCCACGGCCCCGCCGCCGTCCAGCCGGCAGTCGTTGGGGGTGAAGGGCTGGCCGGTGCGCTTCACGGCGGCCTCCACCACCGGGTGGCGGGCGGCCTGCGCCTCGAAGACGGTGGAGCGGTCGAGGATTGGCCGGGTCCCGCCCACGTCGTCGGCCCACTCGGCCACGCCTGCGGCCACGTCCAGGCGTGCAGCGCCCTCGGCGGCGGCCTGGATGGCGGCGGCCACCCCGATGGCGGCTTCGCGCCAGGCTTCGAAGGTGGCGACCTCCATGGCCAGGGCTCGCTCGGCGGCCTGGGCGATCTTCGCATCCAGCTCGGCCAGCTCCACGGTGGTGAAGCGCACCTGGTTGGCCAGGGTCTGGCGGTGGATGAAGGTGGCGTTGAGCGGCGGGGCCATCAGCGGCTCGGCGGCCTTGGCGGTGGTCTCGACGAAATAGCCCAGGACGGCGTTGTGGCGGATCTTCAAGGCCACACCGCTATCGGCCTGGAGCTGGGCCTCCAAATGCAGGATCACCCGGCGGCTGTCGTCGCGCAGGGTGCGGGCCTGGTCCAGTTCGGCGCGGACGCCCGGCGCCACGAAACCCCCATCGCGGGCCTGGGCCGGAAGCTCGGTCCCCAGGCCCTGGTCCAGCATCTGACGGAAGGCGCCCAGTTCGAAATGGTCGTGGGCGTGGAGCGCGGCCAGGGCGCTCCCCAGCTCGGCGGGCGGCGGCGGGTCCAGGGGTGCGGGCGCGCCCGAAAACAGAGCCGCGATGGCCTCGCCGCGCGCCAGGCCATCGCGCAGGCATCCGAGATCGCGGGGTCCGCCTCGACCCAGCGCCAGCCGCGACAGGGCGCGCGCCATGTCCCCAAGGCCCTTCAATTCCTCGCGCAGCTTCTGGCGCAGGGGGCGGCGCTCCACGAACCAGCCCACGGCGTCGAGACGCAGCTCGATGGCGGCCGGGTCCAGCAGCGGCCGGGCCAGCCGCGCGGCCAGCATCCGCGCGCCCGGCGCGGTGATGGTGCGGTCGATGGCCCCCAGCAGCGAGCCCTCGCGGGAGCCCGACAGGCTCTTTTCGATCTCCAGGCTGGTCCGGGTCGCCGGGTCGATGGCCATGACATCGGCCTCCCCCGCCCGGCGGGGGGCGGTGAGCGCCGGCAGGCGTCCGGCCTGGGTGGTTTCCAGGTGGGCGGCGATCAGGCCGAGCGCGGAGATTTCCGCCCCCGACAAGGTCCCGAAGCCGTCCAGGGTGTCGACGCCATAGAGCCGCTTGAGCCGGGCCTCCGAGGCGGCGGGTTCGGCCAGGGCCGAGGGCATGGGCTGCACCACCCCGCCGGCGCTACGCAGGGCGGTGTTCATCCCCTCGTCGGCGAACAGGCGGTCGGGAACCAGGATTTCGGAGGGGCCAAGCGCGGCGAGCGCCGAGGCCAGGTTCTCGCGGGCCACCGCCCAGCACTCCACCTCGCCGGTGGAAAGCTCGACGCTGGCCACGGCCGCGGCGCCGGCCCGCACCGACACGGCGGCCAGTCGGTTGGCGCCGCGCGCGTCCAGCAGGCCGTCCTCGGTGAGCGTGCCCGGCGTCACCACCCGCACCACGTCACGGCGGACGATGGACTTCGAACCGCGCTTGCGGGCCTCGGCGGGGTCCTCCATCTGCTCGCAGACGGCGACCTTGAACCCCGCCCGGATCAGCTTGGCGAGATAGGCCTCGGCGGCGTGGACCGGCACCCCGCACATGGGGATCGGCGCGCCGCCGTGATTGCCCCTCGCGGTCAGGGTGATGCCGAGCGCGGCGGCGGCCTTCTCGGCGTCCTCGAAGAACAGCTCGTAGAAATCCCCCATGCGGAAGAAGACCAGGGCGTCAGGCTGACGGGACTTGGCCTCGAAAAACTGGGCCATGACCGGAGTGGCGCCGGCGGCCGCGTCAGGCGGGGTGGGGATCTGGGCGTTCATGCTCGGGCCGGAGGTTAACGGCGCCCGGCGCCCGCGTCATCCCCACCAGCCTCTTGAACAACAGCCGGCGAGGCCCAAGCTGTGGTTAAGTTCGGGAGGTTCGCCCATGCACGTCATCTTCCCCGCCGGCCCCGACGACGCCCCGGCCTTGGCGCAGGTTCATGTCGCCTCGTGGCGCGAGACCTATCGCGGCCTGCTGCCCGACAGTTTCCTGGACCGGATGAGCGTCCCGGTGAACACCCGGCGGTTCTCCAAGTCCCTGGTCAGCCCCGCCGAGCACGAGATCACGCTGGCGGTCGCCGACCGGACGGGGATTGTCGGCTACGCCGCCGGCGGCCCGTCGCGCACCCGCCTGGCGGGCGAGTCGGAGGTCACCACCCTCTACGTCCTGCGCCCGCACCAGGGCCAGGACCTGGGGCGGCGCCTGTTGATGGCGGCGGCGCGGGTCTTCGCCGACCAGGGCGCCACCTCGCTGATGATCTCGGTCCTGCGCGACAACCTCCCGGCGCGCGGCTTCTACGAGCATCTCGGCGGTCAGGCCGACGCGCCCCGCAAGGAGCAGGGTCCCGGCGGCCTGATGTACGAGGTCAGCTATCGATGGGCCGATATCCGCGCCCTGACCTAGGAGGCGTCAGTACCGGGTGACGACCCCCAACGCCTTGGGGGTGGGGGTTTCCGCCGCGCCCTTGGAACGCTTCAGCACCCAATCGATCAGGGTGTTGGCCACCGCCGAATTGCCGGGATCACCTGGGCGACCCTTGTCGGGGGTGGAGTCGTCCACCGAGACGAAGTCGGTATGGAAATAGAGCTTGGCGTTGATAGCCGGGTCGAAGGGGGTCAGCGCCTTGGCGGCGTCGGTCTGATAGGTCCCGGTCTTGTTGACCTCGGTATAGTCGCTCACGCCGGGGAAGGGGTTGTTGGCCGCCGCCGCCGGGCTCTGGCGGGCCACGTAGACCGGAATGGCGGCGATGGCGGACTTGTCGATGTCCAGCTTCACCCCGTCGCGGTCGATCTTCAGGGTCTTGTAGCGGCCGACAAAGCCGGCGTCGAAGTCCCAGCGCTCGGAGGGATACCAGTTCGACGCGATCATGTCGGAGGCGTCGATCGAGCGGGCCCCGCTCTGGGCGAAGGTCACCCGCACCGGCTTGATGTTGGAGCGGGCCGGAGCATAGGCCTGACTGTCCATCCACAGCTTGGCCTTGCCCGCGTCCAACGGCGCCTGACCGTTCCCGCCGCCCTCGACCCAGCCATAGACCTTGGCCGGGTCAATCTGGGCCGGGGCCGGAACACACCTGGCGGCCGCCAGGCCCGGACGCGGCGGACCCAGGGTCGGCGGGGCCGGGGTCTTGTCGCACTGGTCTTCGGTCCCGGAGACCGGCTTGAAGTCGAGATAGCCCAGGCCCTCGCCCAGGAACTGCAGCACCGGCATCTGCACCCCGCCGCCGGCGACGGGGTCGGTGTCGAAGCTGGCGCCGGCCCGGGCCAGCCACGTCAGGCGAATGGCCCGCAGGAAGGCGTCGCCCGGATTGCCGGTCATCGCCACCGTGCGCAGGGGGAAGATCGACTCCTGGGTCGGATCGACGAAGGCGTAATAGACCCCGGTCACCGACTGGCTGGCGGCGGCCTCAGGTCCGGCGATGGCCCCCAGCATGCCCGAGGCGTCGGTATAGACCCGGTCCTTGCCCGCGCGCAGGGCCGCGACCTTGGCGAAATAGGCGGTGAGGTGCGCCTCGGTCGGGGCCGCCTCGGCGCCGGCGGACGGCCCGCCGTCCAGGAAGATCAGGCCCGACAGCTTGTCGACCCCACGCTTGCCGTCAGCCTGCAGCCGGGCGGCGTAGTTGGAGACGAAGCCGCCGCCCTGGCTGTGTCCGGCCAGGAAGATGTTGTGGTTGCCGGTCTTCTCACGGATCAGACCGATCATGGCGTCGACGTCCCCGGCATAGGCCTGGAAGTCCCAGTCGGCCATGAAGGCGACGTCGGTCTGGGTCAGCGGCTTCCAGGCGGGGGGCGGGGAGCCGGCCGGCGGGACGTCCACCTTCAGCGGCGCGCCGGGCAGATCGGCGGGCTGCAGGGCCGCGGCGCCCAGATAGTAGTCCAGGGCGACGCTGGGGTCCTTCCGGCTCCGCGCCGCGGTCAGGCCGGTGGTGTCGGCGAGGTTGGCCCCCCGGCGCTGCAGCACCCAGACCTCTATGCGGCAGGGCGCACCGTCACAGGTTTCAGCCTGGGCTTTGTGGACCAGTTGGCTGGCCAGGTAGAGCCAATGGGCCGGCGTGGAGGAAAAGCCCGGCAGGCCGACGATCACCGCATTGGCGGGCCGGGGACGCTCGCCGTCGGCGGCGGCCCGCAGACGCAGGAAACTGGCCGTGTTCAAGGCCTTGGGCGTGCCCGCCGCCGGGTAGCCGGGAATCTGGATAAATTCCCCCACCACGTCGGGATAGCCGGGGACCAGGCTCTTGGCGTTGTCGGCCGCGGCGGCCGGCAGGGCCAGGGCGGCCATCGCGGTCGCGCCCAGGATCAGGGTCTTCAGGCTCATGGTATCCTCCCATCGTCCGCGCTGACGGCGCGGCTGGCTATGAGCTTAGCCGTTTGACGGAGGATTGTTTCGGGGATTTTTCAACGGCCCGGTATGACGACGGAAACTAGACCCCCGTCACCTCTTCCCAGAAGCGCTTGGCCTTGCCGATGAAGCTGGCGGACTTGGGATGCTGCTGCTCGCCGCAGAGGTCCGACAGTTCGCGCATCAGTTCCTTCTGCCGGGCGCTGAGGCGGGTCGGGGTTTCCACGAACAGCTCGACGATCAGGTCGCCGCGCTCACGCGACCGCAGGGAGGGCATGCCCCGGCCCTTGAGGCGCACGGTGCGGCCGGTCTGGGAGCCTTCCGGCACCTTGACCTCGATCTTGCAATTGCCGTCGCAGTTCTCGCCGCCCATCAGGCAGGGGGCCTCGATGTCGCCGCCGAGCGCGGCCACCGTCATCGGCACCGGCACGGTGCAGAGCAGGTCCAGGCCCTCGCGGTCGAACAGCTCATGGGGCTTCACCGACAGGAAGATGTAGAGGTCGCCGCGCGGGCCGCCCCTCGCCCCAGCGTCCCCTTCTCCCGCAAGTCTTATGCGGGCGCCGTCATCGACCCCGGCCGGGATGCGGACCTGCAGGGTGCGTTCCTTGCGGACCTGGCCATGGCCGCGGCACTCGCCGCAGGGGTCGGTGATCATCTGGCCTGAACCGCCGCAGCGGGGACAGGCGCGCTCGACGGAGAAGAAACCCTGGCTGGCGCGGACCCGGCCGGCGCCGCCGCAGGTTCCGCAGACCGTCGGGCTGGTTCCGGCCTTGGCGCCGGTTCCGTCGCAGGACTCGCACTGGAGGGCGGCGGGAACCACGATCTCCACCTCGGCGCTGGCATAGGCCTGCTCCAGGCTGATCTCCAGATCGTAGCGCAGGTCCTGGCCCCGGGCCGGACCGCCGCGCTGGCGTCGGCCGCCGAACATGTCGCCGAAGACGTCGCCGAACACCTCGTTGAAGATGTCGTTCACGTCGTGGAACTGGCCGTTGCCGGGACCACCGCCCCCGCCGCCATTGACCCCGGCATGGCCGAACTGGTCGTATCGCGCGCGCTTCTGGGGATCGGACAGGATCGAATAGGCTTCGTTGATTTCCTTGAAGCGGCCCTCGGCCTCCTCGCAACCGCCATTGCGGTCGGGGTGGTGCTCCATGGCCAGCTTGCGGAAGGACGACTTCAGCGCGGCGTCGTCGCAGCCGCGGGTCACGCCCAGGATTTCGTAATAGTCCCGCATCAAATCATCAGGCGTTCAAATTGATCTTAAGCTGAGGTGGGAACACCCTGCCCCGGCTGCAAGGCTTGCGCCAGCCGCGCCGGTCAGGGAGGGATTGGCCCACAGATGTGCGAAACCCCACGGCGATCCCTCGCAAAAGCTGCGAGAAACCGCCATGGGGCGCAACGTCACGCGGACTTTTTCGAGTCGTCGTCGCTGACTTCCTCGAACTCGGCGTCGACAACGTCGTCACCGCCCGAGGCGTCGTCCGGCTGATCACCTTCGCCGCCCTGCTGGGCGGCGTACATGGCTTCGCCCAGCTTCATGGACGCCTGGATCAGCGTCTGGGTCTTGGCGGCGATGCTTTCAGCGTCGTCACCCTCCAGGGCGGACTTCAGGTCGGCCAGGGCGGTTTCGATGGCGTCCTTGTCGGGGCCGGTGATCTTGTCACCGTGCTCGGCCATGGCCTTCTCGGTGGAGTGAACCACCGCCTCGGCCTGGTTCTTGGATTCCACCAGGGCCTTGCGCTTCTCGTCGTCGGCCTTGTTGCTCTCGGCTTCGCGGACCATCTTTTCGATGTCGGCGTCCGACAGCCCGCCATTGGCCTGGATGCGGATCGACTGCTCCTTGGCGGTCGCCTTGTCGCGGGCCGAGACGTTGACGATGCCGTTGGCGTCGATGTCGAAGGTCACCTCGACCTGCGGCACGCCGCGCGGCGCCGGGGGAATCCCCACCAGGTCGAACTGACCCAGCATCTTGTTGTCGTGCGCCATGGGCCGCTCGCCCTGGAACACCCGGATGGTCACGGCCGACTGGTTGTCGTCAGCGGTCGAGAAGGTCTGCGAACGCTTGGTCGGGATGGTGGTGTTGCGCTCGATCAGCGGGGTGAACACCCCGCCCAGGGTCTCGATGCCCAGCGTCAGCGGCGTGACGTCCAGCAGCAGCACATCCTTGACGTCGCCCTGCAGGACGCCCGCCTGCACCGCGGCGCCCAGCGCCACGACTTCGTCGGGGTTCACGCCCTTGTGGGGCTCGCGGCCGAAGAACGCCTTCACCGTTTCCACGACCCGGGGCATGCGGGTCATGCCGCCGACCAGGATCACTTCGTCGATGTCGGTCTTCTTCAGGCCTGCGTCCTTCAGGGCCATGTCGCAGGGGCCGACCGTCTTGGCGATCAGGTCCTCGACCAGGGCTTCCAGCTTGGCGCGCGACAGCTTGATATTGAGGTGCAGAGGCCCCGACGCGTTCATCGAGATGAAGGGCAGGTTCACCTCGTACTGCGTGGTGGTCGACAGCTCCTTCTTGGCCTTCTCGCCTTCTTCCTTCAGGCGCTGGAGGGCCAGCTTGTCCTTGCGGAGGTCGACGGAGGTCTCTTTCTTGAACTCGTCGGCCAGGTAGTCGACGATCCGCAGGTCGAAGTCCTCGCCGCCGAGGAAGGTGTCCCCGTTGGTGGCCTTCACCTCGAAGACGCCGTCGCCGATCTCGAGGATCGACACGTCGAAGGTGCCGCCGCCGAGGTCGTAGACCACGATCTTCTTGCCGTCGTTCTTCTCAAGCCCGTAGGCGAGCGCCGCGGCGGTGGGTTCGTTGATGATGCGCAGGACTTCCAGACCGGCGATGCGGCCGGCGTCCTTGGTGGCCTGGCGCTGGGCGTCGTTGAAATAGGCCGGGACGGTGATGACCGCCTTCTCGACCTTCTCGCCCAGGTGACGCTCGGCGTCCTCCTTGATCTTGCCCAGGATGAAGGCGGAGATCTGCTGGGGCGAATAGTCCTTGTCCTGCGCGCGGATCCAGGCGTCGCCGTTGGGGCCCTTTACGATCTCGTAGGGCACCATCTTCTTGTCTTTTTCCACCAGCGGATCGTCGTTGTGACGACCGATCAGGCGCTTGACCGCGAAGACGGTGTTGGTGGGGTTGGTGACGGCCTGGCGCTTGGCGGGCTGGCCGACAAGGCGCTCCCCGTCTTCCAGGAAGGCCACCACGGAAGGCGTGGTCCGCGCGCCTTCGGCGTTCTCGATCACTTTCGGCGTCTTGCCGTCCATGATCGCAACGCACGAATTCGTCGTGCCGAGGTCGATGCCAATAATCTTGCTCATGTTCGAGTCTCTTGCTCGCTCCACTAGTGGCGGACGGTGCTTAAGGGGCCTCGTTTCCAAGCGCCCGACTTCTTTTGTCACCGTCCCCGGTTCGATCAGGGTCTCGGGCGGTTAACCTGTGCGGAAACCGCCGTCGAGTCGCGATATGGGATGTGGTGTCGTGGCTGCAAGGGTGAATGCCCTTAAAGTGTGCGGGGTCTTATGGGCTGCGCCGGCGGCCAAGTCCCTAAAATCCTTGCATAAGCTTCACTGTCATGGGGCGCGGACCCGCCCCTGGCGGCCACAAAGGCGTGCTGGAGGACCATCGCCTGCTGTTCGATATTCAGCTCCGAAAAATCCCCGGTCTTCGAAAGATCGTAGGCGTAGGCGGCCGGTCCGTCCCCGGCCCGCAGCTTGGCGGCCAGCAAGTTGACCCCGCTCTGGGCCTGCCAGACGTGGGTCAGCTCATGGATGAAGACGCTCTGGACCACCAGCGGGGCGTGGCTGAAATCGGTCCAGGCCTGAAAGGCCGGCCAGACCACCAGCCGTCCCCCCGGCACGAAGGCGCGGCGCCACAGCGGAATGGCGAAGATCCAGACGCGGCTGGCGTCGAGCGTGCCGCCGAACATTTCGCGCGCCAGGCTCCGCTCTCCGGGCGTCAGGGTCCGGAATGCGCCGGGCCTCATGGGTGCGTTGGCGTCCATCGCGTCTATATGGCGGGTCATGACGGTTTCGACGACCACCGACTTCCGGCTCTGGCCCGGCAAACTCAGCCCCGACGCCCAGGCCGCCCTGGCGAGCGAGGTGCTGGCGCTGAGCCAGACCGCACCCTTCTACAAGCCCGTCACCCCGGGCGGGAAGGCCATGAGCGTGGAGACCACCAATTTCGGGGCCCTCGGCTGGCTCACCGACGCGCGAGGCTATCGCTACCAGGCCACCCACCCAATGAGCGGCGCGCCCTGGCCCGCCATTCCTCAGGGTCTCCTCGACCTCTGGGCGGAGCTGGCCGACCCGGTGACGCCGCCTGACGCCTGTCTGGTCAATCTCTACCGGGGCGAGGCCCGCATGGGCCTTCACCAGGACCGGGATGAGGCCGATTTCAGCTTCCCGGTGCTCTCGGTCTCGCTCGGCGACACCGCCGTCTTCCGGCTGGGCGGCCCCAAACGGTCCGATCCCACCCGCTCGATGCGGCTGAGCTCTGGCGATGTCTGCCTGCTGGCCGGCGAGGCCCGGCTGTTCCATCACGGGGTGGACCGCATCCTGGCGGGCTCTTCCCGCCTGATCCCCGGCGGCGGCCGGATCAACCTGACGCTTCGGCGGGCCGGGCCTTCGCCGGGATGAGCGGGTATTTAGTGGGGCGGCTCGTCGGCGGGGGTGATGCCGTCCAGCAGGTCGCCAACGCGGTCCTCGGCGGCCGGCGGGGTCGCGGGCCTGGGCTTGGGTGTCGGAGTCGGCGCCGCGGTGGGCGGCGGCTTGGCGGGCGACACGATGGCGAC
>NZ_JBBKVV010000140.1:0-4260 GCF_037968635.1 Phenylobacterium sp.
GCTGGCCTCCCCGACCATCTATGCCGAGACGATCGTCCACGGTCGGACGGGCCTGATCGCGCAGCGCCTGAAGGACTGGGCGCCGCAACTGGCCGGCGCCCTGCGCGACGAGACCGCCCGGCAGGTCATGGCCCGGCAGGCCTGGGAATATGTGCGCGACAACCGCATGTTCGCCCATCAGGCGGCCGACCGCAGCGCCTGGTATCGCGAGCTCTGGGACCGCCGGGATGAGCTGAACACAGCCCTCCGCACCCGCCTGCCGGGCCTGGCCCAGGCCCTGGCCTGAAGCGGCGGCGCGATATCACACGAACCGGCTGACCGCCTCGACGACATGGTCGATGGCCTCTTCACCGAGCGCCGGTCGCAACGGCAGCGACAGCACCTCTCGCGCAAGTTGCTCGGCGATCGGGAACGACCCCGGCCCATATCCAAGATCGGCGAAGGCCGGCTGCAGGTGGCAAGGCGCTGGATAGTGGATCAAGGTCTCGACCTCCCGCGACTGCAGGTGGGATCGCAGGTCATCGCGACGCGCGGAGCGCACGACGTACAGGTGATAGACGTGGCGCGCCCAGCTGGCTTCGAAAGGAGTCACAACCGGCGCGTCGGCCAGGGCGGCGCTGTAGGTCCGGGCGAGCGCACGACGGGTTTCGGTCGAGCTTTCGAGCCGCTTCAGTCGAACGCGCAGGAAGGCGGCCTGCAGTTCGTCCAGGCGGGAATTGTAGCCGACGACCTCATGCTCGTACTTGGTGCGCGCCCCGTAGTTGCGGAGCATGCGGACTTTCGCGTCCAGGGCCGCGTCGTTGCAGACCACCGCCCCGGCATCGCCGATCGCGCCCAGGTTCTTGGTCGGATAGAAACTGAAGGCGGTGGCATGGGCGATCGAGCCCGCGCGCCGGGCTTGGAATTCCGAGCCGTGACCCTGCGCGGCGTCTTCCAGCACAAACAGGCCGTGCCGGTCCGCCAGCGCCATGAGGCGTCCCATGTCGGCGGGATGCCCGTAGAGCGAGACCGGCAGGATCACGCGCGTGCGCGGGCCGATCGCGGCCTCGACCTGCGCCGGATCGAGGGTGTAGGTGCTCGGATCAACCTCGACGGGCCGGATCGTGGCGCCGACGCTCGCCACCGCGACCCAGGTCGCGGCGAAGGTGTGAGAGGGCACGATCACTTCATCGCCCGCTCCCACGCCGGCCGCCCGCAGCGCCAGCACCATGGCGTCCAGGCCATTGCCCACGCCGGCGCAGTGCTGCGCGCCGCAACATGCGGCGAACTCCGACTCAAAGGCCTGGACTTCCGGGCCAAGGATCACCCAACCGCTGTCCATGACCCGCGCGTAGGCGGCGTCGAGCTCAGCTCTGAGCGTGGGCTCATCCAGGCCGAGGTCCAGGAATTTCATGGGGCGACATAGTCGAGGAACTGATCGAAGTGGCGAATGTAATCGCTCTCTTCGTAGGGCGCGGACGCCAGGGCCAGGCAGACGGAACCGGACGAGAAGTTCAGGAGATCGTGCCAGATCCGCGGCTCGACATGCAGACCGACATTGGGCCGATTGAGCGTCACGAACTCCTCGCTCACCCCGTCATGCAGCCGCACGTCGAAGCTGCCCGAGACGGCGATCAGGAGCTGATGCAATTCCTTGTGCGCATGCCGGGCGCGAACAGCGCCGCTGGGGATGTCGTAGATGTAATAGACCCTGGAGAACTCGAACGGCACGTGGCGGCCGGATTCGATGAAGGACAGATTCCCCCGGGGCTCGTTGAAGAGCGGCAGCTGGATGAATTTCGCCAGGGATTGGGCCATATCAATCTCGAGAGTTTAGGGAATTGCGTTACCCGAGGACGAGAGGTAGCGCCAAGCTCAATGCTTAAACTATGATTCTGGGAGACGCTGAGGCGACGCCCCCCGGTTGACGGCCTGCCCGCATCGTTGCGTCGCCCGGCCGGTCTGGCGGTCGATTTCAATCCTAGAGCCACGGGTGTTGTTTGACCTTCGACTTCGACAGTTCATCCATGGCCGAGGAGGTGCTGTCTGCGAAGACCGCGGCTCAATTGGAGCCCGTGCTGCAGAGACTTTGCCGCATGCCCGACTTCGTCATGCGCGACGATGTCCGGGGCTACAAGCTGTTCATGAAGGCGCTGGACGACGCTGTCCCGCACGCCGCTGAGGTGCTCGCCTTGCGGGACTACGCAAGGCCCAAGAGCAACGAGAATGTCTGTATCATCGCGACCCAGTTCTACGCGGTCGGGGGGCATACACGCGTGGCGGCGGATATCACCCGGCTGGTTGGCGCGCAGAATGTCACCATCATCCTGACCGACCTCTACGGATCGCAGGCGTACCGGACCCTCGTCGAGCCCAACGTCCAGAACGCGGGCTTCCACGCCCGCAGCATGCTGAGCCTGAAGTCTCCGGCCATCCTGGACAGGACTGTCGAACTCCACAACCTGCTGCACGCGATCCGGCCGACGCGGATATTCCTCCTGAACCACCACATGGACCTGTGCGCGGTCACCGCCACATACCCCTTCCGGTCGGTGACGGAGTTCATCCATCACGCTGACAGCGTTCCCAGCGTCGGCGCGACCATCGGCTACTCCGCCCACGTGGACCTGACGCCTTGCGTCTTCGACGCCTGCCGCGGGATCGGCCACGAGCCCATCCTCACCTCCATGTGGTTGCCCCCATCCGGGCCCTTGCCGAAGATCGCCACGCCGCCGTCGGAGCGCCTCAGGATCGCCACCTGCGGCCATCCCAGCAAATACAGGCACGCGGCTGCGCGCCGGTGGTCTGATTGGGTGATTGCTTGCCTGCAGGCCGATCCCTCCGGCGACCTCACCCATATCGGGCCGGTCGATGACGCGTTTCAGAAGGAGATCCGGGCCGCGCTGACGGCGGGGGACGTCGATCCGGCGCGCTATGTCTTCGCCGGACAGGCGCCCAACCTGCGCCAGGCGCTCGCCAGCCTGGGCGCGAACCTGTTCCTGTCCAGCTATCCGGATGGGGGACTGCGGGCGATGTACGAAGCCATGTCCCTCGGCATTCCGGCGATATCGCCCAAGGACCCGGGCGAGCGGCCGCTCATGGACAGCACCCCCGCCTTGCCGGGCTGGGCCGCTGTCCATCATCCCGACGGCATGGCCACCGCCATCACCCAGGCGAAGGCGCAATGGCCATCCATGCAGACCGCGGAGTACGCCGAAATCGTTCAGCAGCGTCTGGGCGCTTTCGAACAGTATGTCGCTGGGACGCAGGCGGACGCCTAAAAAGCCTGAGCGCCCCGTCGCCTTGCATTCGCCAGGCCCCGCCGGTAGTCCTAGCCATTGTTGGCTGCCTTGGCGGGCACGCCTCTGGAGCGTTTCCCGCAACATGGCGATGCCCGACCTCAGCCAGTCTCGAGACCTGGATTTTGCGGCGCTCGATCTGACTTTCGAGGCCTTCCGCGAACTGGCCCGCAATCCACACCTCGACGCCCACGGGAAGATCGGCTTCCCGACCGCCTACCGAGAAGGCTACGAGCCTGCGATCTTCGAGGACATCGTCGCCAAGCTTCCCCGGCTGCGGCGCGACAGAGGCCTGACGGTGGCCGACATTGGCGCCGGCTGCGCCGCCCTGCCGCGCATGCTGATCGATCTCTGCACCCAACAGGGCCACCGGCTGATCCTCGTCGATAGCGCCGAGATGCTGGACATGTTGCCCGATGTCGAAGGCGTCACCCGCAAGGTGGCCGGCGCCTTCCCGGCCTGCGGCCCGGCGCTGCGGGAGGCCGCGCCCGACGGCGTGGACGTGCTGATCTGCTACAGCGTGCTGCACTACATGTTCGTGGAGACCAACGTCTTCGACGTGGTCGATGCGACCGTCGACCTGCTCGCGCCGCGCGGGCGGGCGCTCTACGGCGATATCCCGAACATTTCGAAACGACGCCGGCTGTTCTCCAGCCCGACCGGCAAAGCGGTCCATCGCGCCTACACCGGGCGGGACGAGGACCCGCCCCTCGACGCGGAGCAATCCCTGCAGGGCAGGATCGACGACGGCGCGCTCAGCGGCATGATCCACCGGGCGCAGACCGCAGGCTGTGACGCCTATCTTCTCCCCCAGGACGAAGGCTTGCCCATGGCCAATCGCCGCGACGACCTGCTGATCTCAAGGCCCTGATCCGTGCCCTCCCTCAAGCCCTTGGTCATTGTCGGTAACGGTGAGATCGCCGCGATCGCCGACCAGTATTTCACCCATGACAGCGACCGCACCGTCGCAGCCTTCGCCATC
>NZ_JBBKVV010000141.1:0-31855 GCF_037968635.1 Phenylobacterium sp.
TGGCGCAGCAGCCCCTCCAGCACGTCGAGGCGGCTGGTCCAGAAGCGCTGATAGAAAGCTAGCCAGTCATGGGCGCCGGCCATTGGCGCGGGCTCCAGGCGGCAGAGATGGGTGCGGCCCCGCACGGTCCGGCCCACCAGGCCCGCCCGCTCCAGGGCCTTGATGTGCTTCGACGCCGCGGCCAGCGACATGGCGAAAGGCGCCGCCAGATCGCCGACGCTCTTCTCCTCGTCGGCCAGACTGCGCAGCATCGCCCGCCGCGTCGGATCGGCCAGGGCATGAAACACGGCGTCGAGCCGCTCGGGCATTAGCTCAACCATTTGGTTGAATTACAGCGCGCGACGCGGAACGTCAACCATTCGGTTAAATGAACTGTGATGCTCCCCTCCTGGGGGAGCTGGCGCGAAGCGCCTGAGGGGGACTTTGACTCTTGTTTTCAGGCGGTAGGTGTCGCCTACGGCGATCCCCCTTCGTCCCGGACCAGCGGTCCGGGCCACCTCCCCCACATCGGCGCTGCGCGCCTGGGGGAGGATCTAAGGTCATCACTCAAAACCCTCGTCCATGTGGTGGAGACGGTAGGGTGAGGGGGGACTACTGGTGGAATTACGGTGCCACTGTATGAAATTGCAGAGCCCGCTGGTCCCGCCGACCGTTCGTGTGGTTCGTGTGGTTCGTGGTTCCAAGTCTTGCGGCCACGATGCTCGCGAGGCGGGAGAAGACCTCCGCTGCGCGGAGGCCCCATCCTCTCCCCCTGCGCCGACGGGCGAGCCCCTACCCCTCCGGCGTGAACGCCACCGGCATGCTCCGGATCGCGTAGACGAAGTTGTTCGGCGCCACGTCCATCGGGCCCGACTGATGGATGTCGGGGAACCGCCCCAGCATCTGACGATAGACCGCCTCCAGCTGCAGCTGCGCCACGCGCTTGCCGATGCAGGTGTGGGGGCCGTAGCCGAAGGCGATGTGCTTGTCGGCGTTGGCGCGGGTCACGTCCAGGCGGTCGGGGCCGGCGAACACCGCGGCGTCGCGGTTGGCCGAGCCGTAGTACATGATCACCTTCTCCCCCTCGGCGATCATCTGGCCCGACACCTCCACGTCGCGGGTGGCGGTGCGACGCATGTAGATCACCGGGCTGATCATGCGGATGAACTCGTTCACCGCGCCGGGCATCAGCTCGGGCCGGGCGATCAGCTTGGCCTTCTCGTCGGGGAAGTCGCTCAGCAGCTGCATCGAGCCTGAGATGGTGTTGCGGGTGGTGTCATTGCCCGCGAACACGATCAGCAGCCAGGAGCCGTCGAGGTACTCGTCGGCCAGCAGGTCGCCGTCGACCTGGGCCTTGGCGATGGCGCTCATCAAGTCGGCTTGCGGTTCCAGGCGGCGCTTGTGCAGCATGTGTCGGCCGTAGTCGAACATCTCCTGGATGGCGTTCTTGAAGGCGTCGAGGAAGGCCTGCATCTCCGGCGGCGCCTCCGCGGCGGCGCTCTCCAGCCCGCCGCTGCCGCCGCTGCGCTCGGCGGCGAAGGAGTTTGCCAATTCCAGGAAGTGCATCCAGGTCAGGAACTTGGGCCGATCTTCTACCGGCACGCCGAGGATCTCGCACAGGGTGAACAGCGGCAGGTGGGCCGACATCGCCTGGACCAGATCAACGCGGCCCTGCTTGGCCATGGCGTCAAGCAGGCGGGTCACCTCGCCCTCCACCCGGTCGGTCAGGCCGCGCAGATAGGCCGGCGTGAAATAGGGCATGTGCTCGCGGCGCAGCTGCATGTGCATCGGCGCGTCCATGTTGATCATGGCGTCCAGGCTGGCGCGGGCCAACTGCATGTCCGAACGCTGGTGGCTCATCAGGATGCCGCCGCGCTGGGAGGAGAAGGTCTCGTAGTCGCTGTTCACCCGCATGACGTCCTCATGCCGGGTCACGGCCCAGAAGCCTGGCCGGTCCTCGGGCTCGGACATCCAGGCGATCGGCGAGGCTTTGCGCATTTGCGCGAAGGCGCCCATCGGCGGGCCCTTGGTGAAGGCCTCCGGGTTCCAGAGCTCGACGGGGCTGGCGGGATAGACCGGCTTGTTGGCCGGGCCCTTGGCGCCGCCGACCTCCACGGTGTCGCTGATCAGAAGCATGGTGGCGTCTCCGGTTTCCTACCTGGAATCTCCCTACGCCTCGTGACGCTACGCAAGGCAAACGCCGCCGAACGTCACCTGCGGATTCTTGTCGACAGGATGATCGACGACGTCGTGCGCTCCACCCCGTCGATCAGGCCGATGTCGTCCAGCACCTGGTCCAGCTCCTCGATGGAGGACGCGGCCACCTGGACGATCATGTCGAAGGGGCCCGACACCGAGTGCAGCGCCTCCACCTGGGGCATGGCGCGCAGGGACGCCTCGATATGTCGGGCGGCCTTGGGTGCGGCGGTCACCAGAACATGTCCCCGTACGATGCGGGATTCCAAGGGTTTTCCCAGGCGGATGGTGAACCCCGCGATCACCTCGGCGGTCACTAAACGGTCAATACGGGTCTGCACCGTCGTGCGCGACACGCCGAGCCGTTTTGCCAGCGTCGAGGTGGGCAGCCGGGAGTCGGTCTCCAGCAACCGGACCAGGGCCAGGTCCCGCGCGTCCAGCTTCATATCGTCGGCCGAACTGGTCATATTGCCCAACTGACTCCACATATCCGACGCTCTGTCTGTTCAAATCGCGCCAAATTCACCCCACCGTCAAGCACTTCAGAGGGAGAGAGCCCATGCGCAGGATCGTGGTCATCGGCGGCGGCAAGATCGGCGCGGTCATCGCCCAGATGCTGGTGGAGAGCGGCGACTACGCGGTGACCGTTGTCGATCGGTCGGCGAGCGCGCTGAAAGGCCTTGTCCTCCATCCGCGGCTGTCACCATGTGTGCTGGACGTCACCGACGAGGGCGCCCTGGACGCCGTCCTGACCGGCGCCTTCGCCGTCCTGTCGGCCGCCCCCTTCCACCTCACCGGCGCCGTGGCCGAGGCCGCCGCGAGGGTCGGCTGCCACTACCTCGACCTCACCGAGGACGTCGCCACCACCAGGACGGTCAAGGCCCTGGCGGCGAACGCCAGGAGCGCCTTCATCCCCCAGTGCGGCCTGGCCCCCGGCTTCATCTCCATCGCCGCCGCCGACCTGGCCCGCGGCTTCGACCAGGTCGAGGAGCTGCGCCTGCGCGTCGGCGCCCTGCCCCGCTATCCCTCCAACAGCCTGGGCTACAATCTCACCTGGTCCACCGAAGGGGTGATCAACGAGTACTGCGAGCCCTGCGAGGCCCTGGTGGACGGCGAACTGCGGGAGGTCCCGGCCCTGGAGGGTCTGGAGACCTTCAGCCTCGACGGCGTCGCCTACGAGGCCTTCAACACCTCCGGAGGCCTGGGCTCCCTAGCTGAGGTTCTGGCCGGTAAGGCCAAGAATCTGAACTACAAATCGGTCCGCTATCCGGGCCATTGCAGCCTGATGCGCACCCTGCTCAACGACCTCAACCTGCGCCATCGCCGGGACCTGCTGAAGGATGTCCTGGAGGGCGCGGTGCCGGGCACCGAGCAGGACGTGGTGGTGTTCTTCGTCACCGCCTCGGGGTGGCGGGGTGGCCGCCTGATGCAGGAGAGCTACGCCGGCAAGGTCCTGGGCGAACACCATGGGCAGGGCTTCTGGAGCGCCATCCAGGTCACCACCGCGGCCGCCATCTGCACGGTGCTGGACTTGCTCGCGGCGGGACGCCTGCCGCAACAGGGCTATGTCCGCCAGGAGGAAATCGCCCTCGCCGACGTGCTTTCCAACCGCTTCGGCAAGGCTTATCGCCAGCCGAGTGACACCGTGGCTCAGCCGCCGGTCGCCGCCGTCGCCTGAGGAGCCCGCCATGAACGCCCACGCCCGCCCCCTGCCCGCCGTCCGCGACGACGTCCGGGCCACACTGACCGCCCTTGGTGTCGACCTCGCCGCCCTGGAGGGCGCCGGCGTCCCGGCCCGCTCGCCCATCAATGGCGAGCTCATCGCGACCCTGCGCGCCACGACCCCGGCGCAGGTGGACGACGCCGTCGAGCGCGCGCACCTGGCCTTCCTCGACTGGCGCAAGATCCCCGCCCCCCGGCGCGGCGAGCTGGTCCGGCTGTTCGGCGAAGAGCTGCGGCTGGCTAAGGAACACCTCGGCCGCCTCGTGGCCCTGGAAGCCGGGAAGGTCACCTCCGAGGGCCTGGGCGAGGTCCAGGAGATGATCGACATCTGCGACTTCGCGGTCGGCCTGTCGCGCCAGCTGCACGGCCTCACCATCGCCACCGAGCGGCCCGGCCATCGCATGATGGAGACCTGGCACCCGCTCGGCGTCTGCGGCGTCATCTCGGCCTTCAACTTCCCGGTCGCCGTCTGGTGCTGGAACGCGGCGCTGGCCCTGGTCTGCGGCGACCCCGTCGTCTGGAAGCCCTCCGAGAAGACACCCCTGACAGCCCAGGGCGTTCAGGCCGTCTTCGAGAAGGCCGCGGCCCGCTTCGGCGACGCGCCGGCCCACCTTTCGCAGGTGATTCAGGGCGGGGCCGAGGTCGGTGCGGCCCTGGTGGCCCATCCCAAGGTGGCCATCCTCTCGGCCACGGGATCCACGGCGATGGGCCGCGCCGTGGCCCCGGTCCTGGCCGCCCGCTTCGCCCGCGCCATCCTGGAGTTGGGAGGAAACAACGCCGCGATCGTCGCCCCGTCTGCTGACCTCGAGCTGGCCCTGCGTGGCATCGCCTTTTCCGCGATGGGCACGGCCGGCCAGCGCTGCACCACCCTGCGCCGCCTGTTCGTCCACGAGGATGTCGCCGACGCCCTCGTGGGCCGCCTGAAGGTCGCCTACGCCTCAGTGCCGGTGGGAGACCCGCGCGAGGCCGGAACCCTGCTGGGGCCCCTGATCGACGAGGCGGCCTATGATGGCATGACGACCGCGCTGACCGAGGCCCAGGCCGCCGGCGGGACCGTCCATGGCGGCCAGCGGGTCGATCGCCCCGGCGTCTATGTCCGCCCCGCCCTGGTGGAGATGACGAGCCAGACCGGCCCCATGCTCCGCGAGACCTTCGCCCCCATCCTCTACGTCGTGCGCTACCGCGACCTCGCCGACGCCATCGCCCTGCAGAACGCCACGGCGGCGGGCCTGGCCTCGGCGATCTTCTCCAACGATGTGCGGGAGACCGAGCTTTTCATCAGCGATATCGGCTCCGACTGCGGCATCGCCAACGTCAATATCGGCCCCTCGGGCGCCGAAATCGGGGGCGCCTTCGGCGGCGAGAAGGAGACCGGCGGTGGCCGTGAGGCGGGCTCCGACAGCTGGAAGGCTTACATGCGACGGGCCACCAACACCCTCAACTACAGCCGCGACCTGCCCCTGGCCCAGGGCGTGAAATTCGACGTCTAGGCGTTCCCCCCGGGGCGACGCTGTGTTTCGGAAGTCGCCCTTGGGTGCGACGAAGGCCCGGGCCATATGGAGGCCATGAGCACCTCCTCCCGCATGCCCGTGGTCTTCGTCGGCCACGGTTCGCCAATGAATGCGCTGGGTGGTCCCAACGCGCAGGTCTGGCGCGATGTCGCCGCCAGCTTGCCGCGACCCAAGGCGATCCTGGCGATCTCCGCCCACTGGCGCCTGGACGAGACGGCGGTCACCGCCATGGCCGCCCCCAAGACCATCCACGACTTCGGTGGCTTCCCCCAGCCGCTGTTCGACATGCAGTACCCCGCGCCGGGGGACGCCAGCCTGGCGGCCCGCACGGCCGAACTTCTGGCGCCGATGGCCGTGCGCGCCGACCAGGACTGGGGATTGGACCATGGGACCTGGTCGGTCCTGGCCCACATGTATCCGGACGCCGACGTCCCCGTCGTGCAACTGGCCATGGACCTGAGCCACCCCCTGCCCGCCCACTACGACAGGGGCAAGCGCCTGGCGCCCCTGCGCGACGAGGGCGTGCTGATCCTCGGCTCCGGCGACGTGGTGCATAACCTGCGCGCCGCCGTCCGCGCCGAGAATGCGGCCCCGCTGGCCTGGGCCCAACATTTCCACGACGCCGTGCGCGATCGGCTGTCAGCCGGCGACCACGCCGCCCTGATCGATCCCGCCGGCCTTGGCCCCGCGGCCCGCATGGCGGTCGACGAGCACTACCTGCCGCTGCTCTACGTTCTGGGCGCGAGCCAGCCCGGCGAGGCGGTCAGCCTCTTCAACGACCACATCGACCTGGGCAGCATCAGCATGCTGGGCGCCCGCATCGGCTAGCGCCTACCGCGCGAACTTCTGGAACTTCAGGCGGTGGGGGATGAGGCTGTCGGCGCCCAGACGGCGCTTCTTGTCGTCCTCATAGGCTTCGAAGTTGCCCTCGAACCATTCCACGTGGCTGTCACCCTCGAAGGCCAGGATGTGGGTGGCCAGACGGTCGAGGAACCAGCGATCGTGGGAGATGATCACGGCGCAGCCGGCGAACTCCTCCAGGGCCTCTTCGAGGTTCTGCAGGGTCTCGATGTCCAGGTCGTTGGTGGGCTCATCGAGCAGGATGAGGTTGCCGCCGGTGGTCAGCGTCTTGGCCAGGTGGACGCGGTTGCGCTCCCCGCCCGACAGCTGGCCGACCTTCTTCTGCTGGTCGCCGCCGCGGAAGTTGAACGAGCCCACATAGGAGCGAGTGTTGATCTCGCGCTTGCCCACGGCCAGGACGTCCAGGCCCCCAGAGATTTCCTGCCAGACGGTCTTGGTGGGATCGAGCGCGTCCCGGCTCTGGTCGACATAGGCCAGCTTCACGGTCTCGCCGACCCGGAAGGTCCCGGCGTCCGGGGTTTCCTGGCCGGTTATCAGCTTGAACAGGGTCGACTTGCCGGCCCCGTTGGGACCGATCACACCGACGATGCCGTTGGGCGGCAGCTTGAAGGTCAGGTCCTTGAACAGCACCTTGTCGCCATAGGCCTTCTCCAGGTTCTCGACCTCGAGCACCACATTGCCCAGGCGCGGGCCGGGCGGAATCTGGATGGTGGCGGTGGTCTGGGCCAGACGCGAGGTTTCCTGCTCGCGAACCATCTCGTCATAGGCCGCCAGACGGGCCTTGGACTTGGCCTGGCGGGCCTTGGCGCCCGAGCGCACCCATTCCAGTTCGCGGGTCATGGCGCGCTGACGGGCCTCGGACTCCGACTGCTCCTGGACGATCCGCTTGGTCTTCTGTTCGAGCCAGCCGGAATAGTTGCCCTCATAGGGCAGACCCTTGCCGCGATCGAGCTCCAGGGTCCACTTGGTCACCTGGTCCAGGAAGTAGCGGTCGTGGGTCACCAGGATGACGCAGCCTGGGAAAGCCTCCAGGTGGTGCTGCAGCCAGGCGACGGACTCGGCGTCCAGGTGGTTGGTGGGTTCGTCCAGCAGCAGCATGTCGGGCTTGCTGAGCAGCAGGCGGGCCAACGCGATGCGGCGTTTCTCACCGCCCGACAGATTGTCCACCGACCAGTCGTTGGGCGGGCAGCGCAGGGCGTCGGCGGCCATCTCGATCTTGGAATCGATATCCCAGATGTCGGCGGCGTCGATCTTCTCCTGGAGAGCGGTCATCTCCTCCATCAGCTCGTCGGTGTAGTCCTCGCCCAGCTTGGCGGCGACCTCGTTGTAGCGGTCGAAGATCTTCTTCTCTTCGCACCACGAGATGATGTTGCCCCAGACATTGAGCTGCTCGTCGAGGTGCGGCTCCTGCTCAAGGTAGCCCATCTTGACGCCATCGGCGGCCTTGGCCTCGCCGTTGAACTCCTTGTCCACCCCGGCGATGATCTTCAGCAGGGTCGACTTGCCCGAGCCGTTGACCCCGACCACGCCGATCTTGGCGTCGGAATAGAACGACAGCCAGATGTTCTCGAACACCTTCTTGCCGCCGGGGAAGGCCTTGGTCAGGCCCTGCATCTGATAAATGTACTGCTGCGCCATGGGGCGTCCGCGCTCGCTATTCGAAAGAGGGGAATTCGGGTGCGGAGATAGCGGTCGGGGCCGTGTTGCGCAATGTCGGCGCGGCGCCAACCGCCGACGGCGCGGCTTATCGGGCGTAAAAGGGGCGGGGCGACCCCCGCTGGACGACACCGTCGGCCGTCGACAGTCGCGTGGAGCGCACTCGCAATCCCTGACGGAACAATCCCCCGGGCCTATGCGTAGAGAAAGACGACGGGTGCTCCCCCGCCCGCCGCATTCATTCAGGAGATCGCCATGCACAAGGACATCGCCAAGGGCGCCGCTAAAGACGCTTCCGGTTCCATCAAGGAAGCTGCCGGCAAGCTCACGGGCAACGAACGCCTGGAGGCCGAGGGCGTCGGTGAACGCGCCGCCGGCAAGCTTCAAAAGGGTGTCGGCAACCTCAAGGACGCCGCCCGCGACGCCTTGAAGAACTAGGTCGACAACCCATCTGTTAGACAAGTTCCGCCCCTCTCCTCCCCCCAGGATCGGTGGAATAAAAGGCAGGGCCGCGCTCGGTACGGGCGCGGCCCTCGTCACGTCTGGTCATTGGCGACCCGGCGCCCTCCAATGCCGTCAAACGTGAGGCTGAGCATGAAACGGGCGGCAGGGTTGATTGCGGGCTTGGCGGCGGCGGGCGCGGCCAACGCGGCGGACGACCCGGCCTTCGGCGGGGTCGTGGATCTGGGCCAGGCGATGGCGAGGGGGTCGGCCAGCTCGGAAAGCCTGACCAAGGCCTACCTCGCGCGCATTGCGGCCCTCGACCGCAAGGGGCCGAAGCTCAACAGCATCATCGTGCTCAATCCCCACGCCTTGGCCGACGCGCGCAAGCTCGATGCCGAGCGGGAGGCCGGCAAGGTCCGCGGTCCGCTGCACGGCCTGCCTATCTTGCTGAAGGACAACATCGAGTCCGCTGACGGGACCGCCACCACCGCCGGCTCCCTGGCCCTGAAGAACAACATCACCCGTCGCGACGCCCCGCTGGTGAAGCGGCTTACCGAGGCCGGCGCGGTAATCCTGGGCAAAACCAACCTGTCGGAATGGGCCAACTACCGGTCTTCCCGGTCGATCAGCGGCTGGAGCGCCATCGGCGGCCTGGTGCGCAACCCCTATGCCCTCGACCGCAGCGCCTGTGGCTCCAGCGCGGGCTCCGGCGCGGCGGTGGCGGCTGGCCTGGCCGTGGCGGCCATCGGCACCGAGACCGACGGGTCCATCACCTGCCCGGCGACGATGAACGGCATCGTCGGCCTCAAGCCCACCGTGGGTCTGGTGTCCCGCACCCACATCGTGCCGATCTCGGGGAGCCAGGACACCGCCGGCCCCATGACCAGGAACGTCGCCGACGCGGCCGCAATCCTGACCGCCATCGCCGGCTCCGATCCCGCCGATCCGGCGACGGCAAGCGCCGACAGCCACAAGACAGACTACCTGAAGGCCTTGGACGCCCAGGCCCTGAACGGCGCCCGGATCGGGGTGATGCGTACAACCGTCGGTCGCTCGCCCCAGACCGACGTTGTCTTCGAACAAGCCTTGGCCGCCCTCAAGGCCGCCGGCGCCGTGCTGGTGGAGGTGACGCCGCCCGACGGCAAGGTCATCGAGGACCTTGAGGAGATGGTTCTGCGAGTCGAGTTCAAGGCCGGGGTGAACGCCTATCTGGCCTCCACCTCGCCGGACCAGGTGAAGAGCCGCAACCTGGCCGATCTGATCGCCTTCAACGCCGCCGAACCGCGCGAGACCGTGCTGTTTGGTCAGGAGATCTTCGTCGCGGCGCAGGGCGCGCCCGGCCTTGACGACCCGGCCTATCTGAAGGCCAAGGCCGACGCGAAGCGATTGGCCGGGCCCGAGGGTGTCGACCGCCTGCTGGCGGACGCCAAGGTGGAGGTGCTGGTGGCGCAGAGCGGCGGCCCGGCCTCGGTCGTCGATCGAGTCAATGGGAGCAAGTGGATGGGCTCGCCCTCAAGCCTGCCGGCGGTGGCGGGCTATCCGCATCTGACCGTCCCCATGGGCTATGTCGAGGGCCTGCCGGTAGGGCTGTCCTTCATCGGGACGGCCTGGTCGGAGGCCCGACTGCTCTCCCTGGGCTACGCCTTCGAACAGGCGACCAAGGTCCGGCGCGCGCCGACCTTCCCAGCCTCGATCAACACTTCGCCGGCGTTCGACGGTCAGTAGCCGGAGGAACCCATCAGCGGCGGGCCGCCGGAATAGCCGCCTTGCGGATAGCTGGGCTGCGGCGGCGCGGGCCGGTGGCGGAATATCGGACGGCGAGGCGGCGGAGGCGGCACATAGGCGCGCGGCTGCGGCATGCCATCCCGCTGGAAGCCTCGCTCATAACCGTCCACTTCCCAGCCATAACGGCTCGAGAAATCGAAGCCGGTCTCGTCGGTGATCGCGCGAGGAACTTCGCTCATCGGCCGGCAATAGGCCCCTGGCGGCATACGATAGGCGCAGCCCTGTGACGAATAGACATAGTTGGGCTCGGTGATCGGCTCAACACCGCGCTCATAGCTCATGCCCGCGCCGATGAAGCGGTTGCCCCCCACCTCGGGCCGACCGCCGGAGAAATAGGCCCCGTACTCGTCAGCGGCGATGGCGTTCCGACGCACCCGGACCTTGCCATAGTCCGACAGCACGCCACGGCGCACGCGAATGATACGGTTGTGGAGCAGTTCGACCTCGGCGCCACGATCGACGTAGACCCCGGTGACCCAGTTGCGGATCACGCTGTTGGCGATCAGCAGACTGCCGGCCCCGCTACGCTGGTCGCGCACCGTGACGGCAGTGGAACCCGGAAGGCCGGGCCCGGGCGAGATCACCCCCACCTGCACCAGTTGGCTCTGGCCAGGCGCCGGAGTGATATCCAGGCCGCGCACATCGGCGCTGATCTTGGACTGTTGGATGTCCACCTTTGCGCCGTCGGCGAGAATGGCGGCGTCATTGGTTCGCGCCTCCACCACGCTGTTGCGCATGATCAAACTGCCGCCCTGGACGAAGATCGCCGAGGCGTCGCCTTGATAGCGAACGAAGGAGCGGATCAGCGCCACGTCGGCGTCCTGCGCCTCAATGCAGGCGCTGCGACCGCCCTGGCTGGCGTCGATCACCAGGTCGCGGATTTCCACGCCCTTCACCCCCGGCGCGATGCGGATACAGGGTGAGCCGTTGGGCGGGCTGAGTTTGGCGACGCTGGAGCCGGCGTTGCCGAAGGCCGGTGGGCCCTCACCGGCAATGATCACAGGGTGGTCGATTTCAAGGGTTTCGCGGCAGACACCACCGCGCGAGCGGATATAGAGCACGCCGTTGTCGGCCAGGTTGTAGATGGCGTCCGCCAACTGCGACCCGCCGCCGTTGTCGGCGCAGTCGACGGTGATGGAGTCCAGATAAAGCGGACGGCGCACGCCACCCGGATAGCTGGGACCCGGACCATAGCCGCCGCCGTTCCCGCGCCGAGGCTTCCAGGCGCCCGGGCGATAGGTGTGGCGCAAAGGCGGGGCCAGCAGCATGCCGAAATTCGGACGGATCTGCTGGTCGATCTTGGCGTCAGGCAGGGCTTGGGCCTCACCCACCAGGCCGAAGGTCATGACGCAGGCGACGGCGGCGCCTAGGCCCGCCAGTCGGCGAAGGGCTTTTGCGATCACCGGTAATTTCCTTCTGTGGGTCGACGCGGCGTGCGCGCCACCTGGGCCAGGACTTCGCGCAGGCGCTGGGCGGACGGCTTGAAGCCCGCCAGCGCCCCATCGATCTGGTAGGAGACCGCCGAGGCCTTGTCCTGGTCGGCGACGCCGGAGACCCCCAGCGAGAAATAGGTCGACATGGCGTACTTGGCCTCAGGGCTGCCCTGCTTGTCGGCCTCGGCGAACCAGTGGAAGGCGCGCGCGTAGTCCCGCGCCACGCCCACGCCCTCGGCGTACATGACCGCCAGCGCCAGTTGCGAACGGGCTGAGCCGTTTACCGCCGCGTACTGGATCGCCCTCACCTTCTCCAGGGAGGTGAACACTCCCGTCGTCGGTCGGCCCAGCATGGCCTGGAAGGTCTGGATGTCGCCAGGTGACAGCTGCTTGATGGAGTTCACCGGCTGCGGGACCACCCGCAGATAGGCCAGCGCCGTCCCGATGTGCTGGAAGGGCAGTTCGTCGACGCGGGCCAGAGCCACGCCCTCGGCCTCGCCCAGGGTCGAGGCCTCGTCGGAATGGGGCACGCCTGAGTCAGGCGCCAGGGCTGGATAGAATTCGTAGGGCGGCACCCAGCGCCGCGCCTTGGCCTCCGCGTCGGACCCGAGCGAGGCACGCTCCAGCGATGACTTCTCGAAGTCCTTCAGCATCACATAACCGGCCACATCGCCGGCTTGGGCAGCCAGGTAGTTGTACAGATAGACATCGACATCGTTGCGAGTGAACAAGGTCGCCGCCGCGGGCGGCTTGACCTGGTTCAGGTCTCGCGGATCAACGGGCGAGCCCTCGGTCGGATCGCCGAACGGTCCAAAGGCGGAATCATGCAGGCGCGCAAGAGTGCGGAAGCCCGCAGCCCCCTGGCTGGACAGCACATAGATCACCCGGTCGCGGACCTGCTGGCGCTCGTCGGAGCTCATGCGGTCCAGCATCCGGTCGAGGCTCAGATAGGCGCCCCGGCGCTCGGCGGCGCGGCAGTCGTTGAGCTTGTTGCCGGCCCCGCCGCGGTTGCCCTTCCTGGAGTCGACGCGGGCGATGATCGGCGCATAGCCGTCGGGGTTGGACAGAGCCATCTCGTACCAGACGGCGGACTCCACCGGATCGGCGAGGTTCTTTTCCTGGGCGTCGCGGCCGGAATACCGACGAGCCAGGTCGATCTGGGCGAAGAAATCACCCTGGAATCCCTGACGCCTCAGGGCGCGAACCTCCTGTTCCTGGGCATTGAACTGCGGCTGCACCCCGATCGAGGCCTGCGGGCGCGGACAAGCCGGACCGCCGACGGACACGCGACCTACGCCGCCGCCACCGCCGCCGTTGCCATCCTTGGGCTGGCAGCCGCCACTCAGCGGAATAATGGCGGCAAGGACCGCCAATGTGAGGCCCCTCCGAACGAGACGACGCGCGCCGAGGGCTGCTTCATGGAAAATGGCCATGCGCTCCCCCTTAAGCGTTAACCATAGTTGAACTGTTCACTAGCGTCCGGCCCCCATCCCCTGTCAAGCTTGCGCCGGTGAACTTTGAAAGTCTGAAGACTCGCCTGAATGGCGAGTGAACAACGCCGCCTCCTCCAAGCCCCTTGTTCGTCGCGTTTTCGCCTCAGATGGCGCGCCAAGCTGCGCCTTGAGGGACTTATTCGGAGCACTGAGAACGATGGCCGCTGCACGGAACTTAAGTCGCCTCTCGCTTTGCTTGCTTACAGTTGCGGCATCGGGCGCCGCGCCCGCCACGCTGATGGCGGCGTCCGCGATTCGGGATGGGACGCCCACGGCCACCGCCTGCGAGGCCCTGGGCTTCCCGAAAGCCGACGATCGGCGTGTCTCCTATGGCCGCCGGGGCCGGGTCGGAGGCTACCCTCCGCCCGCGATGGCGATGAGGACGCCCCCTCCGCCGCCGCCGCCAGCGCCGTCATACTCCGCCCCCAAGGCCGCGCCGATGCAGGAGATGGTGGTGACGGGCGGGGCGCGGGCCACGCCCTACATGCCCGGCCCCATGCCCGGCGACGTCAACACCGAGCGCTATCCCCACGCCCAGGCCAACCCCATCAAGCAGACGGCGCAGGAACCTGTCTCCACCTTCTCGGTAGACGTCGACACCGCGGCCTACGCCAATGTCCGTCGCTTCCTGAATGACGGTCAGAGCCCGCCCCGCGACGCGGTCCGGGTCGAGGAGCTGATCAACTATTTCGACTACGGCTACGCCCGACCCACCGACGCCCAGGTTCCGTTCAAGCCCTTCGTGGCGGTGGCTCCGTCACCCTGGTCCGCCGGCCGCCAGATCGTCCACATCGGCCTGCAGGGCTACGACATTCCCCGCGCCCAGCAGCCGCCCCTGAACCTGGTGTTCCTGATCGACACCTCCGGTTCCATGTCGGCCGAGAACAAGCTGCCGCTGGCCCGAAAGGCGCTGAGCCTGCTGGTGGACCAACTCCGGCCCCAGGATCGGGTCTCCATCGTGGCCTATGCCGGATCGGCCGGCGCAGTCCTGGCGCCCACCAGCGGCCGCGAGAAACTGAAGATGCGCTGCGCCCTCGGCGCCCTGGAATCCGGCGGCTCCACGGCCGGCGGCCGGGGCCTGGCCCTGGCCTATGACTTGGCGGTGCAGAACTTTGACGCCAAGGCGGTCAACCGGGTGATCCTGATGACCGACGGCGACTTCAATGTCGGCGTCGCCGATCCGTCGAAGCTTACGGACTTCGTGGCCGCCAAACGCAAGACCGGGGTCTATCTCTCGGTCTATGGCCTGGGCGAGGGCAACTACAACGACACCCTGATGCAGGCCCTGGCTCAGAATGGCAACGGGACCGCCGGCTACATCGACACCCTGAACGAGGCGCGCAAAAGCTTCCGCGACGACTTCTCCGGCTCGCTCTTCCCAATCGCCGACGACGTCAAGATTCAGGTGGAGTTCAATCCCAGGGCGGTCAGCGAGTACCGATTGATCGGCTACGAGACCCGTCTGCTGAACCGCGAGGACTTCAACAACGATCAGGTCGACGCGGGCGAAGTCGGCTCGGGGACCTCGGTCACCGCCCTCTATGAGGTGACACCCGTGGGCGGCAGGCCCTCCAGTGATCCGCTGCGCTATGGGGCGTCGGCCGCGCGGGCTCCGGCGACCAGCGGCGAGATCGCCTTCTTGAAGGTGCGCTACAAGCTGCCGGGCGGTCAGGTCTCCAAGCTGATCGAGCGGCCTATCGGTGCGGCCGACACCTATGTCCGTATCGAGCAGGCGCCTGAGCCTACCCGCTGGGCCCTGGCCGTCGCCGGCTTCGGCCAGAAGCTGCGCGGCGATCCCTGGCTCTCGCCGAACTTCGGCTGGAAGGCGGTCGGCGACCTCGCCCAGAGCGCCCGCGGGGCCGACCCCTACGGTCTTCGGGCGGAGTTCGTGCAACTCACCCGCGCCGCTGGAGAGACGAAAACCGTCAACGAATCCAGGAATTAGAACAGCAAGACCGAGGTCTTTCCTCAACTCAGGGCGCGGTCGCAACGAAACGACCGCGCCGTTCGTTGGCTTAGGAGAACTCACCCAAATACGAGGGCGCTCGCGTGTATGACGTCACCGCTCCGGACCAGGACAACCTGATCCGCCTGGACCCCTCCGAGGCGCCCTATTTCGGCGCCCCGGGCCGCGTGGGGTTCCACCTGATCGACACAACGATGATGTACGCGCCGCGTTCGGGCGGCGTGAAACGCTACCTTAGCGCCAAGCAGGCGTGGCTAGCGAGGCGACGCCCCGACATTCGCCACACCCTGGTGACGCCGGGGGCGACCACGGGCCTCGCCGAACCCGGGGTGGTGACCGTGGCCGCCGCCCGCCTGCCCTTCGGCGACGGCTACCGGATGCCCGCCAGCGCCGCCAAGTGGGAGACGGTGCTGCGGATGCTGGAGCCCGACATCCTCGAGGCCGGCGACATCTTCGTGCCCGGCCATGCGGCCCTCGACACCGGCGAATTGCTGGGCGTGCCGGTGGTGGGCTTCTGCCACACCGATGCCGCAGCGTTGGCGGCCCTGCACTTCGGCGACTGGGCCCAGGCGCCGGCCATGAAGCGGTGGGCCGAGATCTACCAGCGCTTCGACCGCGTCGTGGCGCCCAGCCGACACATGGCTCTGCGCCTGGCCGAGGCCGGCGTTGCAAAGGTGAGCGTCCAGATGCTGGGCGTCGACACCGTCCTCTTCCACCCCGGCCGCGCAGATCCCGGCGCCGTGCGCAAGCGCCTGGGCCTGCCTTGGAACGCCCGCATCCTGGTCTTCGCCGGCCGCCCGGCGCGGGAAAAGAACATCGACTCCATCGTCTGCGCGGTGGAGCGCCTTGGCGACCCCTATCACCTGGTATTGGTGGGAGCGGGCAAGGACGTACGCATCTCGCCCCAGGTCGTCAGCCTCGACTACGAGTCAGATCCCGTCGCCCTGGCGACCCTGATCGCCAGCTGCGACGCCTGCGTCCACGCCAACGAGAACGAGCCCTTCGGCCTGGTGGTGCTGGAGGCCCTGGCCGCCGGTCTGCCGGTGGTGGGCCCCTCCCGCGGCGGGGTCTCCGAACTGATCGACAACGAGGTCGGCCAGCTGGCCCATAATGTCGACCCGGGCGGCCTTGCCGAAGCCATCGAGGCGCTGTTCGCCCGCGACCTGGGCGCCCTCTCGGCCGCCGCCCGCGCCCGCGCCGAGCTGCGCCATAGCTGGGAGCGGACCTTCGAGGGTCTCACCCGCCTCTACGGGGAGCTCGTCATGGGCTCAGCGGCGCCCCAGCCCCAGGCTTGGCGGGCCTAACGTCCGGTGGGCATGTCCTTGAAGGGCACGTCTTTATCGATCCTTATGTCACCGGGCAGGCCCAGCACCCGCTCGGCGATGATGTTGCGCAGGATCTCGTCGGTGCCGCCGGCGATCCGCAGGCCCGGCCCGAACATCAGCGAGAAATGGAAGGCGCCGTTCAGCGAGGCCAGTTCCGGATCGTCGATGATCCCGTACTGGTCCAACATCTCGACGGCCGCATTGCCCAGCTCCTGCATCTGTACCGCCGAGATGATCTTGCCGATCGAGCTCTCAGGCCCCGGGGTCTGACCCCGAGAGAGCGCGGTCATCGTACGATTTCGGGTGTGTTTCAGGCCCTCGGCCTGGACGTACCAGTCGGCCAGCTTCTCCCGCAGGGCCCCGTCCTTCAGGGCTGACCCGCCGTCGAGGCCGGGCGTGTTGCGCGCCGCCTCCATGAACTGCTGCCACCCGGCCCCGGTCTGACCGCCCACCGCGAGGCGCTCATTCATCAGCGTCACCAGGCTGACCTTCCAACCCTCGTCGACCGCGCCAAGCCTCTGGCTGTCCTTGACCCGTACGTCGGTGAAGAACACTTCGTTGAACCCGGACCCGCCCGACATCTGATGGATCGGCTTCACCTCGACGCCGGGATCCTTCATGTCGATCCAGAACATGGTCAGGCCCTTGTGCTTGGGCTTGTCCGGGCTCGTCCGGGTGATCACGATCCCGAAGTCCGAGAACTGGGCGCCCGTCGTCCACACCTTCTGGCCCGAGATGAGCCAGTCGCCAGAGCCGTCCGGGGCGCGTTCGGCCTTGGTCCGCGCGCCGGCCACGTCCGAGCCGCCGGAGGGTTCGGAGAACAGCTGGCTCCAGATTTCCTCGCCGCGCAGGGCCGGGCCCACGAAACGCTTCTTGGTCTCCTCGTCGGCGAAGGTCATCACCGTGGGGACGCACATTCCCAGGCCGATCTGGAACGGGTTGCCGGGGATCGGGTGCTTGGCCTCTTCCTGACTGAAGATGACGTTCTGCACCGGGGTGCCGCCCTGCCCGCCCCATTCCTTGGGCCAGGTGATGCAGGCGTAGCCGGCCTCAGCTTTCTTGGCCTGCCAAGCCTTGGAGGCGGCCATGCCGTCGCCGCCCTCAGGGTCACCGGGGACACGGGCCTTGGGAGCGTTGGCGTCGAGCCAGTCGCGAACCTGCTGACGGTAGGCGGCTTCGTCGGGGCTGTCGTTGAAATCCATGATCCCGATCTCCCTTAGGCGGCCGCCGCGTTGCGGCGTTCGAGGTGGCTGACGAGGCGTTCCTTCCAGACTCGGGGCGCACCGGCCACTAGGCTGAGCTGCCGCGAACGGCGATAGAACAGGTGGCAATCCATCTCCCAGGTGAAGCCGATGCCCCCATGGGTCTGGATGTTTTCCTTCGAGGCGAACCAGTAGGCCTCGGACGCGGCGATGCGGGCGGCGCTGGCGGCCACCGGCAGTTCCGGCGCGTTGATGTTGAGCGCCCAGGCTCCGTAATAGGCGTTGGAGCGGGCCAGCTCGTTCTTGACGTACATGTCGGCCAGCTTGTGCTTGATGGCCTGGTACGAGGCGATGACCCGGCCGAAGGCGTAGCGCTCCAAGGCATAATCTTTCGCCATTTCCAGGCAGCGGTCGGAGCCGCCGCATTGTTCGAAGGCGATCAGGACAGCGGCGCGGTCGAAGACCTGCTCCACCAGCTCCAGGCCCGCCCCAGCCGTACCCACACGGCGTGCCGGCGCGTCCTTGAAGGTGAGCCTGGCGGCGTCTCGGGTGGGGTCGAGGGTCTTGACCGCCTCGCGGGTGACGCCCTCGCCCCGCAGATCCACCAGGAACAGTCCGGGCTTGCCGCCCTCCTTGGCCAGGACCAGGGCGACGTCGGCGATGTCACCGTCGGTCACCGGGATCTTCACCCCCGTGAGTTTCCCGTCGCTTACGGTGGACTGCAGGGTGGCCGCCGTCGTCGCGCCCGGACCTTCCGAGGTGGCGATGGCGCCGATGATCTCGCCGGCGGCGATCTTGGGCAGCAGATCCGCCTTCTGCTCGTCACTACCGGCCAGCATGATGGCCTCGGCCAGGAAGTAGACGGTCGAGGCGAAGGGGATCGGGGCCACGGCGCGACCCAGTTCCTCGGCGATCACGCAGAGCTCCAGGTGGCCCAGGCCCAGGCCGCCGAATGCCTCGGGGATGGCCGCGCCCAGCCAGCCCTGGGCCGCGACGGATTTCCACAGTTCGGCATCATAGCCCGCGGCGCTGTTCTCCAACACGCCCCTGGCGCGGCTGGTGGGACAGTTGGCCTCAAGGAACTTGCGCGCCTGGCCCTTCAGGAATTTTTGGTCGTCCGAAAAATCGAAATTCATGCTCGCCCATCCGCCGATTTCGGCCGGTTGAAGTTTCCTCGCACGTCAACATACGCGCCTCGCGCGCTGTGGAAAGATTGACCTCGCGTCAAGGATTTCAGGGTCTTATGCGCATCCTGTGGGTGAGCTCGAAGGGCGTACGGATGGCCAAGGCGATATTTCAGAAGAACCAGCGGGTCTGGGTCGAGAGCGTCGGCGCCTGGGCGGTGATCGAGAAGTTGGTGCCGGTCTGGGCGCGCGGTTTCGACGAACCCGTACGGGTCACCTACGATGTCGGTCTGGGCAAGGACTTCCAGGCCCACGAACTGAAACCCGAACAGGAGTCCGAGGACGTCCTGGCGGAGGACGGCGCCCACTGGCGGCTGCTGCGCGCCCGCAACAAGTGGCAGACGCCCGAAAACTGCCGCCACCACCCCTATCCCGGCAGCTATCCGGTGGTGGTCACCGACGCCAATGACTGGGGCGGCTGGCGCACACCAGGCGCAGAGTACGACCGCGACCCTCATAAGATCGAGTTCCAGGCCCGGCTGATCGCCTCGGGGCCGCGGCTGCTGTCTGTCGCCCGCCGCCTCATGGCGATGATCGAGGAAACCCCCGGCGCGCCGCCTGAACTGCAGAGCCTCGCCGAGCAGGCCATGAAGATCGACCAGTACCTCAAGGAGGTGCCCGCCAGCGTCGATGAGCCGATGAGCGAAGAGCAGATCCACGCCGCCGAATAGGCGCAGGCGGCCTCTCCCGAACGAACCGATTCTTTTACGTGCGGCGACGCTCGCCCTTGGCGTCCGGATCGCCTAAATCCTTTGGATGCGCACAGAGACTCCTCAGCCCATCCGGCTCACCGACTATCGGCCCCCGGCCTTCCTGATCGAGACCACCGAGCTGGTCTTCGCCTTGGAGCCCAACACCACGCGGGTGAAGGCCAGGCTGACGCTTAAGCGCAACGGCGAGCACGCCGAGCCCCTGGTGCTGCACGGCGAGCGGCTGAAGCCGATCTCGGTGGCCGTCGACGGCAAGGTGCTCACCGAGGCCGAGCACACCATCGACGCCGAATACCTGACGATCCCCAACCTCCCCGACGCCTTCGTGCTGGAAACCGAGGTCGAGATCGACCCGGAGGCCAACAAGGCCCTGGACGGCCTCTACATGTCCGGCGGCCGGTTCTGCACCCAGTGCGAGGCCGAGGGCTTCCGCAAGATCACCTGGTTCGCCGACCGCCCCGACGTGCTGTCGCGCTTCACCGTGCGGGTCGAGGCCGACAAGGCCTTCCACCGCCTGCTCTCCAACGGCAACCTGATGGAGTCCGGCGTCCTGCCGGGCGGCCGCCACTACGCCGTCTGGAACGACCCCTTCCCCAAGCCCGCCTATCTGTTCGCCCTGGTGGCTGGTGAGCTGGATGAGTTGGCCGACAAGCTGGTCACGATGACCGGGCGCACGGTCGACCTGAAAATCTATGTCGACCCGGGGATGTCGGACCGGGCCGCCTACGCGATGGACTCCCTGAAGCGGGCCATGAAATGGGATGAGGACGTGTTCGGCCGCGAATACGACCTGGACCTGTTCATGATCGTCGCCGTGCGCGACTTCAACTTCGGGGCCATGGAGAACAAGGGATTGAACATCTTCAACTCCTCCCTGCTGCTGGCCGATGAAAAGACCGCCACCGACCTGGATTATGAGCGCATCGAAAGCGTCGTGGCTCACGAGTACTTCCACAACTGGACCGGCGACCGCATCACCTGCCGGGACTGGTTCCAGCTTTGCCTGAAGGAGGGCCTGACGGTCTTCCGCGATCAGAGTTTCTCGGCCGACATGCGCGGCGAGGCTGTCCAGCGGATCAAGGACGTGAAGACCCTGCGCGCCAGGCAGTTCTCCGAGGACCAGGGGCCGCTGTCACATCCGGTGCGCCCCGGCAGCTATCTGAAGATCGACAACTTCTATACCGCGACCATCTATGAGAAGGGCGCGGAGGTCATCCGGATGCTCAAGACCCTGATCGGGGACGAAAAGTTCCGGGAGGGGATGGACCTCTATTTCGACCGCTGGGACGGCCACGCCACGACGGTGGAGGAATTCATCCGCTGCTTCGCCGATGTGACCGGCGAGGACCTGACCGAGTTCTTCGCCTGGTACGAGCAGGCCGGCACGCCCAACGTCACCCTGAAGCACAGCTATGACGCCGATACCCGTATCCTGAAGCTGGACCTCACCCAGTCCACCGCGCCGACGCCTGGCCAGCCCGACAAGCGCGCCTTGCCGCTTCCGGTTCGCATCGGCCTGCTGGACGGTGAGGGCCGAACCCAGGCCTTCCTGCGCGACGGAACGGCCCTGGACGAAACCGTGGTGGTGCTGAATGGGGACACCACCAGCGTGACCCTGACCGGCGTGGACAGCGCCCCGGTGGTTTCCGCCCTGCGCGGCTTCTCGGCGCCCGTGAACCTGCAGACCGACGCTCAGCCCAAGGACCGCTACATCCAGCTGGCCGGCGACCCGGACCTGTTCAACCGCTGGGAAGCCGGCCAGGACCTGGCCCGCGCCCTGATCACCAGCCGCGCGGCGGGCAAGCCCGACGAGGTGGGCGAGGAACGCTATGCCGAGGCCCTGGGCCGCGGCCTGGCCGACCAGGCCGCCGATCCGGCCTTCAAGGCCTTGATGTTGTCCCTGCCCTCCGAAGCCGACCTGGCTCTGGGCATGAAGCCCGCCGACCCGGGCGCCATACACCAGGCCCGCGAGGCCCTGCGAACCCGCCTGGCCCTGCACTTGGAAGACGACCTGAAACGCCTGCACATCGGCCTGCAGGAGCTGGGGGAGTTTTCGCCAGACGCCGCCAGCGCCGGACGCCGCGCTCTGCGCAACGCCACCTTGGACCTGCTGGCCGCCAATCCCCGCGCCGAGGTCATCACCCTGGCCGACGGTCATTACCGCGCGGCCATCAATATGACCGACACCATGGGCGGCCTGAACGCCCTGATGCTGCTGGGCGGCGAGGCCTTCGACGCGGCCCTCGTGGATTTCTACGAGCGCTGGAAGAACGAGCCCCTGGTCATCGACAAGTGGTTCGCCCTCCAGGGCCGCGACCCCTCTGACGGCGCGCTCGGTCGCGTGATGGGCCTGACGGCGCATCCGGCCTTCGACCAGACAAACCCCAATCGCCTGCGCGCGCTGATTTCCAACTTCGCGGCCAACCAGGCGCAATTTCACGACCCGAGCGGCTCGGGCTATCGCTTCCTGGCCGACACCATCCTGGCCGTCGACGGGTTCAACCCGATGACCGCCGCCCGGCTGGTGGAGCCTCTGGGAGGATGGCGGCGCTATACGCCTGAATTGGGGGCCTTGATGAAGGCCGAACTCCAGCGTATCGCGGCGACAGAAGGGCTCTCCAAGAACGTGTACGAGCTGGCCACCAAGGCCTTGGCGGACTAGGGCGCTTCACGGCGATTGCCGCCGAGCCGAATCTTGTTGAAAATCAGCCCCGTGGACGATGCTGGCGAAGACCAGCGCCACAGGCCTGACCTAGGGAAACCGCCGTACATGTCCATCTCGCTCGCCCGCATCAATTTCATGGTCGTGGATGACAACATCCACGCCATCGACTTGGTCAAGACGATGCTGCGCGGGTTCGGCGTGGACTCGGTGGTCGAGGCCAAGACCATCGCAGAGGCCAAGGCCAAGTTGAAACAATCGACCCTGCCGGGTGCGGCGGTGATCGACATCATCATCCTCGACTACATGATGGGAGAGGAAGAGGGCGTGACCCTGGCCCGCTGGTTGCGCACCGAGGACACCAGCCCGGCGCCCTATGTTCCGATCATCATGCTGACCGGCCACGCCGACCGTCAGCGGGTCTATGCCGCCCGCGACTCCGGGGTGAACGAGTTCTGCGTGAAACCGTTCACACCCGCCGATCTGATGAAGCGGGTCATGGCGGTAATCGACCATCCGCGCGCCTATGTCCGCTCCAGCTCGGGCTATTTCGGCCCTGATCGTCGGCGTGTGGACGACCCGAAGTACAAGGGCCCCGAGCGCCGCAAGGACCGCAAGCGCAAATAGCGGCGCCTACATTCGCTGTGACCCTATGACTCTCGTGACGCGCGGGAGCCGCTCGCCTAGACTCGCACCTTGGGTGACTCGGGTTAGGAGCGACGGGCGTTGGCCAGACGCGGGGGTGAGGACGCCGAGGCCAGTCGGCCTCAGGGGCGCGACAACGCGCCCGGCGTTCGAGCGCCGCCGACCCAAACCTTCGCGCGCATCGCCATCCTCTCCACGCTGCTGCTGTTGGCGGTCTATACCGCCTTCGCGGTGGCCCGCATCCAGCGCGAACCGCAGATCACCACCGCCGCCAACGCCGCCCTGCCCAGCCGGGCCGAAGCCCTGGCCGCCCACCTGGATACGGAGGCCGCCGCGCTAAGGGGTGGCCTGCTCGCGACCCGCGAGGCCTTGCAGCGCGAGGGTGATGAGCCGATGGCCGCGGCCGAGAGCGGCCTGCGCACCGCCGCCGGAGCCGCCGTCGCCGTTGCGGTGATCTCCGACGACGAGGTTGTGGCCGTCGCGGGCCCCGCCGGCGGCCTCGACTGGCAGGAACTTGCCAAGACGGCGGCAGACGCCAAGGGCGACCTGTGGCAGGGCGTCACCAGCCAGTCGGCTCCGGCCTTGGCCGCCGCCACATCGGCCGCCACAAGCAAGGGCACGCGCTGGATCGTGGTGGCCGGGGACCCCACGCACCTCGGCGCCTGGCTCTCCAAAACCAAGCCTGAGGCGATCGCGACCCCGGTCGGTCGCATCCTCGCAGCCAGTCCGGCGAACGGCGTCGGCGCGGCGGACACGATCAACGCCGCCTTCGCCACCACGGCGGAGGAACTGAAACTGGATGGCGGCCTGAGTCGCGCCCAGGGGCCGGACGGCGCTTCTCTCGACCTCGCCGCCCGCCCCGCCCTGGGTGGCAGGCTATATGCGCTGGCCGGCGCCAGTTCCGCACCCATGGAAATCCAGACCTCAACGGAGCAGTTGGCCTGGCTGTTGACCCCACTGGCGGCGGCATTCCTGCTGGGCCTGCTGTTGTTGAACCAGAGCAACCGGGTGGAGAACGCCCAGAAGGCGTTCGTGGATTCCGAGCAGCGGTTCCGGCTCGCCGTCGAGGCGGCGCGTTGCGGCATCTGGGAGTGGGACCTCTCCGCCGACAAGATGTTCATGTCCGACGTCACCGGCGCCATCTTCGGCTGGGGCGGCGGCGGAATCGTCGACGGCCAGGCGGTGCTGGAGCGGGTGTCGGCCGACCACCGAGACCGTCTGCGCCAGGCGCTCTCCACCGCGGCCGTCTATGGCGGTTTCGACGTCTCTTTCCGCGTCCCCTCCCTGCAGGGCGGGCGGCCGACCTGGATCGACGCCCGGGGCCAGGCCTTTGGCGACAAGGACCGGGATGGCTATTCGCGGATCATCGGCGTGGCTCTCGACGTGACTGAGGAGCGCATGGCCCAGGCCCGCGCGCAGGCCGCCGAGAACCGCCTGCGCGACGCCATCGAGAGTGTGTCTGAGGCCTTCGTCCTCTGGGACCGCAACGGCCGCCTGCTGATGTGCAACAAGAACTACCGGACCTTCTTCTCGCTGGAACCCCGCCTGCTGAAGCCCGGGGCGTCGCGCGAGCAGGTCAACCGCTTCGCTCAACTTGCCATCAAGCAGGAGATGGACGCCTCCGACGGCCGCAAGGGTGTGCGCGAGGCTGAACTGAACGACGGTCGCTGGATCCAGATCTCGGAGCGCCGAACCGCCGAGGGCGGGCTGGTGATGAGCGCCGCCGACATCACCGCCATCAAGACCCAGGAAGAAGCCCGCCGCCTCAACGAAGAGGCGCTGCAAAAGGCCGTCGTCGGCCTGGAGCGCAGCCAGGAGCAACTCTCGGAACTGGCGCGCAAATATGAAATGGAGAAGGTAAGGGCCGAGGGGGCCAACAAGGCCAAGTCAGAGTTCCTGGCCAATATGAGCCACGAGTTGCGCACCCCGCTGAACGCCATCAACGGCTTCTCCGAGATCATGGTCCAGGAGATGTTCGGGCCGCTCGGAGACCAGCGCTACAAGGGATACTCCCAGGACATCCTGTCGTCGGGACAGCATCTGCTGGCCCTGATCAACGACATCCTCGACATGTCGAAGATCGAGGCGGGCAAGATGAGCCTGAAGTTCGAGCCGATCGCCCTGGAGGAGGTCGCCGAGGACGCCGTGCGCCTGGTCCGCAACCGGGCCGAGGCCACCGGGCTGGCGCTCGCCATCGACTTCCCGCAGCACCTACCCGAGATCGAGGCCGACTACAGGGCGGTCAAGCAGATCCTGCTGAACCTGCTCTCCAACGCCATCAAGTTCACGCCACGCGGCGGCCGCGTCACCATCCGCGCCGAGGGCCGCCACGACCCTCTGGGCGAGCGCATCCGCATCAGCGTCCAGGACACCGGCATCGGCATCGCCGAGGACGACCTGGCCCGCCTGGCCCGTCCCTTCGAGCAGGTGGAAAACCAGCACTCCAAGACCACACAGGGAACAGGCCTGGGCCTGGCGCTGACCAAGTCGCTGGTGGAGATGCACGGCGGTGCGCTCGACATGCAGAGCGCGCCTGGTGAGGGCACCATGGTCAGCTTCTCTCTGCCGATCCGCCAGACCGGCGCTGCGCTGGCCGGGATCGCCGCCGCCTAGGGACGGCGCGGACGGTGTTCGCCGCTCTGTCCACCACGGGCCAGGCCCTTGGCCAGTTCGGCCCGCTCCTTCGGCGGCAGGGTCGCAGCGAAGGTGACGATCCGATCTTCAACACCTCCGCGGGCGGTCATCTCGAGGCTTCGGGCTTCAGAGAGACGCTTGGAGATGGCTGGTCCATCCAGGGGGTCGGCGCCGAGACCGGTCCAGGCTTCCCGCCTCGCCTGTCGCGCCTGACGCATCTGGCCTCCCACGCCGCCCGCCTCGCCGCGCAGCAGCTGGCGGTAGGCGCGACGGTGTTCGGGCGGCAGGGCGTCGGCGGCGGTCCACAGCGGCTGGCGCGGACGATTGGCGGCGGGCGCGGCGTCGCGGAACCTTTGCGCCACCAGGATGCCCCCCACCACCGTGCCGATAACGAAGAGGTTGAGGGCGACCGACGCAATCAGGGCCAGGGTCAGGGTGCGTTGGCTTGGCATCAGGCGCCTTCGCTCGTCTCGAAGAGGTCGTCATAGCCGGTCATGGCAGCGCTCACCGCCTCGGGGGCGTCGGTGGTGGAAGCGAGATTTCCTGACAGAGCCACGCCGAAGGCCAGGCCGGCCGCGGAGGCGCCGGCCAAACCGGCGCCGACACCGGCTCCCAACAGCCAGGTCCGAAGGCTCCGGCGCGGATGGATGGTGGGTGCGCCGTCGATCACCGCTCTATTGAGGGCGTGCGACACGCTGAATGGCGCCCAGGCGTCCAGAACGCCATCGAGTTGGTCGGCCCCGGCCAGGACCCGCTGGGCGAAATCCGGCGCGGCCGCCATAAGGGTCGCAGCAGCCTCGCGCTCGGCGGCGGGCCAACGGGCGACCGTACCGCCATGAGCGTCGGCCAGTTCCAGGAACCGTTCCTGTGTCATGCCGGCCCCCTCATGGCGCCATCAAATCCGAAAGCGCCAGCCGCAAGGCCCTCCGTCCGCGCGACAGCAGGCTCTCCAGGGCCTCGACACTGACCCCCATGATCGCGGCGGCCTCGATATTGGTCAGGTCCTGATAGTGACAAAGGGCTACGGCCTCCCGTTGGCGGTCCGGCAGAGTGGCCATGGCCTTGGCGACCCGGCGGCCCACATCGGCGGCTTCCAGCCCCCGGTCGGGCGCTGGTCCCTGGTCGACCTGTTCCGGCGGTGTCTCGGTGGGGATTTCCCGCCGGCGGCGCAGCCGATCGTAGCAGAGGTTGAGGGTGACCCGGTGCAGCCAGGTGTCGAAGCGCGCGACGCCAGGCGTCCAGGCCGGCGCCTGACGCCAGGCGCGGATCATCGCCTCCTGGGCCACATCCTCGGCTTCCGAAACCTCGCCCAGCATCCGGCCAGCAAGCGCCAGCAGGCGCGGCAGCTTGCGGGCCGTGAGCGCCCGCACGGCGGCTGGATCGCCCCGCGCCACACGCACCAGAAGTTCCTCGTCCGGATCTGAGTCCAAACTCGACCTCGCCCCAGGCGCCAGTTATGGGCAGGCTATCCGTCACGGCCCCGGTTCTGACGCATGGTGGCCAGTTCACCCTTGCTAAGCCAGCCGTCATGATTGGTGTCGCCGGCATCGAAGCGCCGCCGGGACATGGCCTCCAACTCGGCGCGCGAAAGGGCGCCGTCCCTGTTCGCATCACCCTTGCTCCACATCTCAGCAATGCGAGCTGTGGCCTTCGCGCCCCCGAAGCGCGCGGCCATGTCCTCCATCGGCTTGCTCTCGGCCTTCGTAATCCTGCCGTCCTTGTTGCTGTCCAACCGGTCCAGCATCGCGCCGGACTGGACGCTCCTGTACTCGTCCCAAGTCACCTTGCCGTCGCGGTTGGCGTCCGGGTTCGGCGGCCCCATCTGGGCCTGGGCGGACCCCGCGATGGAGAGGGCGGCGGCGACAATCAGGAAGCGGTGCATAGGGTCCTTTCGACGATCTCGCGCACCGTCAGAGGTTGAACGGGCCGCCCGCCCATATCCGTCGCTCAAGATTGCACAATGATGTCGTAGGCGTGCCGCGCGGCGGCCCGGGCGCGGGCCAGTTTGGCGCGCAGACCCTTGAAGTCCTTCACGCCGCCGGCCCGAGCCAGCAGCGCCTTGAAGGCCTTGGGTTCCTCACCGGGATCCTCGCCGTCCTGCAGGGCGACCTTCAGCAGCTGGGTGAGGTTCTGCTGCAATGTCCAAGCCTCCTGCAGGTCGGCGAGCGGCCCCTTGTCCGCAAGCCCCGCCGCGAGAACCGCACCCAGCGCCTCGGCGGTGTTGGGCGAAAGCGGACCCCCGCCTGAGGCGTGAACGAGTTGCAGAAACTGAGCGGCGAACTCGATGTCCACCAAACCGCCTGGAGAGAGCTTCAGGTCCCAATCGCCCTTCGGCGGCCGCTCGCGTTCGAGCAACTGACGCATCTCACGCACATCGGCGACGGTCTTGGCGGCGTCCCGCGGCCGGCGAAGGGCGGCGTCGATCGCCCGGGTGGCTGTCAGCGCGAAGGCCGGTGAACTGGCCCAAACGACGCGGGCACGGGTCAGGGCCAGCAGCTCCCAGGTCTCGGCCTCCCGGGCGTAGTAGTCCTCGAAGGCCGCGAAGCTCACCGCCACCGGCCCCTTGGTGCCGGAGGGACGGAGCTGCATGTCCACCTCGTAGAGTTCCCCCTCTCCGGTGGGAGTGGAAAGGGCCGCGATCAGCCGCTGGGTGAAGCGGCCATAGAAGAGTTCGGCGCTCCACGCCTTGACCGACGAGGCGGCGGCCGGGTCGTCGGCACGGTAGACGGTCATCAAATCGAGGTCCGAGCCGGCGCTCATCTCCCGCGATCCGCACTTGCCCAGGGCCACGACGGCGACCTGGCCAGGGAAGGTTCCCCCCAGGCGTTCGGCTTCGGCCAATGAGACCGGCGCGAGGGTGTCGATGCACAGGTCGGCCAGATCGGCGAAGGCGCGGCCGGCGATTTCGGCGCTCGCCGAGCCGCTCATCACCTGGACGCCGATGCGGAACGCCTGTTCCCGATTGACCCGACGGACAGCGTCCATGGCGCCCTCGAAGCCGTCTGATTGGGCGACGGCGGCGTCCATCATCCGGCGATCCTCCTCGATGGCGATATCGGAGAAGAAGTCGCCGTCCAGCATGGCGTCCAGGGCCGCGGGCCGCCGGGCCAGGGTATTGGCCAGGCGCGGGGCGTAGGCCATGACCTGGACGATCAACTCGAACAGCTGAGGCTGGGCGAGGAAAAGGGACTGGAGTTGCACCCCCGACGACAGCTTGCCGAAGAAGTCGCTGAAGCGGTGGAAGGCCGTGTCGGGTGCGCCGGTGGCGTTGGCCGCCTCCAGCAGGCGAGGCGCCAGGCGGGTGAACAGCTCCCGGCCCCGCTCGGTGCCGGTCGCCGCGATGTGGCCGTGGTGCCAGCTGCGAATGGTCTGGGAGACCTTGCCGGGCTGGGAAAAGCCCATGCGGGCTAGGGTTGCGAGGGTCTCCGGGTCGTCATCGACGCCCGTGAAGATCAGGCTGCCGAAGTGGGAGGAGAGTTGCTCCTCGTCCGGGAAGAGCTCGCCGTAGCGGAGATTGACGGCCTTGAGGGTCTTCTCGATGGCGGCGTCGAAGTCCTTGAGCTTGGCAAAGCCCGCCAGCGCCGCGACCCGGCCCCGCTCGATGTCGGACTCCGGCAGCTTGTGGGTCTGTTCGTCGGCCAGCATCTGGATGCGGTGCTCCATGGCCCGCAGCACCCCGTAGCCCTCGGTCAACTCCTGGGCGGTCGCGGTGGCCACGTGGCCCGCGGCCTCCAGGGCCCACAGCGCGTCCAGGGTGCGGGGCGAGCGCAGGTCGGCGTGGCGCCCGCCCAGGATCAGCTGCTGGGTCTGGACGTAGAACTCGATCTCCCGGATGCCGCCGCGGCCCAGTTTCAGGTCCATGCCCTTGGCCTGCAGGCGGTCGTCGACCTTGTGGACGTGGATCTGGCGCTTGATGGAATGGATGTCGGCGATGGCGGCGAAGTCGAGGTTCTTGCGCCAGATGAAGGGGGTCAGGTCCGCCAGGAAGGCGTCGCCGCGAGGGATGTCGCCGGCGCAGGTGCGGGCCTTGATGAAGGCCGCCCGCTCCCAGTTCTGGCCGACGCTTTCGTAGTAGTCCATGGCCGCAGCCACCGGGACGGCCAGGGGCGTCGAGGACGGATCGGGGCGCAGGCGCAGGTCGGTGCGGAAGACGTAGCCGTCGCCGGTCTTGTCCTGCATCAGCTCGGAAAGCTTGTTGGTCAGGCGGACCGCGAAGCCTTGGGATTCAACGCCTTCGACCAGCGGAAGGGCCTGGGGTTCGTAGAAGACGTTGATGTCTATGTCGCTGGAATAGTTGAGTTCGTAGGCGCCGTGCTTGCCCATGGCGATGCAGAAATAGCCGGGGACGGGCCCCTCGGCGCCGGCCCCCACCTCGGTCTGTCGGCCAGCCTCGACCTCGCTGCGGGCGGCGACGGTGAGCGCCGTGATGAGGGCCGCGTCAGCGAAGCGGGCGAGCGCGCCGGTGACCGCGTCCAGGTCCCAGATCCCGCCCAGATCGGCCAGGGCGATGAGCAGGTGGGCCTCGGCCTTGAGCTTGCGCAGGCCGGACTTGGCGGCGTCCCAGGGGGCCTGCGAGAGGGCGGCGGTGCGGGCCAGCAGGTCGGTGAACCGGGCGTCGGGATCGGCCTGCAGCAGGTCGCGAAGGCGGGGCAGGTCGCGGCGGACCAGGCTGGTGAGGTATGGGGAGGCGCCGAACACCGGCGCCAGGACGGGCCAGGCCTCGGTCAGCAAGCCCTCCCAGGCGCCCTCTTCGGCGGCAGGGCGGACGAGGTTCAGGGCGCGCTCGGCCGACTTGGGGTCGGCGACGGGGCCGCAGGGCTTCAGACCATCGATCAGGCGAGTCATCCGCACATAGTCGGTGGCCACGGATGGAAGACAAGGCTGTTTAAAGCCGGTCAGCCGGCCACGGAGTCTTGAGGCGCAAGGGATTGCGGCGGCCGCGGCCAGCCCACCAAGGCCGACAAGTGACCGTCAGGGTCCCGTCAGGTGGGCGGGATGGTGCGCATATGCTCGCGGTAGATGGCCAGCAGCTGCGCCTCGGCCGCCTCCAGGCCAGTCTCGATATCGGCGCCGTCCATGTGGCCGCCCAGGCAGTCCAGGGCGCCATGCCAGCCGCTGAGCGTGCCGGGCCGCCAGGGCATGCCAGGCCCCTCCGCCAGGTCCGGCGGGTCGATGGGCCACTCGTCCTTGCGGAAGAAGCCGGGCTGGGAGTGCTGGGTGAAGGTCAGGCGCGTGCCGCCCGACACCGGCGCCAGCTCGAACTGGATGTAGCCGGTCGGGCCGTGCCCGTGAGGGCCGCCGAAGCGGAGCAGGCGCGGCGGCTCCACGGCGGTGACGACGCCGAACATGTCGCTCTCGTCGCCGCCGAACTTATAGGGCGCGCCCACGCGGGCCTCGAACCGCGCGGTCCAGAACCAGACGGAGATCTCCGCCGGATCGGCCACCGAGCGCCAGACCCGCTCGATGGGGTGGGGATAGTCGCGCACATATTCGATGGTGAAGCGGTCGACGAACCGCGCCAGTCCGGCCCTAGTCATCGTCTCTCTCCTTCATGTGGTCGAGGTGGGCGCCGAGCGCGTCGAAGCGGTCATGCAGTTGGTCGAGCCGCGCCTGCATCCACTGGCGGACTTCCTCAAGCCGAGTGGGCTCCAGGCGGTAAAGCCGCGACTGGGCCTGCTGGCGAAAGGCGATCAGGCCGCTCTCGCGCAGCACCTTGAGGTGGCGGGAGACCGAGGGGCCGGCCATGTCGAACCGCCCGGAGATGTCGCCGGCGCTGCGCTCGCCATCGGCCAGCAGGACCACGATCTCGCGGCGGGTGGGGTCGGCCAGGGCTTCGAAGGCGTCCATGCGCTTATTTAGCATAAATGCTATTTAGCTCAATCGCTAATATATGGCAGCCTGGCTAGGCGCCTATCTGGGCGCCACCCTGTTGAAGGCCATGACCCAGTTGGTTTCCCAGGTGGCGCCCTGGTCGTTGGAAGTCGCCTGGTCCCACTGGCAGGTGGCGGGGGTGATTTTGGACCATAGGTAGCGCGTGCGCCGCGACTTCCCGTCCACCAGGTCGTCGGAATAGAAGGCGCCGACACCGTCCTGGAACCGGCGCCGGACCGGCGGGTCGAGGGGGCCCAGGGGAAATCGTCCATCGAGCCACCAGATCGACCACTCGGCGGACTTGGCATCGAACGACCGGATGGCCATGGCGTGATAGGCGCCGGCCGGCGAGGCCAGGAGATTCTCCTCGATGTTGCCCTGTCCCCCCAGCACCTTGCGGGTGGAGGACGTGCCCTCGAACTCCATCCAGTCCCGCTGGGATCCCTTCCGGAGCACGCGGTGGCGAACCCGCCAGTGGCCGATGAGAAAGTCGAAATCCCCCGCGCCAGCCCCGGTGTCGCCGGCGCCCGCGGCCTTGAGGCCGCCGGACGCCGCCGGCGACACCGGGGCTGGCGC